>NZ_VWVR01000006.1:1560714-1872857 GCF_015712685.1 Exiguobacterium sp. SRB7LM | reverse complement strand
CTTCGTGATGTGCTTCGGTTCGAGATGTTCGCGGACCATCTTCTCGAACTGTTCGGCTTTTTCTAGGTCGTCACCATGACCGATGAAGAGGTCTCCGTTCTCGACGATCGACTTCGATTCGACTGTCCATTCGACCATCCGGCGCATGACCTTTTTATGACCACGCACCTTTTCAATCGGGACGAGCTTGCCGTCCTCGACCGTCAATAACGGTAAAATCGTCAACAAGTCTCCGATGAAAGCACTCGCCTTCGAGACACGTCCGCCCCGCATCAAATATTCGAGCGATTCGACCGTGAACAAGTGGCGGACTTTGCCGACGAGCGAAGTGGCATACTCGACCGTTTCTTCATACGTATGGTCTTGGCTATACGCTGCGACCGTTTTGACGAACAATGCCTGTCCGACAGAGGCGGTCCGTGTATCGAGAACCGTGAATGTACTGTCTGGATATTCCTCTTTCAACATTTCGCCGACCATGACAGCGGTTTGGTATGTACCGGAGAGTTCTCCGGAGAAAGCGAGATATAAGAACGGGATTCCAGCCTCGAGATGCTGACGGAAACAGTGTTCGATTCGTGACGCCTCGATTTGGAACGTCTTTGGCGTCTTGCCATGCCGCATCGCTTCGTATACTTCTTTTGGTTGAATCGTCTCACCGTCTAAAAATTCTTCGTTGTCGATGATGACACCGAGCGGTAAAATCTCAAGACCGTATTCGATGATTTGATCGTGTGTCAAATCGGCCCCGGTGTCTGTGATCAGTTTAAACATTGGATGAATCACTCCTCTGTTAGTTGTTGTTCAATGTCGCGTAACGGTTCATTCCGTTTCCACATGCGTTCGAGCTGACTTGAGAACATTGTTTGCTCGTCTGCCGTCAGTGTCGCGTTTTGGAGCGAACTGACAGTGGAAAGAATGCGGTAGGCTCGAGTGAGGACATCTTGCACGGTAAGCGGGATTCCAAGCAAGTCTTCAAGCGAAGCCATCGTTTCCGGTACAATGGTAGGGTACGTGAACTTTGTCACTTCTCCTTGAATGGCAAGATTGTAAAAGTCACGGATGATTTCAGCACGTGCGCTCCCGCTCTGTCTTACGCTCAAGTAAATTTGAACGGCGACACCGCCACGGACGCGTCGTTGCGAAATCCCAGCGAACTTTTTGCCGTCGATCGACAAGTCGAAACTTCCAGGACAGTATGAGCCGACGACTTCACCTGGGACGATGTCATTCGTGACGTCTTGGAACATGTGTTGGATGAGCGAGGTCATAGCCTCATAGCCGCTGTCGATTTGAATCCCGTCCTTCTCTGGTAAAATTAAAGAAAGGTTGAGGACGTCATCGTCTAGCACCACGGCTAAACCGCCTGAGTTTCGGACGACGGGACGGAATCCATGTTCATGTAAGTAACGAATTCCCTCTTTCAAATGAGGCAGCCGAGCATCCTGAATTCCGAGTACAATCGTATCGGTGTGCACCCATGCCCGCAAGACGGCACCTCGTTCTTGCGTTGACGAACATAACGTATCATCGGTCGCAAACGATTGTTCCGCTTGAAACATCGTGCCAAGACTCGACTGATCGATGATGCGATAGCTCGGTTGTCGTAATAATGGATGGATCATATTCATTAATTCCTTTTCACAAAAAATTTTCCTCCTCATTATAGCATGGAGGGAACGATTCGTTTGAAGTCGAATCTAGAACATAACGAAACGTAGGAGGGCATGTCATGTACTCGTCTCGAGGACAACTATCTGGATCGAAAGTATTTAAGGATCCGGTACATCGATATATTTATGTTTACGATCACCTCATTTGGGAGTTGATCAATACGAAAGAATTTCAGCGTTTGCGTCGTATCAAACAACTTGGAACGTCTTTTTTGACGTTTCATGGCGCGGAGCACACGCGATTTCATCACTCGCTCGGCGTATATGAAATCGCACGCCAGTTAATCGATCAGTTCCAACAGTATCCGGAATGGGACGACCGCGACCGTGAACTACTGTTGGCAGCAGCGCTCTTGCACGATGTCGGACACGGTCCATTCTCGCACGCGTTCGAGCACGTCTTTTCCGTTCGTCATGAAGTGTGGACGGAGCGCATCATTTTAGGGGAAACCGAAGTAAATAGGGTTTTATCTGAGATGGGTGTCGGGTTTGCCGAAGAAGTGGCCTCCATCATCAATAAGACGCATCCGAATCGCTTGATCGTCAATATGCTCAGTTCACAGCTTGATGTCGACCGGATGGACTATTTGTTACGCGACGCTCACTTTGCGGGTGTCAGTTATGGAAAGTTTGATTTAGAACGCATGTTGCGTGTCTTGCGTCCGGATGAAGACCAAGTCGTGGTCAAGCAGTCTGGGATGCATACGATTGAAGATTATATTATGCGTCGCTATCAAATGTATTGGCAGGTGTACCTTCATCCGGCGACACGGTCGAGCGATCTCCTCTTGAAAGCGATTCTTGAGCGGGCACAGGAACTCTATGAGAGTGGCTATGAGTTTAACATGATGCCGAAACACTTTTTGCCGATCTTTGAACGCACCGGTATGTCACTCGAACAATATTTGAAATTGGACGAGACGGTCGTCTACTTCTATTTCCAGGAATGGATGGAAGAAGACGACGCGATTCTAGCCGATTTATCGAGCCGTTTCGTGAATCGGCGTTTATTGAAATATAAAAACTTCCCGGAAGCGAACCGCGTCCGCTATATGGAACGGTTGCGGCAGACGATGGAAGGCATCGGACTTCCGCCGAAATACTACTTGCTCGAAGATCAATTGAGTCAGTTACCGTATGACTTGTACAAAGGGCAGGGGAAGTATGAAGGCATTTATCTACAGATGAATGACGGGGAGCGCAAAGAGATTTCGGAAGTGTCGATGCTCGTCCAGTCGATTTTGAACTCGAGACAATCGGATGAAAAAATTTATTATCCGGAAGATGTGTTATTGAATTTAAAAGATTATGCGAATGAAAAATCGTGGATTTTATCGACATTGAAGGACGATTAAACACGCAAAGGGGCGTGACACGATGGAGATTGCGACACTGATTGGTGGAATCGGGATTTTTTTACTCGGGATGACGTTACTGACAGATACGCTCAAAAAATGGGCTGGTACACGATTGCGTCATCGGTTGAATCAATTCACCGACGGCTCTTTGTCAGGGGCGACTCTCGGCGCAATGCTGACGACCCTGTTTCAATCTTCCTCGGTGACGACACTGATGACGATTGGGTTTGTGAGCGCGGGGCTTCTCACGTTCACGCAATCGTTACCTCTCGTAATTGGCGCAAACGTAGGCAGCGCGACGACGGGATGGATCATTGCTATCCTCGGCTATAACTTAGATGTGCGCCAGTTGTTTTTGCCGATCATTGGAATCGGGATGGCGTTTCGTCTATCCAGTCCGCGCCTTCGCCGTGTGGGACTGTTGCTCGTCAGTATCGGGTTGATCTTTGTTGGGATTGGGACACTTCAAGAAGCGATGCGGGATGTCGTCACGTTCTCGTTTGGCTCGGCCGGTGAGATGACCGTTCTGCATCAGGCACTTCTGATTGGAATCGGATTTATGATGACCGCCGTCCTTCAGTCATCGACGATTGGACTCGTGCTAACGATGACGGCTCTCGCGACGGCGGCGATTTCACTCCCGCAAGCCGCTTATTTGGTGCTTGGTCAAAGTGCGGGGACGAGCCTCGTCGTGGCACTCGGTTCAATCGGAGGCTGGAAGTCAGCCCGACGCATTGTATTGGGGCATGCCATCTACCACGTGTCAATCGTCCTCATAGGATGGCTGACGTTCCCTGTTCTCTTCGAGGTCGTCAATCGAGTAGCCGATTGGTTCAACTGGAACGACTTATTACGTCTCGCCTTATTCCATACGACATTCCATCTACTAGGTGTGATCTTATTCCTACCATTTTATCAAACGTTCGCACGGCGATTACTGAAGTGGATTCCGAGTCGCTCCGAAAAATTGACACGTCTGCTCGATAAAAACATGTCACAACTCCCGACGGTCGCTCTTGAAGCGGCACGACGCTCTTTACTTGAAATCGAACGATATTTAGGAAATGAGACGGAACTGCTTGTCCGAGAGGGACGTCTTCGTGAAGATGAATTGACGCTCGTCGACAAGACGTTGAGCGATGTCCGCGTCTTTTTGAGCACGATACGTCTTGAAGATGAAGGAAAGCAAAATGACTATGGCCAACATCTATCCCTTTTGCATACGATCGATCATCTGGAACGCTGGTTATATGTCTTGCGAGAAGTCGAACCGGTCCACGCCCTTCGGGACACGGACTTCTCAGCGGCACGAGAACTCGTGTTGCATGAGCTTGACCTTGTGAATCAACTGAATCATCATACGCTACCAGAGGATTCGAAGCTGTGGAAACAGGCCTCAAAACAACTAGCGGAGTATCGGAAAGCACATCGTTCAGAACTGTTAGAAGAGACGGCAGCGAACCAATTGGAGATGGACCAGACGATACAAAAAGTACAAGTATTGCTCTGGCTCGACCGTATCGGCTACCACATCTGGCGAGCGACACGTCACTTGATTAAGCCGACCGTACCGAGTGAACGGTTCGACGTGAACCGAGAAGACTAGAACAAAAAACGGACTCCATATCAGGAGTCCGTTCGTCGCTTACTTCTTATCTGCGTGCATCACACCGGCTTGTCCGTAATGTGTCGCATCCATCTCTTCGATGAAGACGGTGATGTTTTCTTTTGGCGCATTCGTCGTTTCGGAGACGGCATCCGTCACTTTTTCAATCAACGCGCGTTTTTGTTCCACGGTACGGCCCGGGAGCATTTTTACAGTTACATAAGGCATGGTCATTCCTCCTTTGCTGAAGTCTCTTTCATTGTAGAGAATCCCCTTCCTCTAGAAAAGAAAATTCTCATCTACCTCGAAACATGAGCTCACTTTTACCGGATTTGGGGTAATAAACAAGACAGAGCGAATGTAGGAGGAATCGGGATGAAGTGGAAAGGAAGACAACAGAGCCGGAACGTCGAGGATCGACGTGGGCGTAGCATCGGAGGGAAAGGGATTGCCGGGGTCGGAGGCGGTCTTGGGTTGATTCTCGTCATCGTCTTTACATTATTGAACGGGGGAAGCCCGACCGATCTCGTCAACAATATCGGACTCGGGGAACCTCAATCGGAGGGGACGTATACCGGAACGGCTCGTGAAGAGGAGATGGCAGATTTCGTAGCGGTCGTCTTAAAGGATACGGAAGAAGTGTGGACAGACATCTTCGCTGAAAATGGGATGACCTATGAAGAGCCGACGCTCGTCCTATTTTCCGGACAGGTTGAATCCGCTTGTGGTATTGCCGGCTCCGCTGTGGGTCCGTTCTATTGTCCCGGCGACCAAAAGCTGTATATCGATTTGAGTTTTTATGATGAATTGAGTCAACGTTTCAATGCACCAGGGGATTTCGCGATGGCTTATGTCGTCGCCCATGAGGTCGGGCATCATGTCCAAACGCTTCTCGGGACGACAGAAGAAATCATGCCGCTTCGTAACGAGATGAGCGAGACCGAATTCAATCGCTATCTCGTACGCTTCGAGTTGCAGGCAGATTACTATGCGGGCGTATGGGCCCATCACGCGCAAGGGTTAGGGTATCTTGAAGCGGGAGACGTAGAAGAAGCGATGAATGCCGCGCATCAGATTGGCGATGACACGCTGCAGCGTCAGGCACGTGGATATGTGACGCCAGACTCGTTCACGCATGGGACGTCGGAACAACGCATGCGGTGGTTCGAGAGAGGGTTTGAGAACGGGTCGATTCAAGGTGGCGACACGTTCAATACGAACAACTTATAGATCGGGCGCCTGCTCGATCTTTTTAGGTGATTGGAATATGTGGAAGGAATCCGCTATCATAAAAGAACAACAGTTGCAGGAAGGGGATGACCAAATGGAATCCTTACTTACGAAAATTGATTTAGCGAAAGAGGATATGACAGCGGTCGAAAAGAAGATCGCCGACTATATTTTGTCCCATTCAACACTCATTCCAAACATGACGACAAAAGAGCTTGCGCAAAAGACGGATGTATCCGAGGCGAGTATCGTTCGCTTCGCTCGAGTCGTCGGAATTGATAGTTTTAAAGCGTTCAAGCTCGCGCTCGTGAAAGACTTGGCTGTCACGGAGACGACGCTGACGGACTTTAACGTCCTCCAGCAAAAGGACACACCGTATGACTCGTTCCAAAAAGTCATCCATGTGAACAAGGCGGCAATCGAGGCGTGCGCCGAAGCGATGGACAAACGAGAACTCGAACATGCAGTGGACCTGTTCGCTCGCGCGAACCGCGTCATCTTTTACGGGGTCGGGGGGTCTTCGACTGCGGCAATCGATGCGCAATATAAGTTTACGAAGCTGGGATATGCGGCCACGACCTCTCCCGATTTTCATTATATGTTGTCGCTGATCCCGCATTTAGGAAAGTCTGATGTATTCGTCGCAATCAGCACGTCAGGACGAACGAAAGATGTGCTCGAGCTCGTCCGATTTGCGAAAAAGAAACGTGTTCCGGTCATCGCCATCACTAACCTCGACAAATCACCGCTTTACCGAGAAGCGGACGTTCGACTCTGTACACCGAACGTCGAGAGCGACTTCCGAATCGCGAGCATCGCCTCACGGATGACACAATTGACGATTGTCGATACGTTATATATGGGACTCCTCCACCGGAAGGGAGAAGGGTTGATTGATCGGTACGCAGAAGCCCGTGATGAGATGGTGAAACTACGCCGATGATTCGACCTTATACGGCTGAAGATCGTCAAGAATTGCAACGCTTTTTGATGGACCAGCGCACATTCGCAAGATTGAATGAACAGACAGTCGAGATGTTTCGTGACGAGAACGTGGCAGATTTTGAAGAAGAAGGTACCATTAGCCTGATTTTTCGTGAAGAAGAGCGAATCGTGGCAATCGCCGACCTCTTGAAAAAACATCCGATCGATGGCTCGCTTTGGCTTGGTTTGTTCGTTGTCGAGGAATCTCTCCATGGGACAGGTTTGGCGCAAACGTTGTATGAACAATTGGAAGACCAATATATGCGCCCGCATCAAACGGAGTTTCGGTTAGGCGTGCTTCCTCATAATGTTAGAGCTCGCCGATTTTGGGAGCGAAACGGATACGTGTATGAGAAGGATTCGATCACGAATAAA
The DNA here is from genome assembly GCF_015712685.1 of Exiguobacterium sp. SRB7LM. GTDB lineage: Bacteria > Bacillota > Bacilli > Exiguobacteriales > Exiguobacteriaceae > Exiguobacterium > Exiguobacterium profundum. Next base: position 1,865,631 of record NZ_VWVR01000006.1, on the reverse strand, counting down.
GGAACACGCGTGCACGTCTTGAAAAAACGACTCATTCGTTAAGAGTGAGTTTTTCTTTAAAGTTTATTTGAAATTAAATTTCATAAAAATTAAATTATAAATTGACTTTAAATTTCAATATAGTACGATGAAATCATAGAGAAGAAAGGATGGTGGCGATGCTAGATAAACTGGCTACAGAAAGACGGAATGAACGAACGATGCACCTGGACGAGATGTCGATTGAGGAACGATTGGCGATTATGAATGCAGAGGATCATAAAGTTCCTCAAGTGATTCAAGAGCAACTTCCGGTCATCACAAAAGTCGTGGAGCGAGTCATCGCATCCTTTCGTAAAGGCGGTCGCCTGATTTATATCGGTGCGGGCACGAGTGGACGTTTAGGGATTTTAGACGCAGCGGAGTGTGTGCCAACGTTTGGAGTATCACCCAATCAAGTCATCGGACTGATTGCCGGCGGCGAACGCGCGCTCATTCAAGCCGTTGAGGGAGCAGAAGACAGTAAGGAATTGGCGGTCACAGATTTGAAAGCGCTTCATTTGACGGCAGAGGATACGGTCATTGGGATTGCAGCGAGCGGTCGAACGCCATATGTGGTCGGAGGTCTCGATTACGCACGAGAACTCGGTGCCACAACAGCTTCGATTTCATGTAATCGCGATGCGGTCATCAGTCGACATGCGGATTACCCGATTGAAGTGGAAACGGGACCGGAAGTACTGACCGGTTCAACGAGATTGAAGGCGGGAACAGCACAGAAACTTGTCCTCAACATGATTTCGACGACGTCGATGATTGGAGTAGGAAAAGTGTATCAAAACTTGATGGTTGATGTGCAACCGACGAATGAAAAGCTAGAAGTGCGTGCCAAGCGGATGATTGCAGAAGCGACAGGGGTCGACATGGAAATGGCCGCGCGTTATTTTGCTTCATCCAAGGGGCACGTCAAAACGGCGATTGTCATGATTTTAGCGGACGTCTCTTATGAGGAGGCTGTCAAACGATTAGAGCGCGCGAACGGATTCGTCCGCGAGGCGCTATAAGGGGGAAATCGAGATGAAGAAAGAAGAGGTTTTAGCACGGGATATCCTCGCACATGTCGGGGGGAAAGAGAACATCCGTCAACTCGCGCATTGTATGACACGTGTTCGACTGACGCTGAAAGATGGAACGAAGGCAGACATTGACGCATTGAAAAAGATTGACGGGGTCATGGGTGTCATCAATGATGAGACGCTGCAAATCGTTGTCGGCCCAGGTACTGTGAATCGGGTCGCGGATTATATGAGCCATGAGACAGGGCTCGCAATCGGGGAAGAGTCGGTTGATGCGAACCTGACGTTAGAGGAGCGTGCGGCGATCGAACGCCAGAAGGTGAAAGAAAAACAAAAGTCACCGTTCAAACGATTCCTTCGTCGCCTCGGGAATATCTTCATTCCGCTCATTCCGGGACTTGTCGCATCGGGGATCATTAACGGGGCAGCGAACTTTGCCGTCAACGCCGGCGTCGACCGGACGGAGACGTGGATGCAGATTCTACTCGTGCTCGGTAGCACGGTCTTCGCGTACTTAGCCATCCTTGTCGGTTGGAACACGGCAAAAGAGTTTGGAGGAACGCCGGTACTCGGGGCGATTGCCGGGGGGATCCTGTTCAACCCGCTCCTCGCGGACATCGTCATTTATGGGGAGCCGCTCGTCGTCGGGCGTGGTGGATTATTCGGTGTTATTTTTGCCGGTTGGCTCATGACGTATATCGAGAAGCACATTCGTCGCTTCATGCCGGTATCCATTGATATTATTTTCACACCACTCTTTACAGTCTTGATTGTTGGATTTACTGCTTTATATGCAATCATGCCGGTCGCTGGCATATTATCAGACGGTATCATGCGAGGAATCAATGCGACGCTTGAATTCGGGGGACCTGTCGCAGGGGCACTCTTGGCCGGATTCTTCTTACCGCTTGTCATGGTCGGATTGCATCACGGTTTGACGCCAATCCATTTGGAACTGTTGAACACGGTCGGAACAACGGCCCTTCTCCCAATCTTGGCGATGGCCGGGGCGGGTCAAGTCGGTGCAGCGCTTGCAATCTTTGTGAAGACGCGCAACCCACGCCTTCGCAATATTATCAAAGGGGCCATTCCGGTCGGATTCCTCGGAATCGGGGAACCGCTCCTGTATGGTGTCACGCTTCCCCTCGGACGTCCCTTCTTGACAGCGTGTCTCGGGGCCGCGGTCGGTGGTGCCTTCCAAGCGACAATGAAGACAGCAGCGCTCGGGGTTGGTGTTTCCGGTCTATCGCTCACACCATTGATTGATAATGGCATGTATTTGACGTACATTGCCGGACTATTGATTTCATATACGGCAGGCTTCCTGTTTACTTATTTCTTCGGTTTCAAAGAAGAGATGGCAGACGGGATTTAATAAAAAAAGATGGCTCCAGTCGAGTCATCTTTTTCTCTACTTTTGGAAAGGTGGATTCATATGAGAGGGATTTCAGTGTACTTAGGCGATGAACTGACACTTGATTCGATGGCTTGGATGGAACGCATGCGAGAGGCAGGGTTTACGAGCATCTTCACGTCGCTCCATATTCCGGAAGACGATCCGACAACTTATACGGAACGACTTCAGCAATTAGGTGCGTTGGCAAGTCGTCTAAAGATGGAACTCGTGGCGGATATCGCTCCATCGTCTCTACAGGCACTCGGTAAGACTTGGGATGATGCTCATGCGCTGTTGGAGTGGGGTGTCACCGGGTTACGTGTTGACTATGGTGTCACACCGAAACAAGTGGCGGATTTATCACGACATATGATGGTCGCCCTCAATGCGAGTACGCTCACGGAAGCAGAGCTTGAAGAGATGCTACGACAAGGGCTACGACGTGAGCATGTCGAAGCGTGGCATAACTTTTATCCCCGTCCGGAAACAGGACTCGAGCGTTCTTGGTTTGATGAAAGAAACGCCTGGTTACATGCGCAAGGAATACGGGTACAAGCATTCATCCCTGGAGATGAACGGTTACGTGGCCCCCTTCATGAGACATTACCGACACTCGAGATGCACCGCCATCAGTCTCCGTTTTCGTGTTATGTCGATTTACAGGCGACGGTCGATCGAATCTTGATTGGCGACCCGCGTATATCCGATCAGACGATGCGACAGTTTCGGGCGTACGACGAGGGCGTCATCGTTCTTCGAGCGACCACACGAAACCATGATGATTCGCTTATAACCAGTCACACGAATCGGATGGACCCAGCCCGGGACGTCATCCGTTCGGTCGAATCGAGAGCGTATGGGCGACCAGGCCATCATTTGATTCAACCGCGAGATACAGAAGAACGAGTGCTCGGCAGTATCACAATCGATAATGAACGTTACGGGCGCTATGCAGGGGAACTGCAAATAACGAAGCGGGATTTACCGGCAGATGAGCGCGTCAATGTGATCGGCAGGATCATTGAAGAAGATCGTTCATTAATCCAACAGATCGGTCCAGGGGGACGCTTTCAAATCGAGTGGATGTGACTCAGGATTGCCACCATCCTATATCATTGTGTACAGTAGAGAGGGAGGGTGGAACATGAAAGACATTAATTTTAATATTATTTCAGACGATGCGACGGACGGACACGGTGGTTTTGGTGTCGGTTCGCTTAGTTTAAATAACATGTCTCCGGTCATCATCGATGTCGAAGAAGGCGTTACAACAATCGATATGGGAGCGATGCACGCCAAGTCTGCCATCGAGAAACGGATTAAGTTTTTGACGGACCCGGAAGCGGTACCGAACGGGAAACCGTATTGGATCGTGTGGGTGACGGTCGGTCGAAAACCGGAAGGCTTTTATTATGGCGGTGTCGCGGCATGTGACATGTTAGTTGACGTGGAAGCGAGACGGGGGTATAAATTATTACCGTATCACGTTAATCAAATGGATAAATCGTTAAAGGGTCGGATTTTAATCGACATGATGGACGCTCCGTCCCGGGACGTTTTAGCGAACTTCTTACAAGAACATCGCCCTGAGATTTGGGCAAACTCGACTGAACTTCATGCAGAGCTCGAGCGTGTAGACGCTGAGTAAAAAGATTGGACGAATTTTCGTCTCCAATCTTTTTTGTTTCAAGTTTTTGGGAATTTCAAGAGAATTTGTAACTGAAGAGATATTCAGTTGTAATTGTATGAAAATTCAGTATTATGATATACTGACTACATTGTGAAAAAAGAAAGGGTGATACGATGAGCGAAACGAAAAAAATCTTAATCGGTCTCGCGCTAGGTGTTGTTGTTGGTCTCGGATTGGCGGGCTTGCCGGATAATGTTTATGAGATTGTGAATCCGTATATTTTATCTCCGGTCGGAACGATCTTTTTGAATTTAATTAAAATGTTAGTCGTACCGATTGTATTCTTCTCAATTATTTTAGGCGTCATGGGTCTCGGGGACCCGAAAGAACTAGGTCGAGTCGGGTCGAAGTCGATTCTGTTCTTCTTAGCGACGACAGCGCTCGCGATCATGTTAGCGATGGGTGTTGCATCCGTCTTACAGCCAGGGGAGCGTGGGGACTTCCAAACGACAGGTCTTGAATTTGAATCAACAGCGACCGAGGAATCGTCTAATATCGTACAGACATTCGTCAATATGATTCCAACGAATCCGATTACGGCGCTCGCTGAAGGAAACATGCTTCAAATCATCGTCTTTGCGGCATTGATTGGGTTTGCGCTGATTGCCCTCGGGGACAAGGCGAAGACGTGGCGTCAATTCGTCAAACAAGGCGATCGCATCATGATGTACTTGATTCATCTTGTGATGAAGCTCGCTCCATACGGCGCATTCGCATTGATTGCTTCTGCAATCGGAGGCATCGGTCTCGACGCGGTTGTCGCAATGGCGTGGTATATGATTGCCGTCGTCTTGACGCTATTCTTACATGCAACGATTGTCTACGGGGCAGCGGTTTACTTCATCGGGAAGATGAGCCCAGTGTTCTTCTTCAAGAACTTCTACGAGGCGATGACGTTCGCGTTCTCGACTTCTTCGTCAAACGCGACGCTTCCAGTATCGATGGAAATCGCACAGAAAAAACTCGGTGTGCCGCGTTCGATTTCGTCGTTCGTACAGCCACTTGGGGCAACGGTCAACATGGACGGAACAGCGATCATGCAAGGGGTTGCGACGATTTTCATCGCGCAAGTGTTCGCTTCTGACTTAACAATGACTCAGTTGTTGACGGTCGTTATCACGGCGGTCCTCGCTTCGATCGGGACAGCGGGTGTACCGGGAGTCGGACTTGTCATGCTTGCGCTCGTCCTTCAGTCAGTCAACTTACCGGTAGAGGGAATCGCTCTCATTATCGGAGTAGACCGTATTCTTGATATGCTTCGCACATCAGTCAACATCACGGGGGATGCGGCATGTGCGGTGGTCGTTTCGAAATTGGAAGAAAAACATTTACCACCAGTCGACGAAGACTCGTGGGATGAAGCCGGTGCAACCTCTTCATCATCGCTATGATATAGTAAAGGACCATGACGACATGTCATGGTCCTTATTTTGTGAATAGAAAGAGTGATTGTTATGGAATGGGAACTGCTCCCGCTCCCTTTATTTTTGATGATCAGTATTTTACTGAATAGTGTGATTGCGGTCGCCGGTGTCCTCCCTAGTGCTTTTTTGACAGCCATCAATGTGAGTGTCCTCGGTCTCGTACCGGGCATCCTCGTATCGATTGTCGGGGAGGCAGTTGGCGCCGTCGTGAGTTTCATCCTTTATCGGAAAGCCCTACACCGTTATGTTTCCCCGAATGGTAGCCGATTTCAACGGCTTCGGCAGTCCGAAGGAGCCGAGGCTTGGTTTCTCGTCCTCGGGATGCGTCTTATGCCATTCGTTCCTTCTGGTCTCGTCACGTTATCGGCAGCGTTCAGTCGCATGACGCTCGCCTCGTTCGCAGTAGCAAGTACGATTGGAAAGATTCCCGCCTTGATCATGGAAGGACTTGCGGTGACGGCAGCGATGCAGTTGACGATTGGATGGCAGCTGTTTTTAGTTGGCGTCGTCGCCATGACGTATCTTGTGTGGCGAATGAGTCAAAGAAGTGGCGAGAAAATGTGACAAAACGCTTCGACGAAACGTTTGCCGGTCGTCTTTTTCCGCAACATGGTCCAATCGATTAAAATGGATTCTTCAAAATCCTTCAGGAATGCCTCGTGCAGTTCTTGAATGGATGTAGTATCGAATTGGGCAATCATCATCTCGTGGTTTAGAAACATACTACGAAAATCGAAGTTGGCTGACCCGACGAGGGCAACTTTGCCATCAATCAGTAGTGTTTTCGCATGGATGAAATGACGATTGTATTTATAAATTTTGATATTGCGCTTCAACAATTGTTCAAAATAATACTCGGTCGCATGGAAGCTGAACCATTCGTCTCCTTTGCCCGGTACAACGATTCGGACATCGATGCCGCTACGACCTGCGACTTCAAGAATGGCCAATAGTTCAGGTGGAGGGACAAGGTATGGGGTGGTGAGCCAAATCGATTCTTTGGCATCCATCAACAGACGCATGAGTCCATCGCGAATCGTGACGTCTTTACCAGGCGATGTGACGAGTAGTTGTGTCGCACCGTTTTGCCCTTTCGGTTCATTCACAAAGTACTGAGAGAGGTGCTCTTCATCTGCGAACAAATCCCATGTTTCATCACTCGTCCCTTGTCCTGCGTATAGCCAGTTCTCGACAAAGAGCTGTTGCAATTCTCGGACGAGCGGACCTTCAAGACGGAGATGGGTGTCACGCCAAAAACCGAGTTTATCATTCTTCCCAAGATATTCATCCCCGACATTCAACCCGCCTGTTAGCGCGATTCGCCCATCCACGACAATCAGTTTTTGATGGTTGCGGAAGTTGGCGTTAAACACGAGGTACGGATGCAAGACGGGGTCGAACGCCTGAACGTGGACACGGGACTCCCGTAACGGTTGGATAAACTCTTCCCCGATTTCTTGGCTACCGAGTCCGTCATACAGAAAGCGGACAATGACATTTTCATTCGATTTTTGAATGAGGGCGTCTCTAACTTTTAACGAAATGTCATCCGTCCGAAAGAGGTAGTATTGGATGTGGATATGATCGGTTGCACTGTTGATGGCGTCTAACAATGCATCAAATTTCTCTTCACCGTTGACGAGTAGCTTAGTCGAGGTATGACTATCGGCACCGGATGCGCCTAATTTTTCGAGTGTCCGTGTCAACGGATAAGAGGACACAATATCAGGTGAAGTTTCGATTTTCTCGCTTTCGATTGCTTGCCGTAGCATCCGGATCTCTGATGACGTTCGTTTGAAGCGTCGATGACGGCGTGGCGTACGGCCGAACATGACCCATGCCAAGACACCGATGAATGGAATGAAGAAGACGGTTAGTAACCAGGCGAGCTTCCCTTGAGGTTGTACTTGGTCAAATAGAATTTGCCATCCGACGAAGAGCGGTGCGACGATGGCGATTCCGATTAATATGGGAATAAGGACGTCGAGCCAGAACAAGAGTCCGATAAGCAAGACGACACTGATCACCATGATGATCAGTTGAATCACGCGACGTTTCAAAGGAAACACCACCTTTCTATATTTCGATGAACGATGAAAACGAGGGGGAATCCCCCTCGTTTTTTAGTACACGCTGTTCAACACAGCATTGATTTCGTCCGCATAACGAACGAAGAAGTACACATTCACTGCGAGAGAAAACAAGACGAGGAAGAGACCAAACTGTGCTTTGACCCGATTCCGATTCCAATAGTAGAAGACGGACAAGAGCACTGCCAGTCCTACGAATAGAGCGATGACTTCAACGATTCCCCAGACGATATCCTTGGATAAAAACATGTCGACGATTGTCATGACGACATAAATGAAGACGACAATCCCCATAATCACGACTAAAATAGCTAAAATGATGCTAATCCAATCCGAACTAACCGCGTCAATTAGGTTTTCAATGGCCATTTCATATTCGCTCACAACCGTTCCTCCTTTCGAGAGAGTGCATAACTATTCATCTCTTACCCTTTTTTCAATATCTAAAATCAAGCTTTCGCTGGTGAATGGATGAATGATGGAAGTGGAATTTTTGAAACGATTGCAACGACTGCGAATACATAGAGCCAACTATTCGGAGGGAAAAAGAGAACGAGTAGTACGATAATAGCCAGCGGTTGTCGCATCGCCGTCGCCAGTAAGGCGCTCGTCGTCAAGACGACGGAAAACGTCATATCGATGTCAAACAGTAAACTGAAGAAGTAACCGAGCGTGAATGAAGAAAAAAGAAGAGGATAGATGTGCCCGCCACGCCAACCAGTCGCTAAACAGAATGCGGTAAAAAGCAGTTTCAGTACACTAAATAAGAGAAGGGTATAGAGAGGAATCAGACGCCACTCGTCGATATACTCCAGAATGGTTTCTTCTCCGGAGAAGAGGAGGTCCGGATAAAGAAGAGCCATGATCCCGATTCCGACTCCACCGAGCGTTGTAAGCAATAGGATTGGTATGTTTGAAAAAAGTCGCATCAATGCATGTTCACTCACCAAATAAAGCCAGCCGAGAACCATGCCGCCAAGAACAATCAATAACATCGTCCAATCGATCTGGACACTTTCAATCGCAGGGAACTTGATGATGAACGGGGGACGCTCATCCAGTTGGTTCAATAAATAAAACGTCCCAATCCCGGCGAGTGTCGCCAGAAGATTTAGCATCGGTTGTTTCTTCTGCTCGTTCTCCTCAGCCGCAATCGCACCAAACAGTGGCGCGTTGAAGACAATCCCGAGCACGACGGCATGACCGACTTCTTGTAATTCACCTAACTCTTGACGAACATAGCGGATTCGCTCGGAGAACCATGTCGTGAGTCCGCCGACGATGCCGACGAGCGCGGCCTCAGGACCGAGGCTTGCACCTCCGATGAGAACGAGGAGGGCGGTCAACGTTGTGAATCCAATCAAGCGATAGTCGATACGACCGGTATCTTTTCGTTCTTCCATCACTTCTGGCATGAGACGAGGCATTTGCCCATAACGACTTTGCAACAGACCGATGCATACACCGGCGATGACCGGCACGAGAAACAGATAAAACGGAATATCAAACTGCTCAGGTACCGTATGCCATACAACGTGAATCCCTTTATAAACGACGGATAAGAAAAGCCAACTTACTAAACCAATGATGATTCCAAGTAAGATTGCATAGCCACTGACAATCCATGATTTCATCTACATATCCACCTCTTTCGCTCCCGTCAACCTTCTATAATATGCTATCTCCTGAACATCTCTGAACGAAACCTAAAAGTAGATGAAACAAGATCATAAGGGGCCGGTAAATGAAAAAGCACAGGATGACGACGAAGTCGATTCCTGTGCTTTTGAAAGTGATGACTTATGCGATTTCAATCTTGTATTGATTGGCAGGGGCCGGTTTTCCGAAGAAATATCCTTGCGCCAAATCGAATCCGAGCTCACGACAGACATCTGCTTCTTCCATACGTTCTACCCCTTCAGCAAGAAGGGTGATGCCCATCGAATGGGTTAACGCACGCACTTGTTTGAGGAAAGCGCGTTTTTCAGCGTCTTCATCACAAAACGAGATATAGGAACGGTCAATTTTGACATAGTCCGGTTCAAGTCGCTTCAACATATCGATTGTCGAGAAGCCTGCCCCGACATCGTCTAATGCTACTTTCATCCCTCGTTTTTTATATGTCGAAAACACGTGTTGGAGATGATCGACGTCATGTACCTTCTCCGTCTCCACGACTTCAAAGATAAAGCGGTCCGGGCTGAGGTCATATCGGTCAATGATGTCAAACGTGTGCTGGAGACAATAGTCCGGGTTATAAATGGTCGAAGGTAAGAAGTTAATAAACGTCTTTTGCTGAGGGGCGACGGCTTCAAACGTTGCTTTGATTGCTTCCGCGCGGGCACGTTGATCGAGTTTCGAATGGAGACCGAAGCGGTTTGCCGTCCGAAATAGATCACCAGGTGAGATGTTGGCGCTACTGCGGAGGAGCGCTTCATATCCGAACGTTTCCGTTGAATCGAGGAAGATGATCGGTTGGAGATGACTCTCGAACATGCCGTGCTGAATCTGTTCAATGATGTGCCGATGCGCAAGCTGATCTTTTAGTGCTTCGACCTCGAGCGGAGGCGTCTGACTGTTCGAGTTATAATCGACACAGTAAACTGTTCCTTCTGCATGCAGAAGGAGCGTATCAAGTTCTTCAAACGTTTTATAAGAGTATTCCTTGAATTTCGTGACGAGTGTTCCTTGAGCAATCAAAGGAATTGTTGTGTTACAAGAAGCACAGGGTGACCACATACTATTCCACCTTTCGATTCAGAATTGGTTCAATCAGTATATCGGCAACGTCTCACAAAAAACTCACATTCAAGACCGATTCCGCAAAAAAATCGTGCAAAATGGGTACAGGTTTTGTATACTTCCTATCGTATGATTAAGAAGCGCCTCAAAACGCCACTCGCATACGAACAACTTTTTGAACAGAAAGGGGTTCTATCGATGGACCAAAAATTAAAGTTATGGTTTACGGAGCACCAAACAGAAGATTACGGGATTACGTTCCGTGTAAACCACGTTTATGAGAGCGAACAAACGGAGTTTCAACGACTAGAGATGGTCGAAACGGACGAGTTCGGAACGATGTTGTTACTTGACGGGATGGTCATGACGACGGATAAGGACGAATTCGTCTATCACGAGATGGTTGCACACGTCCCACTCTTTACACACCCGAATCCGAAACATGTGCTCGTAGTCGGTGGGGGAGATGGCGGTGTCATCCGTGAAATTATGAAACACCCATCAGTAGAAAAAGCAGTTCTCGTGGATATCGACGGGAAAGTCATTGAATATTCGAAGAAATACTTACCAAATATTGCGGGTGAGCTCGATAACCCGCGTGTTGAAGTCATCGTCGGTGACGGATTCATGCATATCGCGAAGTCAGAAAACGAGTACGACGTCATCATGGTCGACTCGACTGAACCGGTCGGACCAGCAGCCAACCTCTTCACAAAAGGGTTCTATGCAGGGATTTCAAAAGCGCTCAAAGAGGATGGCATCTTTGTGGCTCAAACGGATAACCCATGGTTCACACCAGAACTCATCCAAACGGTTCAACGTGACGTGAAGGAAATCTTCCCAATCACGAAGTTGTACACAGCAAACGTACCGACGTACCCGAGTGGTATGTGGACGTTCACGATTGGTTCGAAGAAATACGATCCGGAACAAGTATCAGCTGAGCGGTTCCATGACATCGAAACGAAGTACTATACGCCGAAGCTTCACAATGCAGCGTTCGTTCTTCCGAAATTCGTGGAGGACTTAACAAAATGATTAAGCGTTTCGATGAAGCCTACTCAGGTAAAGTGTTTATCGCCAGCCTCCCAGAGGTGACAGAGGCGAAGACGGTTCTTTACGGGATGCCGATGGACTGGACAGTCAGCTTCCGTCCAGGCTCGCGTTTCGGTCCGAACCGGATTCGTGAAGTATCGATTGGACTCGAGGAATATAGCCCGTATTTAGACGGTGACTTGGCTGATGCCGCGGTGTACGATGCAGGAGATATCCCGCTTCCATTCGGGAACGCACCGAAGTCGCTCGATATGATCGAGGCGTTCGTCAAAGATGTCGTCAAAGCAGGTAAGTTCCCACTCGGCATGGGTGGTGAGCACCTTGTCACATGGCCGATCATCAAAGCGATGCACGACGTGTACGGCAACGACTTTGTCATCCTCCACTTGGATGCGCATACGGACCTTCGAGATGAGTATGAAGGCGAGCCGCTCTCACACTCGACTCCGCTCAAAAAAGCGGCAAACTTGATTGGACCATCGAACTGCTATTCGTTCGGAATCCGTTCAGGGATGAAAGAAGAGTTTGAGTGGGCTCGTGAAGTCGGCTACAACATGCATCAATTTGAAGTGATCGAACCACTCAAACGCGTCTTACCGACACTCGCTGGCAAAAAAGTATATGTCACGATCGACATCGACGTCCTCGACCCGTCAGCGGCACCAGGGACAGGGACGCAAGAAATCGGTGGCATCTCAACGAAAGAATTGCTCGAAGCGGTACATGCCATTGCAAACGCAGACCTCGACATCATCGGTGCAGACCTTGTCGAAGTGTCACCGGCATACGATCAGTCAGATATGACAGCCATCGCAGCAGCTAAGATTCTTCGTGAGATGATGATTGGATTCGTGAAGTAAATGCGGAAAAAGGGTCAGCTGGAAATGGAACTGAGCGCTCGGATTACCCAATGGGAGAAAGAATATTTGGGTCGCGGGTCATTGACGTGTAAGGCAGACCTGCTTCGAGACCTCGCCATCGTCACACTCCAAGGCGTGTTGACGCCGGCCGAGTATGATTTGGCTACCAAGTCTTCAGGTCGCGAGCAATTGAAGAAATATCGCAACAATCTCGTCGAATCAGGGCGGAGTCAACTCGAAACGATTGTCGGACAAGTACTCGGTCGTTCGATTGTCTCGCTCCATACGGACATCAGTACGAAAACAGGGGAGCGTCTCATCGTGTTTCGTCTAGATGCCCCTTGGGATCAAACCGATTGACAATGAAACGCCACCTTCTTAAAATGAAAGGCAGAGACGTATAGAGAATCGACTGGACGAGTCAAGATGAAGCGTGCTTTCGAAATCTTGTTACGGAGCTACTGACCAATTCAATAAACCGACAGTTGTCGGCCTGACGGAGCGATTATTCGAGCCGTCGGCATACAGCGCACGCCTTCTTTAGGTGTGCGCTTTTTTGTCGCCAAGGAGGAAGATGTATGGAATTGTTTTTATTTTTATTGACGAGCGCCCCGGTACTACTGTTTGTGACGGGCGTTGTCGCCGCAGTCGGAAAATCAAACTTAAAGATCCCGGATTCATTGAGTACGACGCTCAATATTTACTTACTGCTTGCTATCGGACTGAAGGGAGGTATGGGACTCGCCTCGGTATCTTTTGAAGACATCGCATTACCGCTGACCGTGACGCTGTTGATTGGGATTTTGCTACCGCTTCTCGCATTCTATGTCGGAGGAATGTTCAAATTCTCATTCCCTGAGCGAATTGCCATGGCTGCGACGTTCGGCTCGGTGTCACTCGTCACCTATGTAGCAGCATCGACACAGCTCGAGCGTCTCGGGATTGCGTACGAGCCGTTCATGACAACACTAGTCGTCGTCCTTGAAATCCCCGGCCTGATTGTGGCGTTACTGCTGTATAATCAGACACACGTGATGGGAATCACGGCTACGTCAGGGAAGGCGAACTCTCTATCGGTGTTGCGGGAGAGTTTGTTCTCGAAAAGTATCCTCTTGATGTTTGCAGGTCTGATTGTTGGACTGGTGACACCAGACGCCACACCGCTCAAACCATTTTTCGTCGACTTGTTCCCGGGCGTGTTACTCTTATTCTTACTAGGTCTAGGAATGAAAGTCGGACAGCAGTTGAAAACGGTCCCGTCATATGGACTAAAATTTATGATGATGGGGATGGTGTTTCCGTTAGTCGGAGCACTTGTCGGCTTTATTGCAGCGGGGATCGCCAATTTATCTGACGGCGGAACGATCCTCTTGATGACACTCGCAGCGAGTGGGTCGTATATCGCCGCTCCCGCCATGTTACAAGCCTCGGTCCCAGAAGCGAAACCATCGTTTTATTTGACCCTTTCGCTAGCTGTCACGTTCCCGTTCAACCTGTTAGTTGGAATCCCGTTATACATTGCAATCGTCACATGAAAAAAGCGTCGACTCGAAAAGAGTCGGCGCTTTTTGTATGAGTTCATCTGTATGGATTACTGTTTTACTTTTTGCTCCTCCATACATTTTAAAGCAGCCGTCCAGCTTCCGAATAAGGCATTGATTGTCGATGTACTTGGAACATTTCGACCTTCGGCCCATTTCCGGTAGTGGAGGATACTAAAATGTGGTAGCTCTGTTTTGGCTAACTGCAAGGCATCAATGACATCTTCCTCATCCCATTTACGTTTCGGAGGAGCGATATCCAAGACAAATAGCGCATAGCTCCATGATCCGTATTTGCGAGCGATTGTCGCTACCGTCGGATAGCCTTTTTCCTGTGCCCAAACGGCGTAATGTTGGGACGTGAGACGCTCTAACTTTTCGGAGGCTTCAATCAAGGCTTGAATGATCCGTTCTTCATTGTTCCGTACCGTTGTCGTTTGAAGCTTGGCTTCACGTAACGCATTCGACCACGAACCGAACCGGCTACTGATCAGCGTCAAAGAAGGGGCTTGCGAGATTTTTGCCCAGGCACGATACGTTTGACTCGTGAAGAGTTCAAGTTCTTCTGAGGCCTCAATCAGTGCGGTCAAAATATCTTCATCTGAATAATAACGATACAACATCTTAATCTCCGCCGCTTGAACGGCTTCCCGCCAAGAACCAAATTTGTAAATCACGGTCGATAGGGAGGGGACGTCTTTGTTTCGGGCCCATAGTGTGTACTGTTTTGTGTCAAATTCTTCGAGTTCATTCGCTGCTTGTCTTAGGCATGAGAGGATCTGTTGCTCTGTCCATCGTTTCATCGTGATGTCTCTCCTTTTCGGAAGCAAGTCGTGGCTTCAAAGGTCATGGTGTGGTTAAACAATGGTGGTCCTGAAGGAAAGCTAGAATATGTGTCCGGTGACGAGATATGAAAAGGGAGGAACCTGAATCGATTGACTACTTTGGGAGAATGCGACATTCGCAAAATCTCAAAGTGAAAATAATCCAAATGTCCTACCTTCTACTTCCCATAATACCCATATAAATTAAAAATATTCACAAAAGAAAGTAAAAACTCATTACACATTTGTTAAACCGTTTCATGACGAAATGTCATTCGTATCAAAAAGCTATTCTTTTCTTTTGGATTGTGAATCTTGAACGGGTACTTATCTAGCATCAACTCGAAGCTGATTGGGATGGAAGGTGGTGAAAGGATGAGTACTCCAACTGTTCGATCTCCCATTGATCGAAAAAATGCGCTCTTGATGTTACTCGATATCACGATTGCAGGGCTCGCGATTTTCGTGACGTTTGACCTATTCTTTGCAAATGATCCGACGGTAACATCTGACCCGCTAGATTTGATCACGATCCTCGGATTGAAGACGCTCGTTCTTCTCATTTTAGGATGGGTGACTCGGGTATACCGAATCGACTGGCGATACGGATCGATGCGTGAATTGCAATTACTGGCGATTGTGTTGGTCATGAGTGACACGTTCGTCTTATTCGCATCATACGTATTATTGGATGGCTTTTCCTATCAAGCAATTTTTATTCAAAGCTTACTCGCATTTAACGGCATGTTATTTATCCGACTCGTCGCTAGGACACGATCGTTTTTCCGATTTAACGCACCAGTGTCGAATGGAAAAGCTACCTTGGTCATCGGTGGTGGGGAATCGGGTCAAAAAATCATTAAAGAACTGAAAGAGCATCGAACGAATGTGCTACATGTGGTCGGGGTGTTGGATGATAATCCATTGCTTCACCGTCTCTACATTCACGGGACACCGGTCATCGGTTCAATCGATTTATTAGAACGCAAAATTGAAGAGCTGAATATCGAAGTGGTTGTGTTGGCTATTCCTTCTCTCCCATACGGAAATCGGGTCCAACTTTTGAAACGAATCGAGAAGACAGGCGTCGAATCCCATGCACTGCCAATGCTTGCGGAACTCGCATCCGGAAAGGTCTCATTAAATGAGATTCGAGAAGTGGCCATCGAAGACTTGCTCGGCCGTGAACCGGTTCAGCTCGATGTTTCGGAGATTTCTCAAACGTTGAGTGGATTAACCATTTTCATCTCCGGTGCAGGAGGCTCGATTGGTTCAGAGCTTTGCCGTCAATTGATGAAATTCAATCCTGGCAAACTCATCCTGTTTGGACATGGCGAGAATAGCATATATGCAATCGATCGCGAACTCCGCTTACTCGGGTCTGATACAGAGATTTGTCCCGTCATCGGTGACGTCCAAGACCGGGCGCGGGTGACGGAAGTATTTGAACAGTTTCGACCGGACGTTGTCTATCATGCGGCAGCTCACAAGCACGTTCCGCTCATGGAAGACAATCCGAGAGAGGCAGTGAAAAACAATATTTACGGAACGAAGAATATGGTCGAAGCCGCCGATTTCTTTGAAGTGAAGCGGTTCGTCATGATCTCTACGGATAAGGCGGTCAATCCGACGAACGTGATGGGTGCCACGAAACGAGTAGCAGAAATGATTGTCCAACAGCAGGCTCGCCACAGCGAAACGACATTCTCGGTCGTTCGTTTCGGCAACGTCTTAGGAAGTCGTGGCTCCGTCGTTCCGCTCTTTAAAGAACAAATTCAACGGGGCGGACCCATTACGGTAACGCATCCAGAGATGACCCGATACTTTATGACCATCCCGGAAGCGAGTCGCCTCGTCATTCAAGCAAGCGTGCGCGCAAATGGGGGCGAAGTGTTCGTACTAGATATGGGGAATCCCGTCAAAATTGTGGACTTGGCGAAACGGATGATTACACTGAGCGGTTTCACCCTCGAACAAATCCCGATTCATTTCAGTGGCATTCGTCCTGGTGAGAAGCTGTTCGAAGAACTGCTCGCAACGAGCGAACATACGAATCAAGTATATGAAAAGATTTTCGTCGGTTGTACAAGACCCTTTAAATCGGTTGATCCGATTTTGAAAACGATTGAATATCTACTCGATCAATCGAATGGACTCACTTCTTTCTTGTTGTTTGTCGCAAACAACGAATTGCCAGAAGAAGTGATGGAAAGTATTTTTGCGCCACAAATCGAACCGGTACGCATGCGAGTCAACGAGTCAACGCAAAGGAGGAAGTCGTTATGAAAAAAACAGTTCTCGTGACCGGAGTGGCCGGATTCATTGGTTTTCATCTAGCTCGACGGTTGCTAAAAGAAGGACATCATGTCATCGGGATCGATGTGGTCAATGATTATTACGATCCGAGATTAAAAGAATCAAGACTTCATGTGTTGACGCATCCTCGTTTCAAACTCTATCGTGATGCCCTCGAAAATAAGATGGCAATCACGCGTGTCTTTGAAAAAACCCAACCCCAAGTCGTGGTCAATTTGGCGGCTCAGGCCGGTGTACGCTACAGTCTAGAAAATCCAGATGCTTATATTCAATCCAATATCGTTGGTTTCTTGAACATCTTGGAGGCTTGTCGCTTCTATCCAGTAGAGCAATTGATTTATGCCTCATCTAGCTCGGTTTACGGATCAAATCAGGCGATGCCATTTTCTGAACAACACCCGGTCGATCATCCGCTATCCTTGTATGCGGCTTCGAAGAAGGCGAATGAGTTGATGGCTCATACGTACAGCCATTTGTTCGGTCTAAAAACGACGGGGTTGCGATTCTTCAGCGTCTATGGGCCATGGGGGCGTCCCGATATGGCACTTTACAAATTTACGGAGGCGATTTTAAAAGGAGAACCAATCGATGTATACAACTACGGTGAGATGGAACGAGATTTCACATACATCGACGACATCATTGAGTCGATTGTCCGACTTATGGATATCGCACCGTTGGCAGATGAAGAGTTTGACTATGAACATCCTCTACCTGACCGGAGTGACGTTCCGTTTCGTGTCTATAACATTGGAAATCAGCAACCGGTATCCTTGATGGACTTTATTCGGACGATCGAGGAGCGAGTCGGGAAAAAGGCCATCCTCCGCTTGTTACCACTTCAGGCGGGAGATGTACCCGCGAGTTTTGCAGATTCCTCCTCTTTGTATGAATCGATTGACTTTCAACCACAGACGTCGATTCGCGATGGCGTAAACGCGTTTATCGACTGGTA
The DNA here is from genome assembly GCF_015712685.1 of Exiguobacterium sp. SRB7LM. GTDB lineage: Bacteria > Bacillota > Bacilli > Exiguobacteriales > Exiguobacteriaceae > Exiguobacterium > Exiguobacterium profundum. The sequence goes on along the minus strand of NZ_VWVR01000006.1, from coordinate 1,847,682 downwards.
CATCGCCTATCATCAAGTGTTGAAGGAGGGCATCGAGTAATGGGGATTTTACAGGATCGGATTTATGCACACTCACCGATTCGCCTCCAAAATTGGCTGGTTTCCTTATATGGAATCAAGTTATATCGGGAGCGATACGGTCAGTATTATGAGCAGGAATTGGAGCGACTGAGACGTGCTCCAAATGAAGCGTCACCTGATGCAAAACTCAATCATTTGAATCAATTCCTACAGTTTTGTAATCAACACAACGTGTACTATCAGCGACTCTTCAAAAAACACGGGGTTACCTTACCCTTAAAGAGCTTAGAAGACTTTAAGCGGATTCCCCCTTTGGAGAAAGAGACGCTTCGAACGGATGAGACCATCTTTTCTAACCTTCATGCCCCGATCATCGGCATGACGGGCGGGACGACGGGTAAATCGATTCAGGTTCGTTTCACCGAATACGATTATCAAATGCGAATGGCGCATCTCGATTTTTTTAAAGAACAACATGGTTTTCGCCGTGGGATGAAGCGAGCTAGTTTTACAGGACGGATGATTTGTCCAGGTAATCAAAAGAATGCGGTGTATTGGCGGTATAATGCCCCGATGAAGCAAATGCTCTACTCGGTCGTGCATTCGAATCCGACGACGATTCCACACTACATCGATTCGTTGAACGAATTTCAACCGGCCGCACTCGACGGTTCACCTTCCGATATGATTGAAATCGCAAAATATTTGAAAACCCATCAAAAGACATTATCGTTCCGACCGGTGGCTTTATTTCCGACCTCGGAGACGCTCACACCATCCGGACGCTTGTTGTTAGAAGAGATGTTCCAAGCGCCGGTTTACGATCAATATGCTTCTTCGGAAGGGGCTCCTATCGTTACGGAGTGTGAGTGCGGGAAGATGCACTTACGCCCTGAGATGGGAATCATCGAGACGGATGCATTTGGAGAGGCGCTCGTCACCAGTTTCACGACGCACGGAACACCGCTGATTCGCTACCGCATTGGCGATCGGATGACCCTCAGTGAAGCGATGTGTCCATGTGGTCGACAGGACACCATTATCGAGTCAATCGATGGTCGTCAAATGAACTATGTTGAGACGCCGGAAGGCTATAAGGTGTTTGAAGGAGATTTGACCGCAGCGGTCGGCGTACTACCGAACTCTATTATTCAAATTCAAGTGTTGCAACACAAAATAGACGAAATTGAGATGCTGTACGTGAAGGATGAAGCACGATTTGAGCCTGAACATGAAATCGCGCTCCAAAAAGAAGTCGAGCGTCTGTTTACTTCACGAATGAAAGTTCTTTTACGAGATGTGAAAAGCATCAAGAAAGAAAAGAACGGAAAAGTCCGAGTCGTGAAACGACTCTACACTTAGCGAGAGGAGACTACACCATGGCAGGGTTTGCGCTTCGTGATTTATACATGAAATCACCGATTCGATTACAACAATGGATGACGACATTGTATGGAATGAAACTATGGCAAGAACGGTATGGACGCACATATGAGCGTGAGTTAGTCGTTTTAGCCAATCGTCCCAAAGATGGGGCAGTCGTTGCAGCCGATCAATTGAAGCGACTCAATGCGTTTCTCGAATTTTGTGCGACGCACAATGCATATTATCAAAAACTGTTTGAAGAAAACGAGATTGTTCTTCCCCTTCAATCGATGGAAGAGTTGAAGCGCATCCCGATCCTCGAAAAAGAAACAGTTAGGAAAAATCCGGACATCCATTCTAACATCAAAACAGATATTCTTGGTCGAACCGGTGGAACGACAGGGACGTCCTTGCAAGTCCATTTCACGAAAGAAGACTATCAAAGACGTATGGCCCACGTTGACTTTTTCAAAGCGCAACACGGGTTTATCAGAGGAATGAAACGAGCGAGTTTCACAGGACGGAAAATTTGTAATCCGAATCAAGAAAAACCTGTATTTTGGCGCTACAATCGACCACTCAATCAGATGCTGTTCTCGCTCTATCATGTCAATCCTCAGACCATCCCTCATTACATCGACGCATTAAATCGATTCAAGCCAATTGTATTAGACAGTGCACCGTCTGCCATGATTGAAATCGCAAAATACATCAAAGAGAATCAGATCCCACTTGAATTTCAATTAATGGCTATTTTTCCGACAGCCGAAACGATTACGCCTCAAGGAAGAGCCATCTTAGAAGAGGCGTTTAATGCCCCGGTCTTTGATCAGTACGCATCTTCTGAGGGGGCACCGATTTTAACGGAATGTACCCATGGGAATATGCATCTCCACCACGAAACAGGCGTGATCGAGTCGTATGGGGATCACGAAGAAATTTTAGTGACGAGTTTTACGACCCATGGGACACCGCTCGTTCGTTACCGGATTGGCGATCGGATGAAAATTGGAGAAGGGACATGTGCTTGTGGACAGGGAGGAACGTTCGTCACTTCCATTGAGGGACGCGAAAGCAATTATGTACTCACTCCAAACAAACAAAAAATCTATGAAGGGGATTTGACGACCGTTGTCCGAGTATTACCCAACTCGGTTATCCAAACGCAGTATCGGCAACATGATTTGTATCATATCGAACTAAAATACGTCCCGGATCTGGAACGCTTCAAGCCAGAACATGAAGAGATTATGAGGAGCGAGTTGGAACTACTGTTCGGTAAAGAGGTCATGATTACGTTGACCCCCGTGCAATCAATTCCTCGGGGACCGAATGGAAAAGTCATTGTGATTGATAAAACCGCATAATTCCGAATCTCAGGAGGCAGATGGACATGGATAAACTCATCTCAGAATCACGTACAACACGAAAAACCATTGCCAATCGTCACGTAGCTGTAGTCGGATTAGGATATGTCGGACTCCCTGTCGCTGTTGCGCTAGGTGGCGTAGGAGACGTCATCGGAGTAGACATCAATGAAACGCGTATCAATGAGCTTACCCTTCATCTCGACAGCACGCGAGAAGTTGAATCAGTAGACCTTGAGCAAGCAGCGGTCTTATATACGACGGATGTCGCCAAACTTGAAGAGGCGGATTTCATTATCGTGGCTGTGCCGACACCCATCAATGATCAAAATCAACCAGATCTAGGACCGATTTGTAGCGCGACTCGTGCTGTTGGAGCGCATTTGCGACCGGGCACGATTGTCGTATACGAATCTACGGTCTATCCGGGACTGACAGAGGAAGAGTGTATCCCATTACTTGAAAAAACATCGGGTCTCCGGGCCGGGATTGATTTTAAAGTCGGCTACTCTCCAGAACGAATCAATCCGGGCGACCGTGAGCATACATTCCGCACAATCAAAAAAGTCGTAGCTGCCGAGGATGAAGAAACACTCGATGTGGTAGCGGCTGTTTATGAGACGGTAGTCGATGCCGGCGTTCATCGTGCTTCCTCGATTAAAGTGGCTGAGGCGGCCAAAGTGATCGAGAATACACAGCGAGATTTGAACATCGCGTTGATGAATGAATTGGCCATCATCTTCGATCGCATGAACATCGATACGCTCGAGGTGTTAGAGGCTGCCGGGACGAAATGGAACTTCCTAAACTTCCGACCAGGTCTAGTCGGTGGACATTGTATCGGCGTCGACCCATTCTATTTGACGATGAAGTCTGAAATGCTCGGTTATCATCCGGAAGTGATTTTAGCAGGTCGTCGAATCAACGAGACGATGGGACGTTTCGTCGCCACATCATTGATAAAAACGATGATTAGTCAAAACATGGCCATTCTCGGATCGCGCGTGACGGTCCTCGGGATGTCCTTCAAAGAGAACGTCAGTGATATCCGAAATTCGAAAGTGGCTTCCTTGATTCGAGAGGTCGAAGAGTTCGGCTTAGAAGTGCAAGTGTGTGACCCGCTCGTCGATCCGGAAGAGGTACGACGAGAGTATGGAATCGATGTCAAATCATACTGTGACTTAAAACCAGCGGATGTCGTCATCTATGCCGTGTCTCACGATGAATTCGTTCAAGAGGGTTGGACGATTGCGAAGCGCCAGCTGAAGTTAGGTCGTGGCATCGTCATTGACTTGAAAGGCATGCTCGATCGCGCGATGAAGCCGGAGGAGGTGCACTTATGGCGCCTTTAAAGATTCTCCAGTTCTGCGCTGTCGATATGACAGCGGATGTGTTGCTACGTCCTCTCATTGAGTCGCTGAAGGCGGAAGGACACGAAGTCGACGTCGCGTGTGCTTACGGTGATCGGACGGATCGTCTTCGGGACGAAGGATGGGTCATTCATACGTTACCGATCGATCGAAAGTTTAGCCCGAAGCGTAATCTACAGACCATTCAAGAGTTGGTGAGGTTATTGCGCCGCGAAAAATATGATGCCATTCACGTCCACACCCCGGTGGCCGCAGCGTTAGGAAGAGTTGCGGCCCGCATTGCCAGGACACCACATATTCTCTATACCGCACATGGATTTTACTTCCACGAACGAATGGGTCGAATCGCATACGAACTCGTCTTCTGGTTAGAGAAATCACTCGCGGCATTAGCGACCGATTGGTTGTTGCTCCAAAGCGAGGAAGATTACTCACTCGCTAAAACAAGACATTTCAAAGAGGACGAACGATTGATGCATCTCGGAAACGGGATTGATTTAAATCGATTTTATCCGACAGAGAAACACATTTCCCCAGAACATTTAAAGTTCTTGTTTGTCGGAAGGCTCGTTCAAGAAAAAGGAATCCTAGATTTACTTCAGGCGTTCGATGAACTGACGAAACGCTATCCGAACGCGACGTTGACGATTGCTGGAGAGTTGATGACGAGTGAACGTGATCAAGAGACGGCGAAACAAGTCGAGGCGCATTTAGCCCAAAATCCACAGATTCATTACGCCGGATTCGTTCGGGATACCCCCTCTTTATTTGCAGCACACGACGTCTTTTTACTTCCCTCTTATCGTGAAGGATTGCCACGCTCTATTCTTGAAGCCATGGCGTCCGGATTACCTGTCATCGCTACCGATATCCGTGGCTGTCGAGAAGAAGTCACGGATGGGGAAACCGGCTTTCTCGTTCCGGTCGGTCGACCTGAGGCACTGACCTTGGCGATGCGCTGGTTCATTGAACATCCTGAACAGTGTTATTCATTCGGGCAACGTGGTCGCGAAGTGGTCGAAGAAAAATTTGACGAAACGAAAATTTTAAGTCGTCAACTTCACCTGTTCGCACAAATTAGTAGCCGTGAAGTGGGATGAACCGATACGTCAATCACGTAAGGGGGAGGCGACATGGGAAAGCAACAACTGATTGATCACTTACAAGAGGCTTCTTCGGACGGTCGCCTCACCATCTACATGTATCAGAAATGGCAAAAGATTAACGGCGGGGCAACCGTGGTGGAATTATTGGAAATGTACGGATCATGGTCGAATGTACTGCGTTTGGCTGGGTTGGAACAGCAAACGCCACGGTTCACAAAGAAAGAAATGATTCAAATGCTTCGTGAAGCGGCGAAAGAGCATGATTCATTCAATAGTGCCGATTATCGAAAGTGGGCCATGACCAATGATGCACCGACGTTGACAGAGGTCGTCATTCAGTTCGGATCGTGGAAAGTGGCACTGATTGAGGCGAATTTGAAGAGTATCATCTCGTTCGATCAAAAATGTGAAATCATCCAATCGTTACTTGATGCCAATGAAGAGCTTCATCCATTGACGTCGACCGCTTATGCCAAATGGGCCAAGCAGAACCAACGTCCGAGTATCACGAAAGTGGTGAGGCGTTTCGGGTCTTGGTCCCAAGCGTTAGACGAGATTGGCATCTCAACGCGAGAGCTGTTCACGGAGAAGCAAATGATGGACGCGCTACACGAGGCAGATGAACATTTGACCGCTCTCTCACCATGGGGTTATGAAGTGTGGCAAAAAGAAAAGGGCAATCGTCCGACATTAAAAGACATTCAACAAATGTTTGGTTCATTTGATGTGGCGGTCCGAGAGATGCGTCAAACCGCAAACCAAAGTGGAGGGAGATGAGAAAATGCGAGTTGTACTCTGCACGGGCGACCACTGGAGTTCAACACTTGTCTATCAAGCGATACGGGATTTAGGCGTCACACATGTGATCATGGAAGATGGTCCGACACCGACTCATGTCAACACGTGGAAAGAACTTCTGACACAATCGTACATTTCCTTCCTGACTCCCATAATGCGGCGGTTCAGTCGAGAACGAATCGCGGAGTTGCAGTCGCGGTATGCTTTCTGTGACGATTCGATTCCGGAACAGCGTATGACGCGTGTCGTTTCCTTACAAGATAAAAAAGCGGAACATACGATTCGACACCTGCAACCGGACGTCATCATCATGTACGAAGTTGCGGAAATGAACGAACGATTGTTACAAGAAATGAACTGTCCCATCTTAAACATCACCCCATCGATGGCAGTGGGACAACGAGAAGCATATTGGGGATTCCATAACCACACATCGAGAAAAGAAGTTCGACTTTGCCAGTGGACGAAGAAAGGATGGACCCCACTAACGAGTGAAGTAATCTATACAGGTGGAACGGACAACTTCTCGACCTTCCCTTATATTTATTTGGCGACGAGTCTCCCGATGTTACAAAAACATCTTCAAATAGGACCGCAAGAAGACACCGAGCGACGAAAAAAAGTCCAAGCCTGAGGCTTGGACTTAACTGTTAGCGATACAATAGTATTGGATGGCCTCGTTATAATACGCAGCGAGCCCCGGCTCGAAGCGATCATAAAATGCGGTGAATCGTTCATCCGTCACATACATCTGTCCGAGTCCACTGAACATATCGAGTGAACAGTCGTAAAAGTGTGTGTCGATGAACAGATGATTGTCTTTCACAATCGATTGAACTCGGTCGTCATCGATTGCGATTTGTGAACGAAATAAATCAACGAGTGGCGCAATCAAATCGAGTTGCATTTGATTGATGCGTTCCCAGTCCGCTTTCGATCGCTTCTGCGCACGTTCTTGTGCTGTCTTGTAAGCTGAAGTCTCTCCCCAACGTTCCTGCACTTCCTCTTGATGTTTCGCCTCGTGAGCTTGAATCTCCTCATAAGATAATCCATCAAATAATGACTTGTCATCCATTGGAATCCCTCCTTTGAGTGAGGTGAGGGTCGCTTCTGCCGTCTCGGCAAGCTGAGCGAAATAGGCTGCTTTCTGTCGCAACGCCTCGATATGTCCACTCAACACATCAATCCGGTTGAACGTCGTTGAATCAAGCAATTCTCCGATTTGATCGAGAGGAACATCGAGCGTGCGATAGAGTAAGATGAGTTGCAACCGTTCCGCATCGCGCGAAGAATAACGCCGATAGCCGTTGGCGTCACGGTTCGCAATGAGAAGACCGATTGCGTCATAATGTCGAAGCGTTCGCGTTGTCGTTCCAGCGAGTGACGCAAGTTGTTGAATCGAATACATCCCTTCACCTCCTTAGTCAAAGCGTAAAGGTTGACGTCACGTCAAGGTCAAGCCTTTTTTTCAAACAGTGAGAATCCATTTCGTTCGCCGATATAGTAGAAACCGAACCGAGGATAGTAGTTATTTAAGAAGGCGTTATCGGCAACACAGTCCAATCGAATGGTCGAAGACGTGTTTGCTAAGGCATGCTGCATCAAACGTTCCCCGATGCGTTCACCTTTTGCATTCGAGTCCGTGACGAGTCGATGCAAGTAGACGGCACCGTCCGGGTCGTCCCATAGATTATGGTCCCAGTCAGTCGGAGGAATCAGGCTGACGGCACCGACGATTTGCTGATCTCGTTCGTAGACAAACACCGTCCCGTTTGTCAAATCGTGACGGACATAGTCGGAACGACTCGGCTCTAAATATTTGACCCATTGCGACTTTCCGGCTACTTGGAACTCTTTTGCTTTCTTTAAAATCAATTGATCGACTGCTGAAAAATCCTCCATTGTGGCAAATCGAAACATGATGAAGCACCTCGCTTTCATTTCTTTTCAAAATCGTGTAGGGTACACGTTGAGTATGCTGATGAAACATCTTTGTATCATCGAATGTTTTTTGGTAAGATAAATTTATTGCATCGTGCAAACGATTGCGCTAATGATATAAAGTTCACAGCACGAATAAGATAAGTATAAATGATGAGCAGTGAGTTTTGGGATAAGGAGTATCTAGATCACATGCAACTTTTACAACGAGAACAACAAACACAAACGCTTAAACGCAACTGGTGGAAAGAAGCCGTCGCCTATCAAATTTATCCGCGTAGCTTTTATGACGCGAACGGGGACGGAATTGGAGACATTCAAGGAATCATTGATAAGCTCGACTATTTGAAAGACCTCGGTATTGATGTTATCTGGATTTGCCCGATGTATAAATCGCCAAACGATGATAACGGTTATGACATTAGTGACTATCAAGATATCATGGACGAGTTCGGTACGATGGAAGACTTCGACCGCTTATTGGACGAAGTGCATCAGCGCGGTATGAAGCTGTTGCTCGACCTCGTCGTCAACCATACGTCGGATGAGCACCCTTGGTTCATTGAATCGAAGAGCTCAAAAGACAATCCGAAGCGCGACTGGTATATCTGGCGCGACGGAAAACCGGACGGGTCGAAGCCGAATAACTGGGAATCGATCTTTGGTGGCTCGGCTTGGGAATTCGATGAAACGACGGAGCAATACTACTTGCATGTCTTCTCGAAGAAACAGCCGGACCTCAATTGGGAAAATCCTGAGATGCGTACAGCGGTATACGATATGATCAACTGGTGGCTCGAAAAAGGGATCGACGGATTCCGTGTCGATGCAATCAGCCATATTCGCAAGAATCCGACGTTCGCCGACTTGCCAAACCCGAACGACCTCGACTTTGTACCGTCGTTCGAGATGCACATGAACGTGGACGGAATTCACGACTATTTAGAAGAGCTTCGTGACGAGACGTTCAATAAACATGACATCATGACGGTCGGTGAAGCGAACGGCGTCTCACCTGACGATGCCCATCTATGGGTCGGTGAAAAGGAAGGGAAGATGAACATGGTCTTCCAATTCGAACACATGGACCTTTGGAGTGAAGATGCCGATTCGAAACTCGATGTCGTTCACTTGAAGAACGTGTTGACGAAATGGCAAAAAGGACTTGAGGCCGATGGATGGAACGCCCTTTACGTCGAAAACCATGACCAGACGCGTACGGTCTCGAAATGGGGAGACGATGAGCGTTACTGGAAAGAAAGCGCGAAGTCGATTGCGATGATGTACTTCCTCATGCAAGGGACGCCGTTTATCTATCAAGGTCAAGAGATCGGGATGACGAACGTCAAATTCGATTCGATCGATCAATATGATGACATCGCGACACGCAACCGCTACTATATCGGTGTCGAGCAAGGGAAGAGTCATGACGAGATGATGCGCATCACGTGGAACTCGTCACGCGACAACACGCGTACACCGATGCAGTGGAGTGATGCCCCGAACGCCGGATTCACGTTCGCAGAGCAGCCATGGGTCGGCATCAACCCGAACTATACGGATATCAACGTCGAATCACAGCTTGAAGATGAGGACTCAATCTTTAACTTCTATAAAGAGATGATTCAACTTCGTAAAGATAATGAGACGTTTGTTTACGGGGCGTATGATGTCGTCTTGCCGGAACACCCGGAAGTCTATGCGTATACGCGTACGCTCGGTGACACGCAGTACCTCGTCGTCACGAACTTGACGGCGAAAGAGACGATGTTTGATATGGATCAGACACTTCGTGCGCAAGATGTCGTCTTGAGCAACATGCCGGTTGAAGGCGATGCGGAATCATCGCTCCTTCACTTGAAACCGTTCGAAGGTCGCGTGTATAAAATTAGCTAATTTTTCAGAACTTCAAGGTCGTGGACGAAAATTCGTCTACGGCCTTTTTTGTTGGAAAAAGGGGATAACGGCGACTCATGCGAACTCCTTATAGGGAGATGAGAAGGAGGAAACGTAAATGAAACTGTTATTAACGTCAGCAGGTATTAAGAACGAAAGCATCAAACGAGCACTTCTCGAGTTATTAGACAAGCCGATTGAAGAGTGTAATGCACTCTGTATCCCAACAGCCATTTATGCGTTGAACGGGGGAACGAAACACGCATGGAACTTTTTCAACGGAGATTTCTCGACGCCGATGTGTGAGTTGGGCTGGAAGTCGGTTGGGGTGCTCGAACTGAGCGCACTCCCGAGTATCGATGAGTCGGTGTGGAGACCGGCGTTTGATAAGGCAGACGTATTATTGGTGAATGGGGGCGATCCGCTCTTTCTCTACCATTGGATGAAACAGTCCGAGGTAGCCTCGCTGCTCCCGTCCTGGAAAGGTGTCTACGTCGGATTGAGTGCAGGTAGCATGGTGATGACACCACGAATTGGAGAAGCGTTTGTCGGATGGCGCGCATCCGACGAGCAGAGTGATGATACATTAGGGTTTGTCGACTTCTCGATTTTTCCTCATCTCGACCACGAAATGTTACCGGAGAACACGTCACGAGATGCTGCAGAATGGGCGGAGACATTACAGTCGCCGGCCTATGCGATTGACGACGAGACCGCGATTCGTGTAAACGAAGGGAAGATCGATGTGATTTCGGAAGGAAAGTGGAAGAAGTTTTTCTGACCGTATAAAAGTAATAGGGAGGAGACAGGAGAGATTGAATCCATTTACGTATCATCGAAAAACAAATCGAATCATCGTACGACCGTTAGAGAAACGAGATTATGACACATGGTTAAGCGGCTTTACAAATCGTCTCGTTTCACAACATGTATATGACCCGGGAAAATTAGATATGAGCGACTGTACGTCCGTTTGGTTCGGTCAGCTAGTCGACACACACCAATCACTCGCACATGAAGACCGTGCGCATGTCTTTGGGATTTTCCGGCTTGAAGATGGGATACATCTCGGCATGGTGGATTTCTCGACATTGGCGCGAGATGGATTTCATTGGGGTCGGGTCGGGTATACCATCCATAACCAACATTGGCAAAACGGATATGGCACAGAGGCGGTCGATTTAGCGATGCGCATCGCCTTTGACGACTTAAATTTTCAACGGATCGAGGCACACATCAATCTCGACAATGAGGCATCCGTTCGTCTCGCAGAGCGTGTCGGCATGTCGTACGAGTGCACGAGAGAAGGATTTATTTTTGAGAATGATGAGTGGGTAGACCATCTCGTCTATGTGAAAACGAAGCACCGTCGATAGAACGACTCCTACCACATATGGTACGATGAGTTGACGGAAAGGGGGATGAGCATGGCGATTGAACCACTTCGCGTGCGTGTCCAGCAAACAACTCGGATGAGTGACATTCCGGAGCCGATCGAACTATCGGCTGACGGCGTATACTATCCATTGAAGACTGGCTTTATTTTAATGTTTGACCAACAACAAGAGGACGGAATGGTCCCGACGACAATCAAGTACACGCCGGAACGATTGGCGCTCATCTGCAAAGGACCGATCGAGATGAACCATTCCTTCATCGAAGGTCGCTTCACGCAAAGCTTATATAAGAATGCCTATATGTCGATGACGATGGCGACGACGACATCGCGACTCGATGTGTCTGAAGAGTCATGTACGTTCGTATATGAATTATCCATGAATGAAGAAAACGTGGGTATATACGAAGTACATGTCACATGGACATTTGAAGGAGGAGAGAGCGTATGAACTTCACAGAACGCGTAAATAAGATTGAAGAGATGTTGAACGAAGACTGGTTCGAGATGCTCGAAACGAATGAAGAAGAGTATGAAGAGTGGCGCGGTCGCCTTGAAGACCATGCTGAACAAGTCATCATGCATTATGACCAAGAAAACGGAGTCGATATCGATTCAATCGATAAATTGCTTCAACTGAACGATGAGTTCCCGCTCCTTTACGGGGAAGACACCGTTCGCCTGTACATCGCACTTATTGAGGCGCGGTCAGAAGACAAAGCGGTCTACGATCGGTACGTCGATTATTTGGCAGCCATCAGTGATGCATCGCATGAACAGTTTTTACATTTCCATACGCTCGTCGAAGCAGGTCGGTTGGAAGAAGCGAGACAACTCGCGCCACATATGCCACAACGGCTCGGACTCGAAGAGTAAGCATGTCAAAAGTGTCATCTGAACAGGATGGCACTTTTTTTCATGCCTGAAAGGGGACACACTTCGACAAGAACGTCCATTTTATTTCGAAGGTATCTTCTCTAAGATGAAGGAACAAGGAAATCAAACAGAGAACGCGAATGGAAATGGTTAAAGGGGGAAATGTGATGTTAAGACTAATCAAAACATCTGTCGAACAAAAAGAACAGATTCTCGCATTTTTACAAGAATGGTACGAACGTGATGAGCGAATCGTCCCGACTTCAGTGGACCGTGAAACGACCGACTTCGAGGCATATGTCAACACGTTACGTCAGAAGGAGTTATGTGAACATATAGAGAAAGGTTGGGTCCCGAGCACAACGTATTGGCTCACGGACGGGGAGGAGCTTCTTGGCGCGACGAACATTCGTCATGAGCTGAACGAATCGCTCTTGAAGATTGGCGGGCATGTCGGGTATGGGGTGAAACCGAGCGCACGCGGGCGTGGACTCGCCACAATCCAACTGCAACTTGCGCTTGAGAAAGTGAAAGAACTTGGAATCGAGCGGGCACTCATCACGTGTAACCGGACAAATATCGCTTCCCGTCAAGTCATTTTAAACAATGGTGGCATTGCGGACACACCGTATACGGAAGAAGACGGGACAGTCGTCGAGCGGTTTTGGATTGACTTGAAAGGGTGAGGACGAGATGGCGAACTGGATCATCATCTATTTGGCGCTGATTAACTTCTTCGGCATCTATTTGTTCCGGGAAGAGACCGTTCCTTCGAAAAAATGGTTCTCTTTCTCGAGCGGCATCGCCATCACGTACTTCTTCATGTATCTTTTGCCGTCCCTGAACAAACGCCAGGACACGCTTCGTGTCGATTGGTTGAATTTGGCGTTACCTTCAGAAATCTACATCGTCAGTCTCATCGGTTTCACGTTGTTTTACGGCACCATGCGGTTCGTTCGTACCCCTCACTTTCAAGATGAGGCGGTCGACCGGGCCGTTTCGTATTGGTTACAGGTGACACTCCTCACGGCCTATATGACCTTCTCGGCGTACGTGGTGACAGCCGACTCGGTGACGTTCGTTGCGAGAAGTTTCTATGCGACAGCGCTCGGTGTCCACTTTTTAGCGCTCGGGCATGACTTAAATCGTCATTATGGTGAACGTTACATGCGACAAGGACGCTATTTGTTGAGTGGTGGGATTTTACTTGGTGGGTTCTTTTCACGCTGGATTGACTTGGCGGCGCACGTCGAAGCGCTCTGTTTTGCCTTTGTGGCCGGGGCGATGATTCTCAATATCGTGAAGTTTGAACTGCCATCCGACCGAAATTTGCACTTCCGCACGTTCGTATTGGCCGTGTGCAGCTATGGGGGATTATTGCTCATATTGAAACATCTTCTAAACTTCTGATGAGAACTTCACAAAAATGAATGACTGTTCATTCATCATTTGATATACTGAATTCAAGATTGAATCCGTTTTCAAAAGGGGGAGTTTTGGGGATGTCTACATTTTTAATCGTCAACTGGATTCTATTCTTGCTCGTCCTCGGCTATGGTGTATATTTATTTGCTACGCTAGTTCATCAGCGTTATACGTTCATCAAGCTCGGGAAGAAGGCAGAATGGAGCCAAACGAACAAAGAACGACTCGAACAGGTCATGATCAACGTGTTCGGTCAAAAGAAATTGTTGAAAGATAAGAAGAGTGGCGCAATTCACGTCATGATGTTTTATGGCTTCATCCTCGTCCAATTCGGGGCGATTGATTTTATTTGGAAAGGACTAGCGGTGGGAACACGTTTCCCGCATATCCCGCTCGGTCCGCTTTATCCAATCTTTACGTTCATGCAAGAAATCGTCATGCTCATGATTCTCGTTGCGGTCGTTTGGGGATTCTACCGTCGTTACGTCGAGAAGCTCGTGCGCTTGAAACGAAACTTTTTAGCAGGTCTTGCCCTCATCTTCATCGGCGGGTTGATGGTTTCCGTATTGTTCGGGAACGGTTTTTACCTCGTCTATAAAGAAGAGCTTCCAATGTGGGGCGAACCGGTCGCGACGCTCATCGGCTCAGCATTTGCTTGGGTACCGGGCTCTGTCGCTTTCGCTTTATTCGTCGTCTTTTGGTGGATGCACCTTTTATTCTTGCTCAGCTTCATGGTCTACATCCCACAAGGAAAACACGCACACTTGATTGCCGGAACGCTCAACGTATGGCTCGGTCGCACGCACAAAGTCGGTCGCTTGGCACCTGTTGATTTTTCAGCGATGGAAGAAGCGGAAGAGTCGGATGAAGAGATTGTCTTCGGGGTCAACAAGATTGAAGACTTCAACCAGAAGCAGCTCGTCGACTTGTATGCCTGTGTCGAGTGCGGGCGTTGTACGAATGTTTGTCCGGCAACAGGAACTGGGAAGATGTTGTCGCCGATGGACTTAATCGTCAAACTTCGTGACCATATGAATATGAAAGGCGCGGCGGTCACGAGAAAATCACCGTGGGCACCTGCACTCATGTTCCAAAACACGCAAGGTGCTGAAATCGCAGCAGCTGCGCAAGACGGTCATATGCTCGTCGCAGACGAGTTGATCGGCAACGTCATCACGGAAGAAGAAATTTGGGCTTGTACGACTTGCCGTAACTGTGAAGACCAGTGTCCGGTCATGAACGAACACGTCGATAAAATCATTGACCTTCGTCGTTACCTCGTCATGATGGAAGGGAAGATGGACCCTGAGGCACAGCGTACGGTCGCCAATATCGAGCGTCAAGGAAACCCGTGGGGAATGAACCGGAAAGAACGCGAGAACTGGCGTAAGGATACAGAGCTCGTCATCCCGACGGCGAAAGAGAAGAAAAAAGCAGGCGAGGAATTCGAGTATCTCTTCTGGGTCGGCGCGATGGGGTCTTACGATAGCCGTAGCCAAAAAGTCGCGCAGAGCTTTGCGAGCGTCTTGAACAAGGCAGGCGTCTCATTCGCCATTCTCGGAAATGAAGAGAAAAACTCAGGGGATACACCACGTCGAATCGGAAACGAGTTGCTGTTCCAAGAACTCGCCGAAGCGAACATTAAACTATTTGAGAAGTATGGGGTGACGAAAATCGTCACGGTCGACCCGCACGCGTACAATACGTTCAAAAATGAGTATCCGGACTTCGGTTTGACTGATGTGAAGGTGTATCATCATACGGAGTTGCTCGCGGAGTTACTTGACACAGGTCGGATTCAGCCAGACCTTCACGTGAACGAACGTGTCGTCTATCACGACTCTTGTTACCTTGGTCGTTATAACGGCATTTACGATGCACCACGATTCGTCCTAGAACGCATACCGGGTGTCGAACTCGTCGAAGCGACACGTAACCGTGAAAACGGTATGTGTTGTGGAGCCGGTGGTGGTCTCATGTGGCAGGAAGAAAAAGTCGGGACACGTGTCAACGTGGCTCGGACAGAACAGTTACTTGAGACGAAACCGACTGTTATCGGTTCGGCATGTCCGTACTGTTTGACGATGTTATCTGATGGAACAAAAGCGAAGGAAGTCGATGAGACCGTCGGCACGTTCGATGTCGTCGAATTGCTCGATCGCTCGCTGAAGGCCATCGAGATACCAGAACCAGTTGTCCAATAATACATGAAGGCACGGTCCGCGGACCGTGCCTTGTTTGTTTACTGCATCTCAGAGGTGGATAGAAGGGAAGAGGTCAAGTGAGATAACCCTTGCGTCGTCTCGTTGATCGATGAAATGGTCTCGACCATCTGTCCGAGATCTTGTTTGTTTCGTTCGAAAGAAAGAACGTATTGGCCCATTTCTTCTTGAACGGTCGAAAAACCAGCTTTGACGGTGCTTAGTTGGCGCATCGCTTCATCGTTCGTCCGATGCATTTGCCCCATTTGCTCGAGGAGGGCCGCGATGTTCGTCTCATTTTCATGAATGAGCGCGTTGATTTGACTGCTCAGTTGTTTTGCGTTCTCCGCAAGTGTGCGTACCTCGGTGGCGACGACGGCGAACCCTTTTCCGTGTTCTCCTGCGCGAGCCGCTTCAATCGAAGCGTTTAAGGCGAGTAAGTTCGTTTGGTTAGCAATTTGTTCGATGCTCTTGGTCATGCTGACAATATCCTGTGAACCTTCTTTTAGGGCGGTAATTCGATCGAGCGAAGTATCGACGTAGGTGGCCGACTGTTTGAACTCTACTTCCATCTGTTCGATTTGATTTCCGTTCGTGTGCGTCAATTTCATCAAATGACGACTCATTTTTTCCGTTTGCTCCGTTTCCGCAAGGACTTGGTGAGCACGATTGCTCGTTTCAGACATGGCGTGTCCGGTTTGTTCCATCGTAGTCGCCACTTCTGTGCTGACGCGTGTCACGTCACTCAACAGGGACGCACGAGCTTGGTTCGCAGACTCGATTTCATCGAGGCGGGCGTTGACGTATTGTTCGGTGACGATTTGTGCGTCTAAATTCATCGCGTGTGACAACGCTAAGAGGGACTCACTTAAGAGGGCAGGATCGTGTTGATACGTTTCAACCACTTTTGGGATGAGCAACGTATTAAATGCCGAGTACGTCGCCAAGAACCAGACGACAGGCACGGCGAAGTGGTGGTGCGTCTGTCCCATTCGTTTCCGCATTGCCAAGAATTTATCATCGATGTTCCCTGTTAGTAGGCTGCGGAAATAATCGGCGAATACCTTTTTTAATCGTTCTCTTGTGGATGATGCGTTCGCAATCTGTACCATTTCCGGTTGCAGCATTAAGTGGTCGAGTACGTTTTCAAGTACATCGTCAAGTACTGACTCGACGAGTGGAGCCATACCTTGCAGTCGTTTTACTTGAGAGGTCGTGTATCCCATGTAGTGAGTGCGACCATTCAAGCTTGAGTCGGCTGGTTTAGCGATTGTCTGGATTTCAGGAAAACCGGTAGTGGCAACGAAGTGATTGGATGTTGTTTTACGAAAAAGTGCCATATATTTTTCTCCTTCTCTTTCATATCTAAAATGTCATTCTCTTCTATATCGGCAAAAGAGTGAAGAAACTGAGAAGTAAATGTGTTATGAAAGAGGTTCGCAGACGAATGGATCTGGGAAAGGATGACTGAGGAACAGAATATTCAATCTCAATGTAAGGAGTGTGTCCCATGAAAAACATGGTTGTCCTATTGACGATTGTCAGTGCTCTTAGTAGTCAAATTCTTCCGCAGATCTTATTTTTATCTATTATGGCAGTCGAAGAAGGTGTCGGGCGTCTCATTCCATTCTTGATTTTTTATGTAGCCAGTATGTCCGGTCTATTATTGTGGGTTTATGTCATTGGACGCCGTGGTTCTAAAGATACTTTTTTAATCGCCTTGGTCGTACTCGTTGTCGGTCTCGTTTGTTTCGTTCTCCCGTTTGAGCGTGCGATTGAATGGAGCGCCTTTTTAGTCGGGGTTGGATCAATTGGAGTCGGGTCGATTATGACAACGATTTTATCGCAATTAAACGAACTGAAACCAGCTGCTGATCCAGATTCAAAAGAAGATAAAGGGAGCTCCTGGCCGTTGGTTCTGATGTTAGTCGGTTGGATTGCGATATTCTCTTATGCATTGACACAGTCATACAATCTGGCCATCGCTCTCTTTTTGGTCAGTTTGATTCTACCATGGCTTTTTGTTCGGAAATTACCGCTTCAAAAATCGGCGACTTGGCAGTTTGAAACTCGTTCTTTTCTCCGTGCCTTCATCGCGGTCACCGTTTTTACATTGATTAGTCGTCTGCTCAGTCTTTTAGAAGGGGCGCGTGGCTATATCGAAGTATTTGGCTTAATGATTATTTTGCTCGTTTATGTTGGATGGTTATTGTACCAAAAGCGCGTCCGAGACTTTATTGGAGCGAGTCGCACCCGTCAGGTTCAATTGCTGTCGTTTGTGATTGGATTGTTCGGTGGTTGGACGTTAATTGGTGCCGTCTTTGTCAGTCTTGCCTTGTACTCGTTTCAAGTTCTCATTTTTTATGTATTTGTCCCATTTTTAGTAGGCGTCATCGGCTGGATTTTATTTAGTCGTATATTTGATTTCGCACGTCACCCATACCTCGTGTTACTCGTGTCCTCCCTCATCTTTTTCCTAGGATTTATCGAGCCACTTGCGTTCATCCCTGTCTTATTTGTCAGTGGGTATACGCAGACGATGTACTCGAGTGTAAGCCATACGTATCTGTTTGATCAATATGGGGAAAATAAGGAGTTTGCTTCCTTGCTCTTGCAGCTGTGGAAGCGGTTTGGGATGGTCGTTGCGTACTCCTTCTTAATGATTGGATTGTTAGGGTACGGTTTGTACGTTGGGCAGACGGTCAACGAGGAATTATCGTTTCAAATTCCAAAAGCATGGATGTTCGGTGTTCTAGGACTTACGTGGATTTTCAATATTGGATTGATCAGCCTGTACTGGTTCCGAGTTCGTCCGAGTAGAATACATGAATCATAATTTTCCCTAGCTTTTTCATATCGCTTTTGTTTATAATGAGGAGTGATGTTTAACTAGTGACGGAAAAGGAGTGTCCTTTAATGAATAAATCGTTGATTGATTTCGTTTATGAACTTCTCCAAGAAACTGGCGAACAGCCTGTTTCTTTTGATGAGATTCGCGAAAAAATCAAGCAAAACTATACGTTTGCGAGTGAAGAGGAAGAGCTCGAAAAAATCGCACAACTTTACACCGATTTGAACATCGACGGGTTGTTCGTCAACTTAGGAGCAAACCGTTGGGCGCTTCGTGTTTGGTACCCATTCGATAAGTCGGATGAGGATCTCGTCATCGAAGCACGTCAACGTGGTGAACTTGACGAATTCGAAGAAGAGTTCGAAGAAGCAGACGAAGGCATCGTCGATATCGAGGATGACTTGGATGTATTCGCAAAAGTTGAAGACTATGATTCATCTGAATTTGATGATGAGGACGAAGAAGAAAAAGTAGAAGGCCTTGACGATTTCAAGGACGATGACTTGGACGACGACCTCGATATCGAAGACGAGGATGATTTATAAGAGACCGCAAAAAAGCCGGGCATCGCGCCCGGCTAGGCGTGTCTCTTTTTCTTTTTTAGTCGTGTTCATCGACTTGAAAAAAAGAAAAAATAATATCTTGACGACTGCATCGTCTCTGGCGTAAATTAGTCATGGGCTAGTTTAGCACGTAACGATGCAGCAAAAGTGTCCTCCATTTTCGGGGGCACTTTTGCTTTTTTTGTTTTTTCGTTTCCCGATGGTTGGTATTCAAGAGAGGAGAAAGAAACATGACAAAGTACATTTTCGTAACAGGCGGGGTAGTATCTTCGCTCGGTAAAGGGATCACGGCAGCTTCGCTCGCGCGTCTACTCAAAAATCGAGGACTCAACGTCACGATTCAGAAGTTTGACCCATACATCAACATTGACCCAGGTACGATGAGCCCGTATCAACACGGAGAAGTATTCGTCACAGATGATGGCGCTGAGACTGACCTTGACCTCGGACACTATGAGCGCTTTATCGACATCAACTTGTCGCAAAACGCGAACGTCACATCAGGGCGCATTTATTCAACTGTCTTGAAGAAAGAGCGTCGTGGAGACTATAACGGTGGGACGGTTCAGGTCATTCCGCATATCACGAACGAAATCAAAGACCGTGTCTTCCGTGCAGGACGCGAGACGAACGCCGATGTCGTCATCACAGAGATTGGTGGAACAGTCGGGGATATCGAGTCCCTTCCGTTCATCGAAGCGATTCGCCAAGTGAAGAATGACATCGGGAAAGAGAACGTCATGTACGTCCACTGTACACTCGTCCCTTACCTTCGTGCCGCAGGTGAGATGAAGACAAAACCGACACAACACAGTGTCAAAGAGCTTCGCAGCTACGGAATTCAACCGGATATCATTGTCCTTCGTACGGAGCATGACATCCCAGAAGACATGCGTGAAAAAATCGCCCTCTTCTGTGATACGCGCAAAGAAGCGGTCATCGAGGCGCAAGACGCATCGACACTTTATGAAGTACCGCTCAACCTTCAAAAACAAGGAATGGACCAACTCGTCAACGACTACTTCGGTTTCAATTCACCGGCTGCTGACATGACGGCTTGGAAAGAACTCGTCCACACGGTCACACACCTTGAGAAGAAAGTGAAAATCGCACTCGTCGGGAAATATGTCGAATTGCGTGATGCGTATATCTCGGTCGCGGAAGCACTCAAACATGCGGGTTATGCGTTCAACGCGGATATCGACATCGACTGGGTCAACGCGGAAGACGTGACGGCTGAAAACGTCTCAGACATCCTCGGCGATGCGGACGGAATCCTCGTTCCAGGTGGATTCGGTGAGCGTGGAATCGAAGGGAAGATTGAAGCGACACGTTTTGCTCGTGAAAACAACGTCCCATTCTTCGGAATCTGTCTCGGGATGCAACTTGCGACGGTCGAGTTTGCCCGTAACGTCTTGAAGTTGGACGGCGCACATACTGCAGAAATCGATCCGTCGACACCGTATCCGATCATCGACCTTCTTCCAGAGCAAAAAGATATCGAGGATCTTGGGGGCACACTTCGTCTTGGACTTTATCCATGTAAACTCGAAAAAGGGACGAAAGCGCATGCGGCATACGATCAAGAACTCGTATACGAGCGTCATCGTCACCGTTATGAGTTCAACAACGAATACCGTGAAGCGTTTGAAGCAGAAGGCTTCAAGTTCTCAGGTACGAGCCCAGACGGTCGTCTCGTAGAAATCATTGAGATTCCAGAACACAAATGGTTCGTGGCATCACAGTTCCACCCAGAATTGATTTCGCGTCCAGAACGTCCACAACGTCTATTCCATGACTTCATCCAAGCATCACTTGGAGAATAAGTGATTGAAAGCCACGGTCCATTGCGGACCGTGGTTTTTCTACGTCAAAAGCATGAGAGGGAAAGCGCCTTCGGCAGGATACATCCCTATCACTTTGTGGGTACACTAGAAATAGAACGGGGAGAGGGTGAGGGCACATGAAAGAACGACATTCGATTTATCTTGGATATGGATTAGGGCTTGTCGCGCTCAGTCTGTTGCCGTTCGTCGTCTTGCCTTCCCTTTTATTGCCGTATCAACTTGGCTGGACAGGTGTTGTTTTACTCGCCCTCTCGGTCGGGTTACTTCGGGCGATTCGGGACGGCTCGAACGTCATCCTAAAGCAGATGTGGAAGATCACGTTCTCTCTCTTCTTGATTTTCGTTCTCGTCTATTATGTTTCATTCGGACTCATCCTTTATGACACATACGGATTGGATCGTTTACTAGAACAATATGAACGACAGGCGGTCTGGGTGTTTGCAGCATTTAGCTTTTTACAACCTATTGCGTTACCCGTTCCGGAAGCGGTCAGCGTGCCGATTGGGAGTGTCGCGCTCGGACCGTTTCGTGCCGCTTTGGTCGGAAGCGTTGCGACGACACTTGGAATCTTTGTCATGTATGGACTGGCCCGATTTGGTCGAGGGCGCATGATTCGTTGGGTCGATGAAGAAAAACTGAAGACGTACGATCGATATGTCGATCGATACGGTCTTGGTGTCTTGCTCGTCTTATTTATCATTCCGATTTTACCTGACGAGGTCATCTGTCTCGCTGCGGGGTTTAGTCGTGTACCGTTTCTGCGCTTTGCGGGTATCGCGTTCGGGGCAAAACTCGTCACGTCGTTCGGACTTGCTTATTCTGTCTCGATTGGACAATTGTTTATGACCGATTCGAGTCCAATCGCGATCGCTTCTGTCATGACAAGTGTGATTGTCTTGATTCTTGCGTTCATTTGGCGCAAACGAAAAAAAGGAGATTCGAACGGGACACAAGAATAAGGTAAGGACGATTTATAGAGAGGAAGACAACATGCGACAAGATCAAGAAGTGGTCATTCGACCGATTGAAGAACAGGATCTATCACGACTCTGGGAATTGATTTATCGAGATGCGGTACCGGAATGGAAACAGTGGGACGCGCCTTACTTCGAACACAAGTCAATGTCTTACGAAGAGTTTCAGCAAATCGAGCGATCGTTCATCAAAAAAGAAGACATGTGGGTCATTGAGGTCAGTGGAACGGTATATGGCACGGTTTCCTATTATTTCGAAGATGCCGGACGAGAGTGGCTCGAGATGGGCATCATCTTGCATCAATCCGACCGCTGGAATCGAGGTGTCGGGACGCGTGCCCTTCGTCTATGGACGAAACATTTGTTTGAAACGTTACCGGTCGTCCGCGTGGGATTGACGACATGGTCAGGGAACGAGCGAATGATGCGGGTCGCTGAAAAAGTAGGGATGCAGCTTGAAGGTCGAATTCGTCAAGTGCGTGTCGTGAACGCGAAACGCTACGATTCGATTCGGATGGGCATGTTACGCGAAGAATGGATGAAAACAGGTACGCCGTCTATTTAAAGACGACGTACCTGTTTTGTATGATTTTGTATATATTTGTCGCCATATTGACGATTTCATTCGTGAAGAGTTTGCTACAATCGAATCGATTGAATTAAATAGGAGAGAATAAGAATGAAACGACACATGTTAGTTATTGTGATGTTATTGATTGGGATGGGCACATGGTATTACATCGCGGGAGCCGCCCCGACGATTAAAAAAGTTCCGACACCATCCTTTACCGGACAATACCCCGGGTTACACTTAACGGTAGAGAGTGAACAAGCGAAAAGATATACGACATCAATCTCTGTTCCGAGAACGGATTATGAAATGCTAAACGAGGAGCTGGATGCATTCATTTTAGAAAAGAAAGAAGCATTTCAACACAACCTCACCCCTAGTCACGGTCAAACGGGTCACTTAAATATTCAGACCGATACATATCAAACGAATCAGACTGAATACACGCTAGTCGTTCATACTTATGCATTCACTGGTGGTGCGAATGGTCAAACCACTGTCGACGTATTTCGGATGAACCTTTCGGACGGAACGTTCGTTGAATGGGATGATGTCTTACGTGATGACCAACATGCATTAGAATGGTTCAAGCATAGCGTCATCACACAATTACAACATCAAGAATACGTATTTGAGGATCAGTTACGTGAAGCGATTAAACACCCTAAATCGACGAAGTGGATACTGACGTCCTCTGGTCTAGATGTCATATTTGACGAGTATGAAGTGGCGGCGGGAGCGGCAGGTGTGGTAGAAGTTCATATTCCGATGAAGGAAGTTGAGCCGTTTTTGTTATCCGAATTAGATACGCCCACTGCACAAGAAGATTCTCCAATCATGAGTCCCTCAAATAAGCCGCTTGAACCCAATGGGAAATATGTTGCACTGACGTTCGATGATGGACCCCATCCGATTGTGACACCTCACATTCTTGAGACACTTGAGAAATACCAAGCGCGTGCTACGTTCTTTATGTTAGGAAGTCAGATGGAATTCTATCCTGATGTAGCGAGACAAGTAGCGTTGTCAGGTCATGAGCTAGCAAATCATACTGAACATCACCCGGATTTGACACAATTGTCTGAGAAGGGAGTCAAAGAGGAACTCGAACAGGTTGATGAACGAATTGAGAGGCTTACGGGACAACGCCCATCATTGGTTCGTCCACCATACGGGGCTAAAAATGAAATGATTGAGCAGATCATTCAGACAAAGGAGCAGACCCTTGCACTATGGACGGTCGATTCTCTTGATTGGAGTCACCGTAATGCCGATCAAATGTATCGCTTGATTATGGACAATGTCCATCCAAGTGCTGTTGTCTTGATGCATGATATTCATGAGTCCACAGCTGAAGGGTTGCCGAAAGTTCTCGATGCGCTGAAACGTGAAGGGTACACGTTTGTGACGATGAGTGAGCTCTTGACGTTGAAATAGTAAATGAACCCGCCGTGATAAACGGCAGGTTCATTTTTTTATTTCACTTCTTGATCTTTAATTGGGAACCAACCGGCACGTGTCGTGATGGCGTTCCATAGCGGAGCTGGGACAGCGAGTTCGGCTTGTTTGTTCAAGTCGAGTTCTGTCTCGATCTCGTCTTCGCGGTCCGATTCCACTTTTTCCAGCCATTGTGGATCGATGATCAGTTCGCGACCGAGTGCGGCAAAATCGACGACGTCGAGTGCGTCTTCCACTTGGGCCGGACGTTGGAGTTGCCCGACTCCGATGAGTGGGATGGCACCATTGATTCGATTGGCGATGCGGTCTATCGAACGCTCCGTGACATTCTCGTCACGCATGGAAGCTGTATTGAAGTTCCAGAGAGAAGCGTGAATATAATCGACGCCCTCTTCTAAAATCATATCGAGTAACACATCCGTGTCGTCGAGTGTGATTCCTGGCTCTTCGATTTCTTCCGGTGAGAAACGATAGCCGACTAAGAAGTCTTCTGCATCTGCAGCTGCTTCTTTCACACGACGAATGACTTCGCGTGGGAACGTCAAACGTCCATGAACATCACCGCCGAAGCGATCTTCACGGCGATTTGAGTGCGGTGAGAAGAATTGTTGAATCAAGTAGGTGTTCGCTCCGTGAATCTCGACGCCATCAAACCCGGCTTCGATGGCCCGACGCGTCGCTTCACCGAACGCCTCGATAATGGCTTCGACCTCTGATGTCTCGAGGGCACGTGGTGTGACGGCGCCTTCTCGGACAGGCGCGACAGCACTTGCACTGACAGGTTGTTCGTTCGGGACGAGTTCAGGTGGTGACATCCGTCCAGCGTGGAAAATTTGAAGGATGGCTTTTGCACCTTCCGCTTTTAAACTTTCCGCCAATTGACGGAGACCCGGGATGAATTTGTCGTCATTGACCCCGAATGCGTTCGGGAAACCTTTCCCGTCTTCTGTCACGTACGCGCATGCTGTAATCGCAAGCCCGACGTTTTGCGCCCGTTTCCGATAGTAGGCGAGCTCATGCTCGGATACTTCGCCCGTTGGTTCTGATGAGTAATGTGTCATCGGAGCCAAGACGAGTCGGTTCGGTACTTCGACGCCATTTTTGAATTGAAAAGGTTGTAACATACGTTTCATCTGAAATCCTCCTTCAACATGATACCTTGAAGTCTAAGCTTCTCGACTCAAAAATGCGAGTCGGATGCTTGTGAATGAACACATTACAGATTGCGCAAGCGTAAGAGATGATTGAACTGAAAAGAATAGGGTATAATACAGGAGAAAAGTTGATATTCGGTTCGAGACAATAGAGAGACCACAACAGAAGGGGGAAGCCTTGTTTTTGTTGTGGTCTCTTTTTCTATTCATTGAACCGTACTTACTATAGGAGGGAATAAGATGGAAATCAGAAATTTCTCAGCGAAAGAACGAGCGAAACGATACGAACAACTGACAAGCGAACGTCATGACGTTCTTGTTGTCGGTGGAGGGATAACCGGAGCAGGGATTGCGCTCGATGCGTCGTCACGTGGGATGAAGACAGCGGTTCTTGAAATGCAAGACTTTGCGGCCGGGACGTCAAGCCGTTCGACGAAACTTGTTCACGGGGGACTCCGCTATTTGAAACAATTTGAAGTGGCGCTCGTCGCAGAAGTCGGGAAAGAGCGTGCCATCGTGTATGAGAACGGTCCACATGTCACGACACCGGAACAGATGCTATTACCGATGCACAAGGGAGGCACGTTTGGTCCTTTCTCAACTTCAATCGGACTCATGGTGTATGACTTCCTTGCAGGCGTCAAACGGGCAGAACGTCGCATGATGCTCAAACCGAATGAAGTCATCAAAAAAGCACCGCTCGTGAAAAAAGATGACTTAGTCGGTGGTGGATACTACGTCGAGTATCGGACGGATGATGCACGATTGACAATCGAAGTGGCGAAAGAGGCAGCGAATCACGGCGCGCTTCTTATGAACTATGCCAAAGTGACCGGGTTGATTTACGAGAACGGCAAAGTGGCGGGGGTACACGTCGAAGACCAAATCGATGGGTCGACATATGACGTCTATGCGAAAAAAATCATTAATGCGACTGGTCCATGGGTCGATGAGTTACGGGAAGAAGACAACTCGAAAAAAGGCAAACAGCTTCGTTTGACGAAGGGAATTCACCTTGTCATCGATCAATCGAAATTCCCACTCAAACAGGCAATTTATTTCGACACACCAGATGGGCGCATGGTCTTTGCCATTCCACGCGGAAACAAAGCGTACGTTGGAACGACGGATACGTTCTTTGATAAAAACAAAGCGCATCCACGCATGACGACAGAGGACCGCGATTATATTTTGGATGCAATCCATTATATGTTCCCAGACGTTCATGTCACAGCAGATGATGTGGAATCAAGCTGGGCGGGTATTCGTCCATTGATTTATGAGGAAGGAAAAGACCCTTCTGAAATTTCACGTAAGGACGAAATTTGGCAGTCAGACAGCGGCTTGATCACGATTGCCGGCGGTAAATTGACAGGGTATCGAAAGATGTCAGAAACGGTCGTCGACCTTGTCGCGAAATTATTAAAAGAAGAAGAGGGTGTCGTCTACTTGGCAAGCCGGACGAAGCATATGCCGATGTCAGGTGGTCACGTCGGCGGATCGAAAGGGTTCAAAGACTTCCTCGAGAAGAAAACGAAAGAACTTCAAAATCACGGTCTCGACGCGGGGCACGCGGAAGAACTCGTCCGTCTATACGGATCGAATATCGATCGCGTCATCGAGCGGATGGACTCGAACGCGTATGACTTGCCAGAGGTCGTCTATGCACAATTGATTTATGGCATTGAAGAAGAAGCGGTCGTACGCGCCATCGACTTCTTGATTCGTCGGACCGGAGCGATGTTCTTTGATATCGATTTCGTCCGTCAACACAAAGAAGGTGTCCTTCGTTGCATGGCCGACGTCTTCAAATGGTCGGATGAGCGTTTGAAAGAAGAGCGTGAAGAAGTGGAGAAGGAGATTGAAATCGCAGTTGTGCCTGTGACTGTCGAATCGTAATGCACTGCATTGCAGGAAAGGTTCATTCTAAATAGGATGAACCTTTTTTGTGTCATGGTTTCATCGATTCGGAATAACGGTATACCTCATAAGTAGTGATTCTTAGATTGAGGGAGAATTTTTTATGAAACGAAACCTCGTTGCCATCCTATTGATTGGCATTCTATTAGTAGTAGGGTGGCGTTATGTCGATCCTAATCGATTGTTAGCCGATGTCTATTATGTCAAAGTCCCAAGTGCAGAAGTGGCGACACAAACCTCGGGTGGTTATCGCTATGATCTCATCGGGTACGACGAGGATGGGAAAAAACGTCCTCTGTCTGTTGCCACCACGGGGTTGTTACCGGAAGGGAACTATCTGCGAGTATTTGTGAAAGAAGAAGATGCGGAAGTGACCGACTACGAGCAGGTGAATGTGCTAGACGTACCTGAACAGTTGAAGGAAGAACAGGAAGAAGAGAATTCCGGGCCATCGTTCCCTTGATTTCAAAAGATAGACGTCGCGAAAAAGAGATGAGTTTGGTAAGGTTAAATTGTTTGAATATGGTAAATGATGAATGAAAGAAGGGACATGCATGTCACGGATGTTAATAGCAGATGACCAGGACGGAATTCGTACGATGCTCGCGCAAGTGTTCACGAACATGGGTGTAGACGTGGACACGGCGCAAGACGGCATCAGCGCCTGGGAATTTTTAGAGCGGGAGCAATATGATTTGGTATTGCTCGATATGAATATGCCTCGTATGTTTGGACATGAAGTATTACGTCGCATGCGCGAAAAACAGTTAGACACACCCGTCATGATTATGACGGCATTTGGGGAAGAAACGGTGATTGAAGAAGTGCGTCGTCTCGGGATCACGGCACAATTTGAGAAGCCGTTTGATATTTATGGGATGATTGGAAAAGT
The DNA here is from genome assembly GCF_015712685.1 of Exiguobacterium sp. SRB7LM. Classification (GTDB taxonomy): domain Bacteria; phylum Bacillota; class Bacilli; order Exiguobacteriales; family Exiguobacteriaceae; genus Exiguobacterium; species Exiguobacterium profundum. Next base: position 1,819,690 of record NZ_VWVR01000006.1, on the reverse strand, counting down.
GAAAGAAGTCTTGAAAATTTGACGTTTCGTCACCAAGATGACATATGTAAACGCTTGCGCTAAGCCATTTCTATGCCCGAATAGCATAGGCACATGTTTTACGGTGTGTTATAATGGGAACGAATTGCACGGGGGAACTTTTCCCAAACGTGTATAATAGCGAACAGACAGGAGGATGTCATTATGCCATTAGTATCAATGACAGAAATGCTTAACAAAGCATTCGAAGGCAAGTATGCAGTCGGCCAATTCAACATCAACAACCTCGAGTGGACGCAAGCGATTCTTCGCGCTGCGGAAGACGAGAAATCACCAGTAATCCTCGGTGTATCAGAAGGTGCAGCGAAGTACATGGGTGGCTTCACGACAGTTGTCAAAATGGTTGAAGGTCTTATGCACGACTACAACATCACTGTTCCAGTTGCAATCCACCTTGACCACGGTTCTTCATTCGATAAGTGTAAAGCAGCGATCGACGCTGGTTTCACGTCAGTCATGATTGACGGTTCACACCACCCAATCGATGAAAACATCGAAATGACGAAACAAGTTGTTGAGTACGCTCACGCTAAAGGTGCTTCTGTTGAGGCAGAAGTCGGTACAGTTGGCGGCGAAGAAGACGGCGTTGTTGGTGGCGTACAATACGCTGACCTCGATGAGTGTGTACGTGTTGTAAAAGAAGCGAAAGTGGATGCACTTGCTGCAGCACTCGGTTCTGTACACGGTGAATACCAAGGCGAGCCAAAACTTGGATTTAAAGAGATGGAAGAAATCGCGGAAGCGACTAAAACACCACTCGTTCTTCACGGCGGATCAGGAATTCCTGAGCACCAAATCAAAAAAGCAATCGAGCTCGGCCACAGCAAAATCAACGTCAACACTGAGTGCCAACAAGAATGGACTCGTGCAGTACGTGAGAAAGTTGCTGCTGATGCAAAAGTATATGACCCACGTAAAATTATCGGACCTGGTATCGAAGCGATTTATAACGTCGTTACTGGCAAGATGCGTGAGTTTGGTTCAAGCAACCAAGCTTAATCCTGTCCTGAAAGGCTGACTCTTTTGTAGAGTCAGCCTTTTTTTGATGATTTAGGGAACGTATACATATATGGTGAAAAAAAGGGGGAGTCTTTGTGATTTATAACGAGCGACCGACAGAATTGTTTTGGCGAATCTTTTATGTATATGGAGCAGTCGTGTTGATTGGTCTTTCTTTAGCATTAGCCGCCGCCCCACTCGTTTTAATTTATTATTATCCGGTACCTTGGCTTATTCCATTGTTAGTCTTAGTCGCCATCGGTGGGTTTGGGGTGTATTGGTTTACGAACACGTTCCGTCGTTTATTTTGGAAAGAACGGAATCACTCTAGATACGAAATGACCGCAACGAGCATCGAGGGTGTGACGTATCGGCATGAATCGGGCGAGTCGGTCGAGCAATCATTTCCAATCTCAGCGATTCGACAAATCGTCTTCTTCCCGGCGATTGTCCGAAAGACACAGCCGTCTCCGACGGTTCGGATTGGTCGTCCTACGGTAGAGTACACTCCGATGCTATCGATTATGACAAAAGATGATGCCATGGAAATCTTGTTCGATCAACGTGATCTGGTTGCCTTTGATCAATGGATAAAATCTTTCCATGAGCAGGGAATTCCGCTATTTTACACACCAAAAGAATTGTATTGGATTGGTGCGAATATCTCGACACGACGTGAGCGATTTGAACGGTTGAGTCGTCCGGAAGAAATCGTTCCATTTGTCTACACCGGCGATCTTGTGGCAGATGAGCAGACGGCAGCAACGAATTGGATTGAAACCCACGGATTGGAACGTTTGAAAGAAGGACCACACCAAGCATACTATGTGAAGCAAAGTAAAATTATGAAATGGTCATTTTTCGGGACGCTCGCTGGGATAGGCCTTGTCGTAGGATCGATGCTTGCAATCGCATCGTTGACGTAAAGGGTATAGCAATTCGACATGACTTTCCTCATAATAGAGATTGTAAGCGATCACAAATTAAGGAGGAGACACATATGCGTTTTTTCATTGACACAGCAAATGTGGAAGACATTAAAAAAGCTCATCAAATGGGCGTCATTGGAGGCGTGACGACGAATCCATCGCTCGTCGCCAAAGAAGGTGTCGATTTCCATACAAGACTTCGTGAAATCTGTGAGATCGTCGGGGATCTCTCGGTCAGCGCCGAAGTTATTGCACTCGATGCGTCGGGTATGGTGGAAGAAGGAAAGGAACTTGCCGCCATCGCGCCGAATATTACGGTAAAGGTACCGATGACACCAGCGGGGATGCAAGCGGTAAAACAGTTCAAGGAGCTTGGAATCAAGACAAACGTCACGCTCATCTTTAACGCTAACCAAGCGTTACTTGCGGCACGTGCCGGGGCATCATACGTTTCTCCATTCATCGGACGCTTGGATGACATCGGACAAGATGGGCTTGATTTAGTTGAGACCATTGCGAACATCTTCGCAATCCATGGCATCGAGACAGAAATTATCGCAGCATCTGTGCGTCATCCGGTTCACGTGACAAAAGCTGCACTCCTTGGGGCTGACATTGCCACAGTCCCTTACAAAGTTATCGAACAAATGATGAAACATCCGCTCACAGACAAAGGCATTGAGCAGTTTTTAGCGGATTGGAACAACGCTCAATCCAAATAAGTCCGTCGTAGAAAGGTTTTGATCAGCGTGGAAATTCTCCATATCGTTGGGCAGCAAAAACTAGAAGGAACCGTCGAGATTAGCGGAGCGAAACAGAGCGCTCTCCCTTGCCTTGTGGCTGCACTTCTCACGGAAGAGTCGGTGACGATTGAAAACGTTCCGATGATTGAAGATGTGGAAGTGATGGTCAATTTGTTAAAAGAGTTAGGGGTTCGGGTAGAGCGGGATGGCGAACGAATGACGATTCATTCGAATGAAGCAGTCGCAATGCCTCTCCTCGGTTCTGAGACGCGCAAAGTCCGTGCCGCTGTCTATTTACTCGGGGTCTTCGCGGCTCGCTTTGGAAAAGGGGCGGTTGGGTTACCTGGAGGATATGCGATTGGTCCACGGCCGATTGACTTACATTTGAAAGCGTTGGAACGTCTCGGCATTCATGTTGAGAATGAATCAGGTCTCTATCATGTCCGGGTCGATGAACTTGTTGGGAATCGAATTTACTTGGACTTGCGGTCGTTTGGGGCAACCGTGAGTGCAATGCTTGCGGCTGTTCTAGCGACAGGGACGACGGTCATCGAAAACGCGGCTTGCGATCCGGAAGTCGTCGATGTGGCGACCATGCTCACATCGATGGGTGCACATGTGAGTGGGGCAGGAACGGATGAGATTCGAATTAAAGGGGTGGAACGCCTCCACGGTTGTACGCACACACTCATTCCAGATCGTCTCGAAGCCGGAACGTTCATGATGTTCGGTGCAGTGTCCGGTCGTGTGACCGTCCAACCGGTCATTCCGACACATCTCGAAGGGGTCATTCAAAAACTGTTGGATTTCGGAGCGGACGTCGAGGTCGGTGAGGAGTCAATTACCGTGACGGCGAACCAATTCATGCCAACAGATATTCGGGTGTTCCATTACTCGGGGTATCCGAGCGACTTGCAACCGGTGATGACGGCAGCCTTATTAAAAGCTGACGGAACGAGTGTTGTCACCGATAAATTGTATGCGCAACGATTCCGCCACATCGCCGAGATGCGACGGATGAATGCGCAAATTACACTGGAGGATGCATCGGCTGTGATTCGTGGCGGTAATAAGCTGGCGAACGCAGAGATGGAATGCACCGATGCACGGAGTGCTGCGGCCCTGGTACTGTCAGCGCTCCAAGCTTCTGGTGAATCGACGCTACTACATGCGGAACGACTGAATGATTCGTATGTCGACTTTGTCGGCAAATTAAAACAACTCGGTGCGCTCGTTTGGGTGGAGGAACAAACCGAGGTATAAAGGGGAGATTTCGGGTGGAACGAAGTTTATCGATGGAACTGGTTCGGGTGACAGAAGCGGCGGCACTTGCTTCAGCCCGTTGGATGGGACGAGGATTGAAAGTCGAAGCGGATGATGCGGCAACGACGGCCATGCGCGACGTATTTGATACGATTCCGATGAAAGGGATTGTCGTCATCGGTGAAGGGGAGATGGATGAGGCCCCGATGCTATACATCGGAGAAAAAGTCGGAAATGGCTACGGTTCTCGTCTCGATGTCGCCGTCGATCCGTTAGAAGGGACAAACATCGTAGCGACCGGAACGTGGGGAGCACTTGCGGTTCTCGCGGTCGCGGATGCAGGCGATCTCCTTCATGCTCCAGACATGTACATGGATAAAATTGCCGTCGGACCGGAAGCGGCAGGTCTCGTCAGTCTCGACAACTCGATTGAAGAGAACATTGAAATCGTGGCGAAAGCGAAGAAGAAAAACGTGGAAGATGTCGTCGTCACGATTTTACATCGGGACCGTCACGAAGAAACCATTCAACGTGTCCGCGCGACCGGTGCGCGAATCAAATTGATTCCGGACGGGGACGTCGCCGCGGCCATCAACACCGCTTTCCCGAAAACGGGTGTCGATTTGTTGCTCGGTTCAGGCGGGGCGCCAGAAGGTGTCATCGCTGCAGTCGCAATGAAGTGTTTAGGTGGAGACTTCCAAGGGCGTTTGCTCCCGGAAGATGAAGCGCAGAAACAACGTTGCCATGACATGGGAATCGAAGATACGGATCGAATCCTCCTCCTCAATGATTTGGTGAAAGGTGAAGATTGTATCTTTGCGGCGACCGGCGTCACAGATGGTGAGCTGTTACGTGGAGTCCAATTCACGTCACAAGGCGGACAGACCCATTCGGTCGTCATGCGTGCCAAGTCCGGTACCGTTCGTTTCGTCGAAGGGAACCACTCACTTAAGAAAAAACCAAAAATGGTCATGAAACCAGAATAATCAGAAGTCGTGGATGTGAAAACGTCCACGACTTTTTTGTGGTGAAAGCGTCAGAAAACGGGAATGGATAGTCAGGAGGTGGGTGTGATGATTCAGGTTGAAGGACTCGTCAAAACATTCAAGGATGTTCCAGCTGTCGATGACGTGTCATTTTTCGTGAAAGAAGGAGAAATCTTTGCGTTTTTAGGTCCGAACGGTGCGGGTAAATCGACGACGGTGCAAATGTTGACGACACTCGTGAGACCGACATCTGGAGCGGCACGAGTCAATGGATTCGATGTCGTTAAACAAGAAAAAGATGTCCGATTATCGATTGGAGTTGCCTTACAAGAAACAGGAATCGATAAAGTGTTGACGGGACGAGAGCTCCTTGTCTTACAAGGGCGTTTGTTTAAGATGTCGAATGAAGAGGCGCAACGTCGAGCCGATGAGTTACTCGAAGTCGTTTCACTGACGGATGCGGCCGATCGCCGGAGTGGTACCTATTCCGGTGGGATGCGACGACGTCTCGACTTGGCTCTCACACTCGTCCATCGTCCAACGGTCTTGTTTTTAGACGAACCGACGACCGGACTCGATCCGGCGAGCCGAATCGAAATTTGGAATGAAGTACGCCGATTGAACGAGGAATTCGGGACGACGATTTTTTTAACGACCCAATACTTAGAGGAGGCAGATGAGTTGGCTGACCGGATTGCAATCATCAATCACGGGAAGATTGTGAGTGAAGGAACGGCCGAGGAATTGAAACAGCTCGTCGGTGGAGAGACGATTTCGATGGACTTCGCTACAGAATCTGAAGCGACCCTTGCCGCGACGCGATTTCATACATCTTCGAATGGCACACATGTATCGTTTGAGTTACGTGACATGACGTTGACTGAGATTGTTCGTTCCTTGGATGAACAAGGGTTGCAGCCTGAACGATTGACTGTCAAGCAACCATCGCTCGATGATGTATTCTTGAAAGTGACAGGCGAATCGTATGAAGGAGGCGAGATCCGTGTGGACTGAGACATGGCTATTCACGAAACGGAGTTTGCTGACGACTATTCGAAATCCGTTTTCATTCATCCCGAACTTGATCATTTCTGTATTCTTTTTACTCGTGTATACGAGCGGCTTGTCGAGCGTGGCCTCGTTGCCTCAGTTCGAAGGGAGCGACTATTTGAATTTCATCTTACCCGTATCCATTGTTTCAGGTGCAGTCGGGGGAGCGGGAGGCACGGGTCAGGCGCTTGTCCGAGATATTGAGAGTGGCTATTTCGCACGGCTCTTGTTGACACCGGCGACCCGTACGGCGATTGTGCTCGGACCGATGATTGCGGGGATGTTGCAATTACTCGTCCAAACGCTACTTATTTTTGCTGTCGCGTTTCTCCTCGGTCTCACGATTCCTGTCGGTGCCGCTGGATTCTTTTTCACGGTATTACTCGCAATCGGATTTGGACTTGGTTTCGCAGGATATTCAGTGGGCGTCGCCTTGAAAACACGAAATGCACAAGCGGCACAGGCAGGGACGTTGTTGTTCTTTCCTTTAATTTTCCTGTCGACGACGTTCGTTCCGAAAGAATTGATTGAAGCCGAATGGTTGAAAGTGGCGGCGACGTTCAATCCAACCACGTATATTTTCGAAGGGATGCGAGCGGTTCTGACTCAGCCGGAGATTGACTGGGGTGCTTTATCTGCAGGGCTCGCAGTCGCGGGTACGATGAGTGTACTCATGATCGTCTTTGCGGCAACGAACGCGAGAGGGGCATTGAAGCAAAAATAAGGGAGGAGTTTGATGCAGGAACTATCAACGATGATTCGGATTATTTTAACAGGGATTGGAGCATATATTTCTATCATTCTCATGTTGCGTGTTTCTGGTAAGCGTACATTGGCAAAAATGAATGCATTTGATTTTATTGTGACGGTTGCACTTGGTTCTATTTTGGCAACGACCTTGACTAGTCAACAAACCTCTTTATTGGCTGGACTGACTGCGTTCGGTACACTAATTGTCTTACAATATATATTAGCGAAACTATCTAAGCGATTCTCCATTGTGAATCAAATGATTAAATCAGAACCAACTCTACTGTTTTATAAAGGAGATTATTTGAGAGAACATCTACAAAAAGAACGAATTTTAGAGATCGAGGTCATTCAAGCGATTCGATCAAGTGGCACTCCTCTAGGACAAGTCGAAGCAGTAATCATAGAAACGGATGGAACGTTTTCTGTTTTGAAAGACTCTCGTCATGTAATGGAACATGTGAACAAATAAAAACGACTCGGTTCCGATGAACCGAGTCGTGATATTGTATTAGAGATATGATCCAGCGCCTACATAGCGTGGTGCCCAGTATCCAGAAGTGAAGCTCGCGTATTTCACGCCGCCTGTTTCTGAGTTGATCATTTGTGTTTTGCTAAGTGCCATTCCGACGTGTTGAATCGTTCCGCCTGAATGTGAGAAGAAGACGAGATCGCCTGCTTGGATCGATGACTTCGAGATTTTCTTCGCGCTTGAGTATTGCTGACGTGAAGAACGTGGTAGTGTTTTTCCGATTGCTTTCTTGTACACGTGTCCAGTATATCCTGAGCAGTCAAACCCTGAAGTTGTTGTTCCACCATAGCGATACGGTGTTCCGAGATATTTCTTCGATTCAGCGACAAGTTTCGAACGTTTGCTAGAAGATGACGTTGAAACCGTTGTTGATGTCGACGTGTTCGCTTTCAAGTATGTGTACGTTGAAGAAGCTGAGATATAACGGTGTGTGCCTTTGTAGTTGATTTTATAGAACGAACCGGATTTACCAAGGTATGTATAGCGTTGACCTTTATCCATTTTCGCGACGACTTTCGATGATGTAAGTGACGGGGCAGTACGGATGTTCAAACCGTTTACTTTCGAGTAAGCAAATGTACCGGTAGCGGCTTCTGCTTGTTCACCTGTTGAGAACATAAGACCCGAGAAAGCGACAGTGGCAGCGACGACGATTGATGCGATACGCTTTAACATTGTATAAATCCCTCCGTTTTTAAAATCAAGACATTCGTATATGACAAATCGAGTAATTTTTAATGGTAGAGCACAAGTTGCGGGATATACCCGGTTTCCTGTGCAAATAAACTATATCATGCGCAAGACCGATAGCATTTTTCAATCGCAAGTCAAAAAAGCGTTTTCTTGTAACAAAAATGAAACAATATGTGGATATAGCACTTATTTTGTTACAAAACTATCTTTTACTGTGTAAGGATTTGTACAAGAGGGAAACGATTGAACAAAAGGTGATTTTTGCACGGTGACGGCACGGGCAAAATATGGTTAGATGATGGCAGAACAAATGAATCAAGTTGAATGCTTCTTGTAATGAAATGTAGAAAGATAGGTGACTTGAATGAGTCAACAGACAGAACCGACAAAGAACTATACACTTCGTGAGCTTGAAACGAAGACGTTGAAAGAATTATATGAAATTGCCAAAGAAGTCAAAGTACCGAACTTTCGAGAAGCGCGTAAGCGTGAGCTCATGTTCCGTATTTTGAAATCACAGGCTGAATCAAAAGATTTATATTTCCTCGAAGGTATTTTAGAGATCATCCCACCGAATCCTCAGTCTCAAAATGATGGCGGATTTGGATTCCTCCGACCAATCAACTATTCTCAATCTTCCGAAGACATCTATATCGCTGCATCGCAAATTCGTCGCTTTAATCTTCGAAACGGGGACCTTGTCACAGGAAAGGTCCGTAAACCGAAAGAGAATGAACGGTTCCAAGGTTTGTTGAGTGTTGAAGCGGTCAACGGAGAGTCGACGGACTCGACGCGTTCGCGTGATTATTTCCCGGCATTGACACCGATTTATCCAGAACAACAGATGGTGCTCGAGACAGAGCCGACCCATCTTTCGGTTCGTGTCATGGATATGATCGCACCAGTCGGGTTTGGCCAACGCGGGTTGATTGTGGCACCACCAAAAGCGGGGAAAACGTCGCTTTTAAAAGAAATTGCCAACTCGATCACGACGAATCATCCGAACGTCGAATTAATCATTCTTCTAATCGATGAACGACCAGAGGAAGTGACGGATATTCAACGCTCTGTACCGGATGCGGACGTGGCGTTCTCGACTTTTGATGAGACACCGGAAAACCATGCGCGTATTTCAGAACTCGTTCTCGAACGCGCGATGCGTCTCGTGGAACATAAGAAAGACGTGGTCATCCTACTCGATTCCATCACACGCTTGACGCGTGCGTACAACCTGTCTGTTCCACCAAGCGGACGGACACTCTCGGGGGGGATTGACCCGGCGGCGTTCCACAAACCGAAAAAGTTCTTCGGAGCGGCACGGAATATCGAGGATGGAGGTAGCTTGACTATCCTCGCGACAGCGCTCGTCGATACCGGATCGCGAATGGACGACGTCATCTATGAAGAGTTCAAAGGAACAGGGAACATGGAACTGCATCTGGACCGGAAATTGGCAGAGCGCCGGATCTTCCCTGCAATCGACATTCGTCGCTCGGGAACACGGAAAGAAGAGTTGTTACTCGGGAAGGACGAACTCGATTCGCTCTGGACGATTCGTCGTACGATGAACGAGTCTCCAGACTTCGTCGAACAGTTCTTACGCCGTGTCCGTGAGACGAAAACAAACCTCGACTTTTTTGCTGCGCTAGAGGCAGATAAGAAAAAAAGACGACCGGTGAAAAAAACGAAAACAGACTTGTAAAACCTATAGTAGGGTGATATTATATTCTAGTGAACTTTCTCTAGGTTGAAAGAATACTTAGGGCCGAAGGAGTTGAAAAGCAATGAAACAAGGAATCCACCCAGAATACCGTAAAGTCGTATTCATGGACTCGACGACAGAATTCAAATTCATCACTGGTTCAACTCGTTACTCTAACGAGACAATCACGATGGAAGATGGAAACGAGTACCCACTCATCCGTGTCGATGTATCTTCTGATTCGCACCCGTTCTACACAGGTCGCCAGAAATTCGCATCTGCAGATGGTCGTATCGAGCGCTTCAACAAGAAATACCAACGTTAATCGTAAAGTTGTATGCTCACCGCCTAGGGATTGCCCTTGGCGGTTTTTTGTTGCATCGACACGGGTAAAGAGACGAAAGTATGTCGTGAGGGGGCCGTTATGGAATTTATACTCATTAGTATCAGCTTGTTGATCGGGGTCGGCATCATGTCTCAATGGTTGGCATGGCGTTATCAAATCCCGGCAATCATCATTATGACGCTCGCTGGAGTATTGGCGGGTCCGATCCTCGGGCTGTTCGATCCGCGTGAATTATTAGGGGATTTATATAGTCCGATCATTTCGTTTGCGGTCGCCATCATCTTATTCGAAGGAAGTCTTGGGCTTCACTTTAGCGAAATCAATCAGTTCCGGAGGTCGATCGTCCGGATTGTAACGATTGGAGTCGCGCTCTCATTTGTCGGGATGTCGCTACTCATTCAATATGTAGGAGGGTTACATTGGGTCGTCGCCTGGACGATGGGGGCGCTCTTCGTCGTGACGGGTCCGACTGTCGTCATTCCGTTGTTGCGTCAGGCACACTTGAAAGATCGAGTCGGAGCGATTTTGAAATGGGAAGGCATCATTGTCGACCCTGTTGGAGCATTACTCGGGCTCTTCGTCGTTCGACTTGGATACATCGTATATGAAGGTATGGATTTATGGATGCAACTCCTCTTTGCAGGTGCCTGTATTGTAGGGATTGGACTCGGTTACTTGTTCGGCCATCTCTTGATGGGATGGTTTGTGGCAGAAAAAGTACCTCGCTATCTCCGTGCCTCGGTTACGTTGACGGCTGTCCTCATCTTATTCTCACTCAGTGAGCTTATGATGCATGAAGTCGGGCTGCTCGCCGTGACGGCGATGGGGATGACGATGGCCAATACGAAACATCGGGATGAAGAAATCATCGAAGAACTGCAATCATTCAAAGAGGATATTTCAATCTTGCTCATCTCATCTGTCTTCATCTTGTTGACGGCTTCCCTGTCTCGGGCAGAGCTGTTGAATATTTTCCAATGGCCGCTTCTCTTGACGATTGCGGGCATCCTGTTCTTGGTTCGCCCAGTTGCGATTTACTTGTCGACCATCGGTGGAGGTTTGCCGCTAGCGGAACGAGGGTTCATTGGTTGGATTGCCCCACGCGGGATTGTCGCGATGACGGTCGCGGGATTCTTTGCTGAAGAAGTCGCGCATCTTGGGATTGACGATGCGAAGCAAATGTTGCCGCTCACACTCGGTCTCGTCTTCATTTCCGTTACACTGCACGGTCTCACGATTCGACCGCTCGCGCGAAAATTGAAATTAATCGATGAACAAAAAGAGGCGAACGCTGATGAATAAAGGACGGAGTTCTTTCAATCAGTATTTAGGAGAAGTCAACCCTTTTCCTCAACTCGAAAGATAGGTATAATCGGAAAGCGATTATCGATGGAGAGGGCGAAGAACAATGATGCATGTGACGAACCGATATGGTTGGATTGAAGTGATTTGTGGGAGTATGTTTTCGGGGAAGTCGGAGGAATTGATTCGCCGAGTCCGCCGTGCTCATTATGGAAAGATTCCGGTCCAAGTGTTCAAACCAGCAATCGACGACCGGTATCATGAAGAGAACGTCGTCTCACACACAGGGAACTCGGTCGTGGCCGTGCCAATCGCATCAAGCCAAGACTTGTATGATGCCGTTCGTGAAGAAACACAGGTCATCGCGATTGACGAGGTGCAATTCTTTGATGAAGGAATTGTAGACGTCATCGAACAACTTGCGAACGAAGACAAACGCGTCATCTGCGCTGGGCTCGATATGGACTTTCGAGGCGAACCGTTCACGATGATGCCTGAACTGTTGTCACGCGCGGAGTTCGTGACGAAACTACAGGCCATCTGTTTGTCATGCGGCGCGCCTGCTTCGCGGACACAACGTCTGATCGATGGGCAACCTGCTCGGTATGAGGACCCGGTCATCTTGGTCGGGGCTTCCGAGTCTTACGAACCACGATGCCGACATTGTCATGATGTACCGAACAAACCACATCCGGTCCGCCATACGGTGGTAGACTGATGAATCGACGGACCGCCCTCGGCGGTCCGTTTTTTTGCTATAATAGATAGAGTTTGATTTGACGGAGAAAGGACGGATCATCATGTTTGACCGTTTAAGTGTATTAGAAGATCGTTACATGCAATTGAATGAAATGCTCGCCGATCCTGAGGTGCTCAGTGACTCGACGAAGTTGAGACAATATTCGAAAGAGCAGGCACAACTAGAAGAGACGGTACAGATGTATCGTCAGTATAAAGAAACAAGTACAGCTTTCAAGGAAGCGAAGACGATGCTTGAAGACCGGACGCTCGACGCCGACATGCGTGAATTGGCAAAAGAAGAGATGAACCTCCTCGAGCCAGAAGTCAAAGAGCTAGAAGCGAAACTGCGGATTTTATTGCTTCCAAAAGACCCGAACGATGACAAGAACGTTATCGTCGAAGTCCGAGGAGCAGCAGGCGGAGACGAAGCGGCACTCTTTGCAGGAGATTTATATAAGATGTATACGCGATTCGCTGAACGTCAAAATTGGAAAGTGGAACTCATTGACGCGAACTATACCGAACTCGGTGGATTTAAAGAAGTCACGTTCATGATCAACGGGGCAGGTGCCTATTCAAAGCTCAAGTTTGAGAACGGAGCCCATCGTGTGCAGCGAGTCCCGTCGACTGAATCGGGCGGACGAATTCATACGTCCACAGCAACGGTTGCCGTTCTTCCGGAAGCAGAGGATGTCGAAGTGCATATCGATATGAAAGATGTACGAGTTGATACGTTCACTTCATCTGGTCCAGGGGGACAATCGGTCAACACGACGCAATCAGCTGTCCGTTTGACACACATTCCTTCAGGGCTCGTCGTATCATGTCAAGATGAGAAGTCGCAGCATAAAAACAAGGATAAGGCGATGAAGGTCCTTCGAGCACGCCTGTATGACAAAATGCAAAGCGAACATATGGAAGAGTTGTCTGCGCAACGAAAATCGGCTGTCGGAACAGGTGACCGTTCCGAGCGGATCCGCACATACAACTTCCCACAAAGTCGTGTCACAGATCATCGGATTGGATTGACCCTTCAGAAGTTGGACCGTGTCCTAGCAGGTGAACTCGAAGACATTATCGACGCACTCATCATGGACGAACAGGCGCGTCTCATGGAGGAAGCGGAATGATGCGGATTGCCGCGCTACTTAAGCAGACGGAAGAACGACTAGTTGAAGCTGGGCGCGACCGTGCGGCTGCCGAATGGTGGCTCATGCATGTGTTGCAAGTCGATCGCACCGGTCTCCTCGTTCGTTTGTCGGATGAATTGTCTTCAGATGAAGCGACACGGTTCGAGACGGGAATCGAGCGTTTATTGATCGGAGAACCGGTACAACACGTGATTGGACATGCTCCGTTTTACGGGCGCTCGTTTGAAGTGAACCGGGATGTGTTGATTCCGAGACCAGAAACGGAAGAGTTGATCGACTGGGTACTTGGGCAACTTCGTCACATCAAGGATGATGAGATTGTCGATGTCGGGACAGGAAGCGGGGCCATTGCGATTACCTTGAGCCTCGAGCTCGGCGTACGTGTACAGACGGTCGATATTTCGCGTGAGGCGATTGAAGTCGCTAAACGAAATGCAGCCACACTTGGCGCAACTGTACGGTTTTATGAAGGAGACGGGCTCGCACCGATTGCGGACCACTCGATTCGCGTTCTCGTCTCAAATCCGCCTTACATCGAGGCCGATGAGCTGTTAGATGAGACGGTCGTCGGCTACGAACCGCACCTTGCGCTCTTCGGAGGGAAGGATGGGCTCGACATGTATCGGCAATTAATATTGGAATCGGTGCGCGTCTTACGTGCCGATTGGCATTTGATTGCGTTTGAAATCGGGTATAACCAAGGACAAGATGTGAAATCATTACTGTCTGAACGTTATCCTGAAGCAGAAACGGGTATTTTAAAAGATATAAACGGCAAGGACCGTATCGTCTATGCCGTAAGGGAAGGGATTGCGTATGGAAACGAAATGGATTAATTCGAATGAGATTGAAGAGGGGGTACGTCTTCTTCAAGCGGGTGAAATCATCGCCATGCCGACAGAAACCGTCTATGGTCTCGCTGGAGATGCCATGAACGATGTGGCAATTCGAAAGATTTTTGAGGCAAAAGGTCGTCCGTCGGATAACCCGCTCATCGTCCATATCGCTTCAATCGACCAAACGAGTTTGTTTGTCGATTCGATTCCTCCTGTTGCCAAACGCTTAATGGATGCGTTTTGGCCAGGCGCTTTGACGATCATCTTGCCTTCAAACGGACGAGCCTCTTCGCTCGTGACCGCGGGCCTCGATTCCATCGGACTCCGGATGCCGAATCATCCGGCAGCACTCGAGTTAATTCGTAAGTCAGGGTTAGGGCTTGCGGCTCCGAGTGCGAATCGTTCCGGACGACCTTCGCCGACAACTGCTCAACATGTCGCGGATGATTTGAACGGACGAATCGCAGGAATCGTGGATGGGGGTCCTACCGGAATCGGAGTCGAGTCAACCGTTGTGGATTGTACGGGGGACACGGTAACGATTTTACGACCAGGTGGTGTGACGCGAGAAGAAATGGAAGCTGTCATTGGACCGGTCGCCTTAGATGCCAATTTGAGTAACGATGAAGCCACACCACGATCGCCGGGAATGAAGTACACGCACTATGCCCCAACGGCACCTGTTTTTTTAGTCGATGGCACACGCAAAGATTTGGAACGTGTCATCGAGGAGCGGAAGCAAGCGGGGTTGCGAATCGGTGCACTCGTCTTCGACGAGAACCCGACACCGGCTGAGGTCACGTATTCACTTGGGACCTCGATGGAAGTGGCGGCGCAACGTTTATACGACGCGCTTCGTCGATTTGATGAAACAGACGTGGATGAGATTTATGTGAACACGATTGAACCGGTCGGAGTCGCACTTGCCGTCTATAACCGTTTATACAAAGCAGCGGGCGGAAAGATTGTGCACCCGACGAAAGATGCCTAAAGACATAGAGGAGGACACGCGATGTCAATGAAACGCGTATTATTCATATGTAGTGGCAACACGTGCCGAAGCCCGATGGCGATGGCCTTGCTCCGTTCGAAGATGACCGGGGATGAGTTTGATATTCGCTCAGCTGGTCTACGGACGATGCAAGGATTCGATGCTTCAGAAAATGCACTGCAAGTTCTCAGAGAACGTGGGATTGAGCTCGATCATGTCACCCAGACGTTCGATGAAGTGTTAGGGAATTGGGCGGATATCATCTTGACGATGACACGCGCACACCGTGAACAAATTCGGGATACATACCCGGATTTGTCTGAGCGGACGTACACGCTCTATGAATTCGTGACGGGACTCGAACGGGACATCAACGATCCGTTCGGCGGTTCGATGAATGTGTATCGCCAGGTGCGAAACGAGCTCGAACCACTCGTGAATCGACTTGTGTTAAAATTAACGAATGATGGGTCAAAGGTGACGAAACCACCGAGACGCCTACCAAAGAAGACGGGGGAATGAACGAATGAAAATTGCAATTGGCGCTGATCATGGCGGCTTCAACTTGAAGAAAGAAATCGTAGCCTTGCTTGAGGAACTCGGACATGAGTATAAAGATTTCGGGACGCACTCAGCGGACTCGATTGACTACCCGGATGTGGCCATCCCGGTCGCAGAAGCGGTAGCGGCAGGTGAATTCGATCGTGGGATTTTGATTTGCGGTACGGGAATCGGAATCGGGATTGCGGCGAACAAAGTCAAAGGGATTCGTGCGGCACTCGTCCATGATTCATTCAGTGCAAAAGCGACACGTCAGCATAACGATTCGAACATCATGACGATGGGCGAGCGTGTCATCGGACCTGGTCTTGCACTCGACTTGGTGACGACGTGGCTCGATACGAACTTTGAAGGCGGTCGCCATTCAAACCGTGTCGACAAGATGAGCGCTTACGAATCGAAGTGAGTCAAATGAAGACGGAACTTCTCGGATTTTTGACGGAGCTTCACGAACGGTTCCCGTTAAATGATGAGCGCATTCTCGTCATCGGATGCTCGACGAGTGAAGTGCTCGGAAAAACGATTGGGAAGGCAGGTTCCATTGATGTCGCAAGCGAATTGATGGAAGCATTCCTTGAATTTAGAGAAAAGACAGGTGTCCATTTGGCGTTTCAAGGGTGTGAGCACATCAACCGTGCCCTCACCGTTGAGCGCCGGACACTCAAACAGTTCGGCCTCACTGAAGTGACGGTCGTCCCGGTCCGTTCCGCGGGTGGGGCGATGTCGGAGAAGGCGTATGCGAACTTCGAGGAGCCATGTGTCGTCGAATCGATTCAAGCAGATGCCGGGATTGATATCGGCTCGACATTGATTGGGATGCATTTGAAACCGGTCGCGATACCGGTTCGGTTATCATCGAAGCATCTCGGAGAGGCGTACGTCACGTTCGCAGTCACGAGACCGAAACTGATTGGTGGGCCACGGGCTCAGTATCCAAATAAATGAAGAAAGCATCGCGTTTAGGTTTTTCGACCGAATGCGATGCTTTTTTTGTTCAAATTATAAATCTTCTCCAAAAAGATAGGAGATGACCATCGGGAAACGCTCACGCCAGGCGAGCTCGTTGTGAACTCCTTCTTCAATCACTTCGAATCGGATGTGTTCGACCTTGTCTTTTAACAGGTTGTACACGCGTTCGCTCGACTCACGATACATCTCGTTCGTCGGTCCATTTTCGATCGGTTCCTCGACTTCTTTTGCGCCGACGTCCAAGTAAAGACGCTCGACGCCCTTCAAATCGCTCGCTTCAATCAATTGTTCCAGCTCGGTTTGGTTGAACCAAAATGCAGAGGACAGGGAAGCGACACGCTTGAAGACGTCTGGATATACACATGCTGCATATATCGAGATGAGCCCACCCATCGAACTTCCCATCATCGCTGTTTCTTCCGGAATCGTCCGATAGTCAGCATCGATTTGAGGTTTCAATTCCTGCGCGATATATTCGATATACGCCGAACCCTGCCCGCCGAGCACGATGTCACTTCCGAGCAAACTCTCACCGATATAAGGGTTTTCCCACGGTCCATACTCATCGAGTCGTTGTTCGCCTGGTGCACTATCGAGGGCGACGACAATCAAGTCACGCTTCGAGGCGTCTAAATATTCACCGACGCGCCAGCTCATGTTGTAGCTCGCATCCTCGTCATCAAAACAGTTCTGTCCGTCGTGCATGTAGAGGACCGGATATCGTTTTTCGGACGTCTCGTAGTCGGCAGGTGTGTAGATTCGGACCGTTCGTGTCCGTTCGAACGGTGTGATCGTCAGTTCTTTTGTCTCAATCATAAATGGCCTCCTCACAGTTACATTCTTATTAATGATACCCAACTTTTCATCAGATTATTGCGATACCCAAAAAAACAAGCGTGTGGTACGATGGGGGTGTTGATTTTTAGACATTTAGAGGGGGTCTTCACATGGTAAACACGACGAAGTTGAAAGTGCAGGATGCGGAATTATTTGAGTCAATGCAACACGAGCTCGGTCGTCAGCGCGACAACATCGAACTCATCGCTTCAGAAAACTTTGTTTCAGAAGCGGTCATGGAAGCGCAAGGAGGCGTATTGACGAACAAATATGCCGAAGGATATCCGGGACGCCGCTATTACGGTGGCTGTGAGTTTGTCGACGTCGCTGAGAACTTGGCGCGTGACCGTGCGAAAGAATTGTTCGGTGCAGAACATGCGAACGTACAACCACACTCGGGTGCACAAGCGAACATGGCGGTCTACTTCACGGTGCTTGAAGCAGGAGATACGGTTCTCGGAATGAACTTGTCTCATGGTGGTCACTTGACGCACGGTAGCCCGGTCAACTTCTCAGGTGTGCAATATAACTTCGTCGAATATGGTGTAGACAAAGAGACAGAACACATCGATTACGACGTCGTCGCTGCACTTGCGAAGGAACATAAGCCAAAATTGATCGTTGCGGGAGCGTCGGCATACCCACGTACAATCGACTTCGCGAAGTTCCGTGAGATCGCGGACAGTGTCGATGCTTATCTTATGGTCGATATGGCGCACATTGCTGGACTCGTGGCAGCAGGTCTGCATCCGAACCCGGTCGAACATGCGCATTTCGTCACGACGACGACGCACAAGACGCTCCGTGGACCACGTGGAGGGATGATTCTTTGTAAAGAAGAGTTCGCCAAAGCGATCGATAAGTCGATTTTCCCAGGGATTCAAGGAGGACCGCTCATGCACGTCATCGCGGCAAAAGCGGTCGCGTTCGGTGAGGCACTCCAACCGGAATTCAAAGATTACCAACGTCAAGTCATTGCGAATGCACAAGCACTTGCGGCAGGCCTTGAAGAAGAGGGGCTCCGAATCGTATCGGGCGGAACGGACAATCACCTCTTGCTTGTCGACCTTCGAGGAATCGACATCACAGGTAAAGCAGCTGAGCATGCATTGGATGCAGCAGGAATCACGGTCAATAAAAACACGATTCCTTTCGACCCGGCATCACCGTTTGTCACAAGCGGAATCCGTCTTGGAACGGCTGCGATGACGACTCGTGGTTTCAAAGAAGCGGATATGAAAGAAGTGGCACGTCTCATCGGGCGTGTGCTGAAACAACATGAAGACGAGGCGGTAATCGCGGAAGCACTTCAAGACGTGCGATCGTTAACAGCGAAGTTCCCGCTTTACCCTGAACGAGGCTGAGTCAATGGATATTCGGACACTAGCAGAACGAGAGCTATCCGAACTTCCATTGTTCGATATGACAGAATGGTTGGCTCGTAAAGGGGAATACGATCCTTCTTTCCGTCTTGTCGCCAGTGAGTTTGGTGTCATCACGACGCTCCTCGACCATGGCTATTATGAAGAAGCGAGCGAACGAATCGTGCCGCTCCTCGGGATGAAAGTGCCTGCTGCTTTCCATCGACTAGGTCTTGCGCTAGAAGTGAAGGCGAACGGAAGAAAAGCGGCCAAGCGCCGCTTTCGTTCGTTCTCGTCGGCTGTCATCCAACATTCTGATTTAGCCGAGTGGCGACAGGCGTTCAAGCTCGATAAGAAATGGCTTGGACTTCCGCTCGTCGTTGGTCTTGCGGCTGGAGCGCTCATATTTTGGCCGGATGCCGAACCGCCCGGCGTCACGCCGGACGAGCCGGATGAAGTCGTTGTCGAGACCGTAACGGAAGAAGAAGCACTCGCAGAACGCCTTGAAGAGCTCGAGGCAGAAGTCGCCCGACTCGAAGAAGAGAATGAGAAACTTCAAGATTCGGACGAACAGAAGCCAAAGGAATCAACCGAAGAGGCACCGGACACATCAACGGATGTTGTACCGCTGGCTGAGGTAGAAGCACTTGTTCAAGATAAACAGTATGAAAAAGCCGACCGCCTATTAGGTGGAAAAGCGAAAGTCGGACAAGAACAAGCAGTTGGGTTTTATCGACTTCTTGTCGACAATAAATTGGGACAAGCGGACATTGCGGACTATGCGGCTTATCTCGAGTCGTATCCAGAATCCGGTTACAAGGCAGATGTCCTTTGGATGAAAGGGATTGCCGAGAAAAAAGCGAATGACCCGGCGTACCGTGAAACGTTGACGACCGTTTCTGAGATGGAAGGGACGTATTGGGCACCGATTGCGAAGTCCGTGCTCGAAGAATAAGGTGCTACATGAGTAGCGCCTTTTCTCATGAAATTCTAATGAAGTACACCACGATTTCTCGTTTTCCTGTCGTATGATTTGAGGTAGGAGGGATGCGTGTATGAAACGTGTAATGAAAACCATTGGAACAACTTTATTGGCGATCGGACTTATGGGAATCGGGCTTGCCGGATTTTTGTTCTTCACTTCACCTGGACAATCCAGCCTGTCGCAACTATCGCTAGCGGCGCTGGAAGTCGAACAGCAGATGGAACAAGTCGATACGAAGTGGGATGAATGGGAAGATGATTTAGAAAGACGAATCGAGCAAGCCGTTCCAGAAGGCGTTCGTCTGTTTTTTGCGGATTGAATTCGGGAAATGAATAACAATACGTCGAGCGAACTGCTCGGCGTTTTTTCAAAGGAGTGAGCAGGATGCAGACGATTCTCGTCGTAGAAGATGATTCGAAGATTGCGCGATTACTGGAGTTGGAATTGAAGCATGCGGGGTATGCGGTCATGGTGGCGACAGATGGTCGTACCGGTTTGGAACGAGCTCTCGCTGATGATGTCGACCTCGTGTTGCTGGACGTGATGTTACCTCAAATGAGTGGACTCGAGGTGGTCCGTCGTCTGAAAGAAGAGCGACCTTTGTTACCGGTTCTGATGGTGACGGCCCGTGGCGATCGATACGACAAAGTGAGTGGTCTTGATCTTGGCGCAGATGATTACATCACGAAACCATTTGAAATAGAAGAGGTGCTCGCACGAATTCGGGCATTTTTACGAATGCGCCAGCTTGTTCGTCAGGACCATTCCGAACAGGTGTTGACGTACGAAACATTGACTGTCGACGTGAATCGTCATGAAGTATATTGTGACGGAAAGAAAGTAGATTTGACTCGACGTGAGTTTGACTTGTTGGTTTTCTTTTTAGAGAATCCGGAGCGTGTTTTGACGCGTGACCAACTCGTCGAACACGTGTGGGGATTCGACTACTATGGGGATACGAATGTCGTGGACGTGTATGTCCGATACGTAAGGAAAAAACTGACCGGCTCTTGGATTCAAACGGTTCGCGGTGTCGGCTATATGTTGAAGCGTGGTGAGTGACCGATGCTACGAACAAAGATTGCGTGGGCGATGACAGGGTTCATGTTGTTGCTTCTTCTCGTCTCCTTTGGCGTGACCTGGTTCGTCGCCAGGCAGGAAATTGTCGATTCGCGTTTTGACGTGTTACTGCAGGCGTTGAATCTCTTGGAAGAAGATGTCCGGAATAGCGATGCGGTATTGTCGCTTCATGAGGACAGTGTCGTGTTAGAACGTCAAGAAAACGGCGAATGGGGAATCATCGGGGGAGAAGTGCCAGACGGAACGACGTTTCCCATCAATTACGGGGAACCGGCCCTCATCGATGATTGGTTTGTGGTCGCGACGACGGATGGACTAGCGTTCGGCTTTCAGGATCGAGATGTGAGCAATACGATTCAAGCGCTCGCAACCATTTTTCTCGTCATGTTCTTCTTTGCTGTTCTCTTGACGTTCCTCGGGACGTGGTGGATTTTACGTCAAGGTCTGTCACCGTTACGCCGATTGACAGAAACGATGGAACGGATCACGGAGTCCGGTAAGTTAGAGACAATCGAAGTGGCTGACCGAAAAGATGAAGTGACGACTCTTTCGGACGGATTTAATCATATGATTGAGCGAGTCGAAGGGACGATGGAGCAACAACGTCGTTTCGTCGCCGATGTTTCACATGAACTCAAGACACCGTTGACCGTCATCGAGGGCTATGCGAAGTTATTACAACGATGGGGACAAGAAGATGAGAGTGTACGTGCCGAAGCGATTGACCATATTTTAACGGAGTCGCGTCAAATGCGAAATGATTTGATTGAACCTATGCTCGAATTGAATCGATTTGCTGCACTCGAACAGGTAGAGCGAGAAGAAATCGATTTAGCTGAACTTGGGGAATCAATAGGAGAACGTTTTTTGCGGTCGCACGGCGTCCATTTACCTATTGAAGCTACAGGAAGCTGGTTTGGTCATCGTGAGTCGTTACAGCGGATTCTTGTCATCCTATTAGACAATAGTTTGAAGTATGCGGAAGAGACGAGCCTTCATTTGAAGAGTGATCGAATTGAGGTACGCGATCGAGGACCGATTCTTTCGGATGATGTGAGGAATCGGCTGTTCGATCGATTCTACCGATTAGATGAAGCGCGCGATCGCAGTGGGAGCGGTCTTGGTCTCGCGATTGCGAAAGAAGTGGCGGACTTGAATGAGTGGACGATCGGGAGTAGATCGAATCATCCGGATGGCAGTATATTTTTTCTGACTCGATGATGAATATTTCGCATTTTCTCATCAACTTCTAATGAAGCCTTAAATATGCTCTCACGGAAGAGGCTTATGATGAAAATAAGAAGAACACATCATGAGGAGGAAACAAACATGAAACGCATCGGTTGGATTATCGGCGCATTATTAGCTGTCATGGCAATTGTTGGAATTGGATTTTACGTAAACGGGAATCAGACGGATACGGTCATTGTTCCACAAGCAATCAATCAAGCGAGTGACGATCGATCAACGGACAACCCAGATGACCCTGCTACATCGGATGGCTCAAGTAGCGCATCAGATGATTCGTCAGCAGCGCGAGTGGGGGATGGAGACGACTATGAACTATACGGGACGCTCGTGAAGTTATCGAAAGAAGATGTTACTATCAGCTTCAATGGAAAAGAGTCGACATACCCTTTAGCGGCGACACATGAAATCGATGACGATACACCGCAAGTGGGTGACCGGGTAAAACTCGAATTGAACCGAGATGATGAAGTGAAGGAAGTGGACCGTGAGAGTGGTGATGATGATGCGTATATTTACGGCACGCTCGTCAAACTCACAAATCAAGAAGTCACGATTAAGATCGATGGGAAAGACAACGTATATCCACTTGCCGCACGTTCTGAAATCGATGATGACACTCCGCGTGTCGGCGATCCTGTCAAACTTGAGCTAAATCAAGATGGGGCGGTCATTGAAGTCGATCGTGAATCAGAGGACGACCAGAATGAACAAGATGATTCTTCGCAGGACGACTCATCTCAAGATGACTCATCCGAGGATGAGCGAGAAGATGACTAATGAAGTGATAAAAAGGACTAATCTCTTAATGGATTAGTTCTTTTTTTGTTGCTAGACGTTGAAGCATAAAATGAGTTGGACCGCTTTCGTCAAATCATCAGAAACGTAATAATTCTGAAATCATCACAAAAATAGGTTCTATGTTATGATGTACAAGAAAAATTTAGGTGGTTTCCACCTAATTGGGAATGAGGAGGAACATCAATGCGTACGTATTGGGGAATCTTGCTCAGTTGTATCTTGTTGAGTGGATGTGGTGCCGAGACGTTGAACGCGATTGAATTACGTCCTTTGTCTTCCTATCGAGTCGAGCAAGATCCTGAGATACCGTTAATGAAACAAACACAAGAGAAGCTACTTACATACTGTGAGCGTCGTCCGACAGATGTCTTACCAGAGCGACGAGCCAAGGTGGCAGAAGTGACATTTCATCATCCGCTCTATGAAGTACTCGGGTCCAAAACGGTGAAATATTTTGCGGCGGGTGATGAACGTTACGTGACCTGCGCGAACAGCAATGAGTTGATGGAGCGAACGTTTGCCGTGGAGCCGATTCAAGCGTTTGAAGCGCTCGAACAAGAGCGCTTTCAAGAGTCGAAAGTGGTCTCGACAATTGAGTTTGAGCGCATCGATGACCTTGAATCGATTACAAGTACGTTCACATTGAACGAGACGCATGAAGAAGTAATGCCCGACTCGGCTTTCCGTTATACGACACCGGATACGGGAGCGATCTATGTGACGTTCGAGACGATTCGAAATGGGCGTACACTTGACCCGATCATTGAACCAAAACTATTCCCGTTTCAAAGCGGAGAGAATGAAGGGTATGTTTTCTTGACGAGGCGTGCCGATGATCGTCTCACCCTACAAATCGGAGAGGCGTCCTCGCTCAAACAACTCATCCTACCGAATATATATGAGGCTCCTTATATGAAAGTCGATCCGAAAGAAGAGCTCTCGCTAAAGGGAAATCATCGCGAACTCATGAAACGCATCATCTTATCTGATCGACCGATTGAAGGGGATGTGGCTGAAGAGACGTCGTTATCGTTATCGAAAACATATGGAACGGTCCTTGAAATTTGGGGGCATGTCCGTCGTCCAGTGACAAACAAGATGTCCACGCGCCCCGCCGAAAGGGAAACGCGCCTGGCAGTTTTTGAATCGGATCAAGATACAATCTGGCTAGACGGACCGAAAACGCAAGAGTTGTTTGACGCCTTGTCTCATATTCAGCCGCATGAAAAACCGTCTACAGCTATCAAAATCGGAGACTTGCATCTGTATGAAGAATTGACTGAGCAATCCTTTGACGTATGGAAAACGGAAACAGAACTCTATTTAGTCGATCAACACACATCTCAATCGTATGAACTTCCGGGCAATGATTATTTCCAGGTCATTCAACCATAAGTGGCGTCTGACCTTTGATAAAATAGAAGTTGGCTCTACCCATCTCAACAGAGTTAGGGTACAATGCTCGAGAGAGAATGAGAGAGGAGTGAAGCAAGATGGGAAAAGTACATGTTTATGACCATCCTTTGATTCAGCACAAAATGACGATTATGCGTAAAGTAGAGACGGGGACGAAGCAGTTCCGTGAACTCGTCGACGAAGTTTCTTCACTTATGGCATACGAAATCACGCGCAGCCTACCCCTAACAGACGTAGAAATCGAGACACCGGTCTCTGTTTCCACTCAAAAGATGATTGCCGGCAAGAAATTGGGAATCGTCCCTATTTTACGTGCAGGACTTGGTATGGTGGATGGGTTCCTCAAAATGATGCCGAACGTAAAAGTCGGTCATATCGGTCTTTACCGCGATCCGGAAACACTTGAGCCACACGAATACTACTTGAAACTTCCGACAGACGTCACAGAACGCGACTTTATCGTTGTTGACCCGATGCTCGCGACAGGTGGTTCGGCTGTTGATGCGATTGCATCACTCAAGAAACACGGAGCGAAGTCAATCAAGTTGGCATGCCTTTGCGCAGCACCAGAAGGCGTAGAGCGTGTACAAGCAGAACATCCGGATGTAGAGATCTATCTTGCTGCACTCGATGAAAAATTAAATGACCACGGTTATATCGTTCCTGGACTTGGGGATGCGGGTGACCGTTTGTTTGGTACGAAGTAATGACTTAAAAGCGAGAATCGCCTATGCGATTTTCGCTTTTTTTACGATTGACACTGAATAATATTTATCATTTACGGATGTCACAAAATAGACACAAAACTAGAGCGAGAAGAATGGCGAACTGGGATGGAATTTATCTATTCTTTCTTATTTAAATAGAATCCCTCGATTTCGAATATAAAACCAAGATTGAGAAAGGGATTTTGAACAGTATGAGATTCCTCACAAAAAAATGGGCGAAATCGCTCGACATGGTAAAAACATCCTCGGTATACTGATACAGGACGTTGAAAACGATTTCAAAATGAAGTCAACAGACGTTTCGTAACTCTTTGTGAACGTAAGCGTTTACCGATTGAATTTTCCAAAACGTGGGGGTATAACTGAACTATTCTTCATCTGATTCCGTTTGTGAAATGTTATAAAGTCAACATTTTTATTTCAACGTTTCTTCACACTTTCTTAAAAAAGTGCTTTGATCGTTTAGTTTATGAAGTGCGTAAAACTATTGATACGACTTGATTTAAAGCGCTTTTATAATTGTGAAATTCATTGACTTCTTATGCCATTTCTATTACTCTGAACTTGTGTGACTTTTGATGGTCACGCGAGTGTGAATTCGTGAAGAACAAGGGAGCACGTGAGACTCGAAAGGGGGATTTGGATGGCGAAAAAAGACAATCGTTATCTATCCTATGCCTCGCTCGCTTCACAAATCTCGACAGCACTTGCTGGACCGATTGTCATCGGTTATCTCGTCGGACAGTACGGCGAAAGACGTGAATTTTGGGGCACGTTTGGTTGGAATGTGTCGATTATCCTTGGACTCGTGTTCGGGGTTACGGCGCTAGTTCTCACCCTTCGGAGTTTATTGACAGGAGAGGACGAATGAATACGATTCAAGCAGACAGAAAAGC
Organism: Exiguobacterium sp. SRB7LM; assembly: GCF_015712685.1. Taxonomy (GTDB): domain Bacteria; phylum Bacillota; class Bacilli; order Exiguobacteriales; family Exiguobacteriaceae; genus Exiguobacterium; species Exiguobacterium profundum. The sequence goes on along the minus strand of NZ_VWVR01000006.1, from coordinate 1,793,755 downwards.
ACAAAAAGAGTTGATGAAGCGTTATACGAAATGGTTTACCATTTGGTTTGCAATTTTGTTAGTTGGCGCCTTCATCGTCCCGATGTACAAAGCCGTTTTTCTCGGATTGTTCATCGGCGGGGTCGGGAGTCTCATCATTCTACATATGCAGAATCGAAGTGTCATACGTATGTATGACGTCATCGAGCATGGACGACGACCAAAGTCGCACGGGACCGTTTCAAGAATGGCGGTCGGTGCGTTAGCAGTGATAGTCGGTCTTCTCTACGAGGATCGAGTGTCCGTCATCGCGGTGGTAACTGGTCTAATCGCCGGCCACATCATACAATTTGGCGAGTTTACACTTGCCCAGCTCAGCAGGAAAAGAGGTGAATATTAATGGGTCATGAGTTTCCCACATATTCTCTGCACTTTGGGGACTATACGTTATACGGGAGCTGGACGAACGTCATTACAGTGCTAGTTGCAGCGTTACTCGTCTTCGTATTCGCCATTTGGGGGACAAGACGTTTGGCAATGAAGCCGACTGGCAAACAAAACTTCATGGAATTCTTCGCGGAGTTCGTACGTGGAATCATCGCAAGTGCGATGGACTGGAAGACAGGAGGACGCTTTATTGGATTTGGGATGACGTTGATTTTGTTCATTCTCTTCTCAAACTTGATGGGTCTACCGTTTAACGTCATTTCCGGACACTATTTGTGGTTCAACTCACCGACAGCCGATCCTTACGTAACCTTGGCGTTGTCGACACTCGTCGTTGCAATGTCGCACTATTACGGGGTGAAACTGCACGGATTGAAACACTATTCGGCGGAATTCGTAAAACCAGTCTGGTTCTTGCTTCCGATCAAATTGATCGAGGAGTTTGCGAACACGTTGACGCTCGGTTTGCGTCTATACGGTAACATCTTTGCCGGTGAAATCATGATTACCATCATCTTGGGACTCGCGATTACAGCCGAAGGCGCACTCAACCCGCTCGGTGCAATCTTTGCGGTCTTCCCAATGATTCTATGGCAAGGTTTCTCAATCTTTATCGGGGTTATCCAATCCTACATTTTCCTGACGCTTGCAATGGTGTACATCGGGCACAAAGCTTCGGCCGAACATTGATTCGGACATCTCGCCAAAGCGTTACAATCAAATTATTTACTTAACTTTTAGGAGGAATATACACAATGGAACAACTTAATCTTCTCGCAACAGCACTTGTTATCGGACTTGGAGCACTCGCAGCTGGTATCGGTAACGGTTTGATCGTATACGGAACAGTACAAGGACAAGCACGTCAACCAGAACTCAAAAACGAACTTCGTCAAACAATGTTCATCGGTATCGGTTTGGTTGAGGCCCTCCCGATCATCGGTGTGGCTGTCGGTTTCCTTCTCCTCAACTCTTGATTCCGAGTTAACGAGAATAGCATGAGAGGGAGCACGTCTCCCTCACTTATTTAGTCAAGAGGAGGGTATGCATGGATACGATGATGATTGCAGCTGGTGCTGGCGGCGAAGGCCTCCGCATTCTGGATATGATCTTTACAATTTTCACATTCCTCGTACTCTTGGCCCTGTTGAAGAAATTTGCTTGGGGACCACTCCTTGGAATGATGAGACAGCGTGAAGAGTATGTAGCGAACGAAATTGAACTCGCTGAAAAGAGCCGCAAAGATGCGGAACATTATGTCGTTGAACAACGTGATGCACTCAGTGCAGCACGTACTGAGTCAAAAGAAATGCTCGACGCAAGCCGTCGACAAGCAGAAGCAGAACAAGCACGCTTGGTGGAGCAGGCGCGTTTGGAAGCCGAACAAATTAAAATCGAGGCAGAGAAAGCGATTGAGCGCGAGCGTGAGCTTGCGAAACAATCTCTTCAAACGGAAGTCGTCACACAGGCACTTTCGGCAGCACGCCACGTCCTTCAAACAGACCTTAAAGGTGATGAAGCGAAACAGCGTGCCCTCGTCACAGACTTCCTGTCTAAAGCGAAAGGTGCGAACTGATGAACGCATCATTAGCAAAACGCTATGCCAAAGCGCTCTTCGACTTAGCGCGGGAACAAGGCACGCTCGACCAAGTCGAAGCGGAAGTGCGTCTGCTCGATGAAGTGCTCCACGCGACTCCTGAACTCATGGATCTCTTAACGAATCCGGCAGTCAGTGACAGCGAGCTTGCACAGCTTTTAAAAGACAGCTTTGGTGATATGACGGCGATTGTCGTGAACACACTTCTCGTCATGGTCGAAAATGACCGTGCGGCAGAGGTTCGCGCATTGCCACGTTACGTCCGCGAATTGATCAACGACTATCGTGGAATTGCAGAGGGTATTGTCACAAGCGCCTACCCATTGTCGGCAACAGACTTGAAAGACGTCGAACTCGTCTTCGGACAGAAGCTCGGGAAGACGCTCCAATTGAATAACGTCGTCGATGAAGAAGTCATCGGTGGACTCCGTGTCCAAGTCGGATACACGACGTACGATGATACGATCGAAACGAAACTTACACGCCTTGAGCGTGAATTGTTGAATGCGTAAGAAATAGGGGTGAATTCAATGACAATCAAAGCTGAAGAAATCAGCGCCCTGCTAAAAGAACGAATCGCTTCGTACGGTTCTGAAATCGAAGTCAGCGAGACAGGTACAGTCATTCAAGTAGGTGACGGTATCGCTCGTGCACACGGACTCGATAACGTTATGGCGGGGGAACTCGTAGAGTTCTCTAACGGCGTAATGGGCTTGGCGCAAAACTTAGAAGAAGGTAACGTCGGGATTATCATCCTTGGCGATTACAAAGGCATCAAAGAAGGCGATTCTGTCAAACGTACAGGTCGCATCATGGAAGTTCCAGTTGGTGAGGCACTCCTCGGACGTGTCGTCAACCCACTCGGACAACCAATCGATGGTCTTGGACCAATCGTGACTGACAACTATAACCCGATCGAGCGTAAAGCTTACGGCGTTATGGCACGTAAATCGGTTCACGAACCACTTCAAACAGGAATTAAGGCGATTGACGCCCTCGTTCCAATCGGTCGTGGTCAGCGTGAGCTCATCATCGGTGACCGTCAGACAGGTAAAACATCTGTTGCCATCGATACGATTATCAACCAAAAAGAAGAGAACATGATTTGTATCTACGTTGCCATCGGTCAGAAAGAATCGACTGTACGTGGCGTAGTAGAGACGCTTCGTCAAAACGGAGCGCTCGACTATACAATCGTCGTTTCGGCATCGGCATCACAGCCGGCACCACTTCTTTACCTCGCACCATTCGCAGGGGTATCGATGGGTGAGTACTTCATGGATCGCGGACAACACGTCCTCGTCGTTTATGATGACCTTTCGAAACAAGCGGCAGCTTACCGTGAGCTCTCGCTCCTTCTCCGTCGTCCTCCAGGCCGCGAAGCCTACCCAGGGGATGTCTTCTACCTCCACTCACGCCTTCTTGAGCGTGCAGCGAAGTTGAACGACGAACTCGGCGGTGGTTCATTGACAGCACTTCCGTTCATCGAGACACAAGCATCGGATATCTCAGCATATATCCCGACAAACGTTATCTCGATCACAGACGGTCAGATCTTCCTTCAGTCGGACCTCTTCTTCTCTGGGGTACGCCCAGCAATCAACGCCGGTCTCTCAGTATCACGTGTTGGTGGTTCGGCACAGGTGAAAGCGATGAAGAAAGTTGCTGGTACACTTCGTCTTGACCTCGCGTCTTACCGTGAGCTCGAAGCGTTCGCTCAGTTCGGATCAGATCTCGACAAAGCGACACAATCGAAGTTGAACCGTGGTCAGCGTACGGTTGAAGTCTTGAAACAAGACTTGAACGCACCGCTTTCTGTAGACAAGCAAGTTATCATCATCTACGCACTCACGAAAGGTCATCTCGATGACATCCCAGTCACAGACATCCGTCGTTTCGAAACAGAAATGAACGCATGGCTCGACCAAAACCGTAAAGACCTCTGCCGTGAAATCCGTCAGACAGGAAACCTTCCTTCAGACGAGGCAATGGTCGACGCAATTACGGAATTCAAAAAGACGTTCTCGCCATCGGTTTAATCCGGTGACGAGCGTCTATTAAGGTGGTGAATCGAAATGGCATCATTACGTGAGATCCAGATGCGGATCACCTCGACCCAAAGCACGAAGCAAATCACGAAAGCGATGAACATGGTGTCGGCATCAAAGTTGAACCGGGCCCAAGGGAACAACGCCAACTTCAAGCCGTACATGGACAAGTTGCAAGAAGTCATCTCGTCGATCGCCGGTGGTACATCAGGCGCGACACACCCGATGCTTCAAGTACGTCCCGTCAAACGGACTGGTTATATCGTCATCACGTCAGACCGCGGACTCGCAGGTGGATACAACGCCAGCGTCTTGCGTGACGTGTACCGTGAACTCAAAGACAAGCACACATCAACAGATGAGTATCGTCTTTACGTAATCGGGAAAGTCGGTGTCCAGTTCTTCAAGTCACGCAACATTCCGGTGTATAGCGCGATGACAGGGCTAAACGACCAACCAACTTTTGTTGAAGTCGCAGAAATCGTCAAACAGACGGTAGGTGCCTTCAGCGAGGGCGAGATTGATGAATTGAAGCTTTGCTACAACTCGTTCATCTCGGTCATCAGCCAAGAAGTGAAGATTCAACAATTGCTCCCGCTCGGGGATATCGAACAGTCCGCATCCAATGTGATGTATGAATACGAACCAGAAGAAGAAACGATCTTAGCGGCGCTCCTCCCACGTTATGCGGAAGGACTCATCTACGGCGCATTGCTCGATGCGAAAGTGTCAGAGCACGCAGCCCGGATGACGGCGATGTCGAGTGCGACAGACAATGCGGATGAACTCATTCGCGGACTCAAACTCAAATTCAACCGCGCGCGTCAAGCAGCGATCACACAAGAAATCACAGAGATTGTCGGAGGTGCGTCGGCGCTTGAATAAGCGCACGCCCTCTAGATTGTAGGAGGCTAACACGATGAACGAATACGGCATGAAAGGCCGCGTAGTCGCAGTCATGGGCCCAGTTATCGACGTAAAGTTCGACAACCACTTACCGAACATCTACAACGCTCTCAAAGTCACACACGTGGCAGCGACAGCGGACGATGTTAGTGTCGACTTGACGCTCGAAGTAGCTGTTCACCTTGGTGACGACACGGTCCGTACGATTGCGATGGACTCAACTGACGGCGTTCGCCGCGGTATGGAAGTACTTGACTTAGGATCACCGATTTCGGTACCAGTTGGAGAAGCGACACTTGGACGTGTCTTCAACGTTCTCGGTAACCCGATCGATGATAAAGAAGTGGCAGCTGACGTGCTTCGTGCACCGATTCACCGTCAAGCGCCAACATTTGACGAATTGTCAACGAAAGTTGAAATCCTTGAAACAGGGATTAAAGTCGTCGACCTTCTCGCACCATACATCAAAGGTGGTAAAATCGGCCTCTTCGGTGGTGCCGGTGTAGGGAAAACCGTCCTCATCCAGGAACTCATCAACAACATCGCGCAAGAGCACAGCGGGATTTCTGTATTCGCAGGAGTCGGTGAGCGTACGCGTGAAGGGAATGACTTGTTCCACGAGATGACGGACTCAGGCGTTATCAAGCAAACAGCGATGGTCTTCGGTCAGATGAACGAACCACCTGGTGCACGTCTCCGTGTTGCCTTGACTGGTTTGACAATGGCAGAGTACTTCCGTGACGAGCAAGGACAAGACGTTCTTCTCTTCGTTGATAACATCTTCCGTTTCACACAAGCAGGTTCTGAGGTTTCAGCCCTTCTCGGACGTATGCCATCGGCGGTAGGTTACCAGCCGACACTTGCGACTGAAATGGGTATGCTTCAAGAGCGAATCACATCGACTGCAAAAGGATCGGTAACTTCGATTCAAGCGGTTTATGTACCAGCCGATGACTACACGGACCCGGCTCCGGCAACAACGTTCGCCCACCTTGATGCAACAACAAACCTTGAGCGTCGTCTTTCGGAGATGGGGATTTACCCAGCCGTTGACCCGCTCGCATCGACTTCACGTGCCCTCTCTCCTGAAATCGTAGGGAAAGAGCACTATGAGGTTGCACGTAACGTTCAACAGACGCTTCAGCGTTACAAAGAACTTCAAGACATCATCGCTATCCTCGGGATGGACGAGTTGTCTGAAGACGACAAACTCACGGTTCACCGTGCACGTCGTATTCAGTTCTTCTTATCACAAAACTTCCACGTGGCTGAGCAGTTCACGGGCCAAAAAGGTTCGTACGTGCCAGTCAAAGAGACAGTACGCGGCTTCAAAGAGATCCTCGAAGGTAAACACGACGATCTTCCTGAAGATGCATTCCGTCTCGTCGGTCCAATCGAAGACGTCATCGAAAAAGCGAAGACGTTGGTCTAAGACCTACGCGGAAGGGGGAAACTAGACGATGAATACTGTTCACGTCAACGTCGTCACCCCGGATGGTGCAGCCTTTGAAGGAGACGCACGAATGGTCATCGCCAAATCGATCACTGGTGAGCTTGGTATTTTGCCAAAGCACATCCCGATGGTGACGCCACTCGACGTCTCAGTCCTCAAGCTGCGCCACGAAGATGGTGGACGCACGCTGATCGCAATCAGCGGCGGTTTCATGGAAGTTCGTCCCGACACGGTGACGATCTTAGCTGAAACAGCCGAAATGGCGGATAAGATCGACTATGATCGCGCTTCTGCGGCGAAAGTTCGTGCCGAGCGTCGTCTTCAAGACACGAAGCTCTCGGAACTCGAATTCCGTCGTGCGGAACTTGCGCTCAAAAAAGCGATCAACCGCTTAAGCATTCGCGATATGAAAGAATAAGAATGACTCTCACACGAAAGTGTGGGAGTTTTTTTGTTGTTTTTTGGAAAAGATGGGTCTTTTGTCGTGCTTCTAAATGACGGGACTAGTAAAAAATATATGGAAGAAGACCGATAATAAAGGTGGGAACTACCGTAAAGGAGATTAGGGAATGAAAGTTTACGTTGCGCGACAACCAATTTTTGACCAACAATTACGCGTTTGCGGCTACGAATTGTTATATCGCCGCAGCGAAAATAATATTTTTGAGAACGTAGATGATTCGTTGGCAACAGCTGACGTCATTCATAACGCTTACCTTGTGTTCAATTTTCGGGAATTGACAGAAGGGACGCGCGCGTTCATCAATTTCCCTCAGACGTTGATTGAAGGGGAAGTGCCTTCGTTGCTACCACGTCAATCGCTCGTCGTCGAAGTGCTCGAACATGTCGAACCGACGGAGAAAGTATTACAGTCTCTCCGCTCGTTAAGACGTCAAGGTTATACGATTGCACTGGATGATTTCGTATTTGAAGAGAAATATCGCCCATTGATTGGACTCGCCGACATCATCAAAATCGACTATCAAGCGACCCCAGTCGATCAACAGCAAAAATTGATTGATGCGCTCGGACACCGAGTCGAATTTTTGGCGGAAAAAATCGAGACACCCGCAGAGTATGAGATTGCGAAACGACTCGGATATAAAATGTTCCAAGGGTACTTCTTTAGTCGTCCCATCGTGGTGCACGGGGCCGAAGTGCATCCGTTGCGTCACACGCTCATTGAAATGTTGAAAGAGCTCGATCGTCCGGAACCGAGTTTTCGACGGATTTCAGCGCAAATTGAGCGAAGTGTCGACCTATCCTATAAGATGCTCCGTACGGTCAATACGGTGTATCAAAAAGGTCGTCGAACGATTGAATCAATCGAGCAAGCCGTCGCGCGAATCGGACTAGATGAGTTGAAACGATGGTCTTATTTGATGCTTCTTCGAGAGATGCAGACGTCTGAATCGAAAGAACTGATTAAACAGAGTGTCATTCGCGGAAAAATGATGGAGTTGATTGCGGAGGATACATTGACAGATGTATTACCGTTTGATGCATTCATTACGGGAATCTTTTCATCACTCGACGTCATTCTCGATGAGGCAATGCAAACGTTGATTGCAGAGCTTCCGGTGGCGCCTCCTGTAAAGGCAGCGTTACTCGGTGAACAGAACGGTTTGCGAAAGTTGTTAGAGGATGTCATCGACTACGAACAGTTGACGATTCCGCTCCATAACACAGATTCGGATTGGTCTCAATATTACGTCGAAGCGATTCGCTGGTCTCGTAGCCTTGACGAATCGATTGAATAATGTTTGAAATATGTGAGGGGCGTCAATTACTGTAGTAAGACCTTACTGCTGATGACGTCCCTTTTGGTGTGCTTGTAGAGAAAGTGAGTTGATCGAATGGTTCAAACCGCTCGAAGCTTAAGACCCTAAGTCTTTTTTTCTCTAACATGTCATGATATGATTAAAAATGGTACGAATTTTAGAAAAGAGGGGAATCGTCGATGGTCAATACCGTATTTTCGCTAGCGATTTATATCATAGCGATCTACGTCGCTTGGTGGGCACTCTTACCCGTCAAATGGGATAAGTTGCTCAATCAAGTGAGGAGTCCGCAAGCTGCTGTCTTGCGCGTTCTCGTAGCGGTTGTCTTCGGTTCACTGATTGCCCAGTTCTTTTTGGAGTACATTCGACTGGCGCAGGCGCTCGCACCTATACAGTAGTCGCAGAATATTTAACAAACTGTAATCCTGCTGTAACGACTCCTATATGATTATCATGTAGGATAAATTCGTCTGACATGATGTTTTTTTCATTCAATTTGCACTTATTTATTATTCAGATTGATTAATGAATGAAAAATCATCACGTTTTGCAAACCATTCAAATAATCGACATCATCACATCCGGATTCGGATATCGACGCACTATATAAAAAAACAATGAAGTTGGAGGACAAAGAGAGATATGAAGGATTTGATCGTAGTCCGTGGAGGACGTAAACTGTCAGGTACTGTGCGCGTTGAGGGAGCAAAAAACGCCGTACTCAAAACATTGGTTGCCACTCTATTAGCTAGCGAAGGAAAGTCAATCTTACAAAACGTACCACGTCTTGCTGACGTGTACACGATTAACAAAGTACTTCGTCACCTCGGTGCAGAGGTATCGTTCAATGAAGAAAAGAATGAAGTAACTGTCGATGCGTCGGGCGACATCAAAGATGAAGCACCGCTTGAGTACGTGCGGAAGATGCGTGCTTCAATCCTCGTCATGGGACCTCTTCTTGCCCGTCTCGGTCACGCTCGTGTAGCAATGCCGGGCGGATGCTCAATCGGCTCACGTCCGATTGACCTCCACTTAAAAGGATTCGAAGCGATGGGTGCGAAAACGGTCATCGGAAACGGATTCGTAGAAGCTTCTGTAGAAGGCCGTCTCCAAGGTGCTAAAATCTACTTGGACTTCCCATCTGTTGGTGCGACAGAGAACATCATGATGGCAGCTGTGCTTGCAGAGGGTACGACTATCATCGAGAACGTTGCAAAAGAACCTGAGATCGTCGACCTTGCGAACTTCTTAAACGGAATGGGCGCACACGTTCGCGGTGCAGGTACAGAAACAATCCGCATCGAAGGTGTAGAAACACTTCGCGGTGCAGAACACTCGATTATTCCAGACCGTATCGAAGCAGGTACGTTCCTCGTTGCTGGTGCGATCACAGGTAGTGACATCGAAGTCATCGGTGCAGAACGTGAGCACCTTCGTCCATTGATTTCAAAAATGGAAGAAATGGGTGTCCACTTCGAGGATACGGCAGAAGGCATGCGTGTCACGGCACCAGACGAATTGAAGCCGGTTGATGTGAAGACGATGCCACACCCAGGATTCCCGACAGACATGCAGTCACAAATGATGGCACTCGTCTTGAAAGCGGGCGGTACATCTGTCATCACGGAAACGGTGTTTGAGAATCGCTTTATGCACGTCGAAGAGTTCCGTCGTATGAACGCGGACATTAAGATTGAAGGACGTTCAGCAATCGTCAAAGGTGGCGTACGCCTTCAAGGAGCGGAAGTTGTCGCAACGGACCTTCGTGCCGGAGCAGCACTTATTCTAGCAGGTCTCATCGCGGAAGAAGAGACACGCGTTGGAGATTTATATCATATCGACCGTGGATACGTTGACTTCCACAAGAAACTTCAAGCACTCGGTGCTGACATCGAGCGTATTGAAGGAACTGTCGAAGTTGCTGAAGAAATGGTTCAGAACTAAGAAACGAGCACGAATTAGAGGGCGAGGAGAGACTCTTCTCGCTCTTTTCAATGAAGAAACGAACGGAGGAACCTATACATCATGTTTTCAAAAGATATCGGGATTGATTTAGGGACAGCAAACGTTGTCATTCACGTCAAAGGGAAAGGAATCGTCTTAGACGAACCTTCAGTCGTTGCGATAAAACGCTCTACAGGAAAAGTACTAGCAGTCGGTTCAGAAGCGTATGAGATGGTTGGTCGTACACCTGGTGATATCGTGGCGATCCGTCCTCTCCGTGACGGAGTCATCGCCGATTTCGCCACAACAGAAGAAATGCTCCGTCACTTCATCGAGAAAATTCAAGTCCGAGGCTTCTTCGGAGGCATCCGCATGCTGATTTGTACACCTGCGAACGTCACGCCGGTTGAAGCAAAAGCCATTCGTGAAGCTGCTGAGAAAGCTGGCGCGAAAGAAGTCTTCCTTGCCGTCGAACCAAAAGCTGCGGCAGTCGGTTCAGGCATGGATATTTGGAAGCCGGTTGGTCACATGATCATTGACATTGGTGGTGGGACGACCGACGTCGCCATTTTATCAATGGGAGACATCGTCTGCGGTGAGACTATCAAGATTGCAGGGGATCGCTTCGATACGGACATCCTTCGTGCCATCAAAGAGAAGCACAAGCTGATCATCGGAGAACGTACGGCTGAACAAATCAAGAAAGAAATCGCGACGGTCTTCCCAGGAGGGCGTAACGAATCGATGGATATTCGTGGACGTGACATGGTACGTGGATTGCCTCGTACGGTGACCATTACGTCAGAAGAACTTCGTGAAGCGATGGCTGAATCAGCTAATGAAATCGTCGAAGCAGCGAAGCGTGTCCTTGAACAGACACCACCAGAACTTGCAGCGGATATCATCGACCGCGGAATCATCATGACAGGTGGGGGATCACTCCTTCACGGTCTTGACCAACTCGTCGCAGAGCGTGTCATGTTGCCGGTCATGATGGCCGAGGAGCCGACACTCAGTGTCGCGCACGGAACGGGGATCATGCTCGAAAACTTAGATCGATTGAAATAAACAGACAAGCGACCGCGTGCGGTCGCTTGTTTTTTGTATGTTCAACTCAATATTTCGGAGACGAGTGCCAACACGTTACCTTCAGAATCTTTGAAGAAACTCATCCACGTTTCTGTCGTCCCCATTTTTGCCACACAGTGTGGTTCATCAATGAAAGTCACTCCTGCATTTTTCAACTGAGCATAAGCATCATCGATGGATGCGATACTCAAATAGAGAATTGGACTTGATTTTGCAAAAACATCATTCTCTGGAGGGGACAACATGAGGCGAATGCCCCCACAGTCGAAAAATGCGAGCAATCCTGCTTGAAAGAGAAAGGGTACCTCAAGCGTGTCTCGATAGAATTGAACGGCACGGTCTAACTCTTTGACAGGGATGTAGATTTGTTTAATTTGTTGAATGAGGCTCATGGGATTCATCCTTTCAATATGTATTTGAAACAGGAAGGGGTAACTCTGATTCAAGTTGACGTTGGAGACGGTTGGTAAGTCCTGTTGGGTGAGACATTAAGCCGATAGAAATATGTAATGGGAATAGGGTATGTAAGTCGCTAGGATAATATGAGCCATCTCGAGGTAACGTATGATTGACAATCCGAGAGACCCCTGAGGAATGGTCAATGTTTAAGACGATTGGAGCAGACATTCCGGTCCCTCGCTCAAGTTGTTGATGGTTAGGATAATATTCTTGTAGAAGCACCCATACATACACTTCCTGTCGAGTCGTACTCGTCCCGAGGATTTGATAGCTGGCATAAACATCCCCACCGAAATTAGGAGACATGACTTGAGTTGTCAAGTAGCGCTCCAACACGTTCTGATTGACGTCGACGGATTGGGTAAGCGTGACAAATGATTCATCCGTCAAGGCAGCATAGAGCAAAGCACTCAATATCCATGTACAAAATGTCGTTATGATCAACTTTTTCAAATAAGCGCCTCCCAATACCGATGTGATGAATCATATATGTCCATCATATCTAAAGAGGATACGAATATATAGGTCATTCGTGGGAAAAATTGTATATAATGAAATCATTAATCAATGAGAGGGGAATCATGATGGCACCGATTCACTAATAGACTGAACAGAATAATCAAATAGAATCGGAGGACATCATGAACAAACCACTTACACTCATTACTGGCGTCAGTCGCAATCAAGGCATCGGTGCTGCGATTGCGCGAAAACTTGCTTCTGAAGGACATGACTTGTACTTGACGCACTGGAGTCCGTTTGACGCTAAAGAAGGAATCGGGGAAGAAATTGGCTTCATCGAACGATTGGTTCAAGAACTGACTGAAGAAGGGACCCGTGTCGAGCATGAGGCATACGATTTGGCTTCAGGAGACGAGGTCGGATTACTTGATCGAATGGAAGCTAAACTTGGTATACCGAGCAGGCTAATCCATAACGCGACCTATGAGCGACATGTCAACGTTGAGAACTTTACAACCGACGTATTGAGAAAACATTACCTGGTGAATAACGAAGGGACACTCGGACTCACCTTTGCGTTTATTGAGCGCTATAAACAAGCGGGACATCAAGATGGGCGAATCCTGTTCTTCGTATCGGGGGGACCGGATGCGAATAACCTGGCCTACATCGCAACGAAAGGTGCATTGATTGCCATCACACCTGCGTTGGCGAATGGATTAGGAGAATACGGCATTTCGGTGAATGCGTTCGATCCGGGACCGACGGATACGGGTTGGATCAATGACGAACTTCGCGAACACTTGCTACCATTATTTCCTTACAAGCGAATGGGGACGCCTGAAGATACGGCTCGCTTCGTCGCTTTCTTGATGGGCCCAGACGGCGCATGGGTGAATGGCCAACATCTTCACGTTGACGGAGGGTTTACTGGGCGCTAATAGAGAACGTTCGATGGATACAATAAAAAAAAAGACATCTCACTTTAAGTGTGAGATGTCTTTTTTCAATGCCATGTATAGTCTTTATCAACAAATAAACGATTTTTTAAGTCTGTTTTAGAAATTGAAGGATTAGGTGCATCAAGCCAATCGTAATAATCACAGGCACAGGAATCACCAAGTTCGATAGAATAGCCATTATTTATTGTATTAACAGTTATATCGAGTTCATGTTCAGCTAACGTCTTTTTCAATCGATAAATCGTGTTGTATACGTTGTGTAAGGCGCGTTGTGGTTCATCGATGTCCGGGTAAAGGGTTTCGGCAAGCACCCACTTATTAATGACCTGCTTACGATGAAAAACTAAGTAGGCAAATAACTCCTCTGTTTTTTGTGTTGGCCACTTCACAAGATTTCCATCTTGTGTTCGTACCGAAAAACGATCTAGAAATTGTATGCGACAAGATTGATTGAGATTCTTTTGTTGAATCGCCTCATAGCGCTGGATGATACGCGGAATGACGTTATGAATCATCTGCTCTGTGATGGGCTTCAACAAGTAATGCGTGGCATGCAAATTGAACGCTTCAACGGCATACTGTTGATGGGCGGTCGTGAAGACGACTTGTGTCCGTTCCGGCAAATAGGTCGCCAATTCGAGTCCCGTCATTTCAGGCATCTCGATATCTAAAAAGACAAGGTCTACCGGGTGCTCTTGAATAAAAGTGAGAGCTTGAACCGGACTTTGGAATGAACCAATCCACTCAAGAGACGGCTCCTCTTTTACAATCCGCTCCATCATTCCTAAAATATGATGTTCATCTTCAATTAAAATCGTACGCATCTAAATGATTCGTCCTTTCCTGTTTTGGTAAACGCAGGTGAATGGTGGTGCCTTTTTTCAAAGTGGAAGCTAAGTCAAACGTTGCACCATGAAGGTGTTCGATTCGACTTTTAATATTGCAAATCCCAATCCCAGATGTTTTGTTTGATACGTTTGGATCAAACCCACTCCCTGTATCTTGAACATAAACCTCAATCATTCCGTTTCGTTCCTGGATAGAAAGTGTCAATCGCTTTTGTCCTGGGTGTCGATAGAGACCATGTCGCACGGCATTTTCAACGAGTGGTTGAATCAATAAAGGTGGAATCGAACAGTCGAGAAGAGATTCATCAATTTCTTTCTCGACGTAGAACGAATCACGAAACCGTGTCTGTTCAATGGCGAGATACGAGTCAATCATATCGACTTCTTGACGAATCGATATCTCATTTTCAGTTCGACCATTTTCAAAAATGAAGCGGACATAAGTGCTCAAGTGACTGAGTAGACGAGCAGCATCGGGTGGAGATGTGTAACAGAGTGCAATCACATTCCCGAACGTATTGTAAAGGAAGTGAGGTTTGATTTGAGCATTAAAGAAGGACATCTCGTGCTGAGAAGCCAACACCTCGACTTGTTGCTTTTTCCTTTTGTCGGTAGACAAGTGAATCGGTAGAAGTAAAAACATCAATAGGAAATAGATGATGGTAAACGTATTGGCGTACAGCTGCTGATTGGGCGAGACGATGAACGTCGACGTCATGATTCCGATATACCCGACGAGTTGGGCGAGCGTGAAGGTTAGTAACTCGAGCGGATTGCCTGTCTTGTACTTTTCAAGAAGCCATCCAATATTCAATCCGACCCAGAAGAACGTGATAAATAAAACGATCATCCATACAAAGTATTCATACACTTCGTAAACGGAAGAGGGCAGGAAGATGGCTAGTACAGTCAATCCATATAGTGGATATCTCGAAATGGCCAAAAACCGGTCAAATGACACACGTTCCAAACATCGCGAAAACTCGATTAACATGATGATGCTCAGTAAGGCTAAACTTAACGTCAACTTATCACTACCCGAGATCCACATGCCGTCTCGGGACATGATTGAAAAACTCGTCAAAAAAAAGAAAGCTGTTCCGAAACCATACAACCGTTCATTTCGGTGAAAGAGATAGACGATGGCATAGAACATGGCAATCAAAAGTGAAATGAGCAACATGAAAAATTCGTAGCCGGCATAAGCATTTTGAGTGGTCATGATGGCATGTAACGGTCCGACCAATATACTTTCTTCGATGGGTGCGAAATTACCTGCCTGTCGTTCATGTTGAATCGTCAGTCGGAATTGTTTTGTCTCATCATCGAGCAGGAGGAGAGACGGCTGCTCGACGAGACGATTGTTTCCAATTTGTATCGTTTCAACCATTTTCCCATCTATCAAAATCTTAGAGGATGATAGGGACTTTGGAATGAGCAAGGCATACGTACCGGTTGGCAACGCGATATCGAGTTCGTAGGTAGATTCACGATAAGGGGTTGTAAACGGAATGGTTCGATAGGAGCGACGATCAACTTGGCTGACAATTCCTGACTCATAACGCCATGAGCCGTCTAGTCGTAAAATCTCTTCGTCAACAGTAGAAGAGAGAAGAGAAGCTTCGCCCTTGTCAACGGTGACGGTTGGATTAATCGACTGATGTCGAATCAATAAAGTGAGACTGACGCCAATCAACATCACAAGGATGAAGATAAACGTCATTCGATTACGCGTCATGTGCACATTCCCTTCAATCTTTGTGAGTTTCTTGTGAGGTCCTTCCGTTATTCTTCCTATTAGGTGAATGGATTTTTGAAGTGACTCTCCGTCTCATCATCGTACCCGAACTTTTTTTGTTTGAACAGAAAAAGTCATTCACCGTACGAGGTGAAGCATTCTAAGAGTGAAGGAAGAAGGCATTCCATGAAACGTTGGATTGAACAACGCATTAGTCGACAAGTTATGACAATTTTCTATATATTGATTGCCTTAGTGACGCTCACGTCAATTGGAACCTATTTTTATACACAGCAATCGATTCAAGAGACGACCGTAAAATTAGAAAGAATCAGTGAGCAACGTGCACGGGCGACAGACCTGTTTGAAACGTGGCAATCGATGCAATATGAATTACGAGGGCACGTCCTGCTAGGAGAACGTGCGCTATTAGAAGAAGTAAGAACAGCTCAAACGAACATCGACGAGCAAACGACCTGGTTCGAGACACAAGCAAGAAACGCGGAAGAAGTACAGTTCGCAGAGGATGCGAGACTTCTCTTCTCCATTTATACAACACGCGTCATGCCGGCACTTGAAGAATATGTGGTTGCGAAGCAGGCAGGAGAAATTGATGAATCCTTCCTGCAAATGCGTACGGTCGGGCAATTCATGCCGAAAAATGAAACGTCGACTCAGACGCGATTTAAATTGAACTCAAGTAGTGCTGCCGATATGAGCGCGAGCATCGTCGATATGGAGTCGGTCTTTACCGACTATCGACAAAATCTTGATTTTCAAGAAAGTGAATTGCGAGATGCGCTGTCAAAACAGTTGGTGAAAGCCCAATGGATGTGGCTTTTGATTCTACTCGGGGCATTGTTCATATTGTTTGTCGGGTTGCAGCCATATATTTTAAGGTTGACCAATCAACTGCAGACGCTGATGGTTAACAGTGAGCGACTTGCGAGTAATCCGAGTGCAACGCTCATCCCGATTAAACCGCTACAAAACGAAGTCGGACAACTGTCGAAAGCGTTTAATGAGATGGCGACCTCACTTAGGAGCCAACAAGATCAAGTGAATCTCGAACGAGAGAAGACCGCTCGAATTTTGCACACGATGCGCGATTCTATCGTCTACACGGAACTCAAGACGAATGAACGCTTTGGGAACAGTGCGCTCTTTGAGTTATATGAACATCCGATTCCATCAACAGAACGGGGCAGTCTATACCCGATTGCGATGTATTACCCGATGTTCATGAACCAGATTGATGATCAAGAGGGACTGAATCGCTTCACGAAGCGTGCTAAAGAAGAAGGTATGTTCGACGAAGCGTTCACGTATACGATGCATGAGGGTCAGAAAACGATTCGCATGTACGCCGAACCGATTGATCTTCAAAATGAACGTGTAGGTGTCATCTTCGTTTCACGAGATATTACCCAGGAAACAGAAATCAATCGCTTGAAAACAGAGCTTGTAGCGACAGTATCACATGAGCTTCGGACGCCCCTTACCTCGATTCTTGGTTTTTCAGAACTGCTCAAAAGTCGTCAATTGGAAAACACGAAGCGAGAGCGCTATTTAGACATGATTGCGAGTGAGACAAAGCGGCTCGAACGACTCGTGAGTGACTTGCTAGATGTTCAAAAAATGGAGGCGGGTATGAGCGTACCTGACTTTAAAGTAGAGAGTCTATATGATTTATTATCAGATCTACTCGAAATCCACGCAGGGTCGACGGAGCATCATTTCTTCCACTTTGATTGTGATGAATCGCTATTCGTCGCGGGAGATCCGGCCCAATTACGTCAAGTATTCTCGAACATCTTGAACAATGCCATCAAGTATTCTCCACGCGGTGGGAATGTGACAGTCGATGTCACGTGTGAAGATGACACGATTCAAATCGGGATCACGGATGAAGGGTTAGGACTTTCGGAAGAAGATGCAACACGAATCTTTGATAAATTTTATCGTTCGGCATCGGAAGAAAGTAAACGCATTGGTGGAACCGGATTAGGTTTAGCAATCTGTAAAGAAATCGTTCAACTGCACGGTGGTACCATCTCTGTTCAATCTCAACTAGGAGAAGGAACGACGATGATTGTCGAGTTACCGATGGTCGACCATGTCAATGAAGAGAGTTCATCCTAATTTATGGGATGAACTTTTTTTGAAAAAACGGTGAATGTCACGCTCGTTTGGTACGATATAGAGAGTGAATCATGTTATAGGATGAAAGGAAGACGATTATGCTACGCGGATTATATACAGCAGCGGGAGCGATGAATGCCCTGCAACGCCAACAAGAGATTTTGAGCAACAACCTTGGTAATGTGAGAACACCAGGCTTCAAAGCGTCTGATGGCGTGGTACGTTCGTTTCCGGAGATGCTTCTTGCACAAGTCAGCAATCCGGATAACGCGAAATCGCGCGTGAAGGGAGAAGTAGGTACCCTATCAATGGGCGTCTATCTTCAAGAAACAATGCCCCGATTCTCAGCTGGGAGTATCACAGAATCCGGTAGCCCGACCGACCTGTATTTAAAGGCACCTACTGATTTTGCGGGAGCCCCGATGTTTGCAGTCGAACAAGGCGGCGAGACGTTATATACGACAAATGGACGCTTCTCGATCGATGAGACGCTCTTCCTTCGTTCTGCGGACGGCGGATATATCCTTTCTGATGAAGGGGAACGAATCCAATTACCATCGAGTGAGTTTCAAGTTGGGAAAGATGGCGTCATCACATCGCTTGGACAAAACGTGGCGACTCTTGGTGCCTACCAAATCGATGACTTGACGACTCTTGAACAAGTCGGCAATGACTGGCGTGTGACGGGTGATGCCCCGGCGCCGGCCCAGGTCGAAGTACTACAAGGATTTATTGAAGAAGCGAACGTCAACCTCGACCAGACGATGGCAGACTTGATGATGACGTATCGTCAGTTTGAGGCGAATCAAAAGGTCGTCCAAGCGTATGATAAAAGTGCCGAGCGGGCAATCGAAATCGCTCGTATTCGTTAAGGAGGAACACCATGCAGTCCATTTATAACTCGGTCAACTCTCTGTCTCAACTTCAGCGTCAATTAGATGTGACAGGTCACAATATCGCAAATGTCGATACGGTCGGCTTTAAGCGTCAACAGGGGCATTTTGCTTCGCTATTGTCGCAGGCGTATAACAACCAACCGCGTCCTGAATTCGAAGTCGGTCGAGACACACCGAACGGGATTCGGATTGGAGTCGGGGGACATGTCGCCGATATTACACAGCAGTTCAATATCGGACAAGTACGTACGACAGATCGTGGATTGGACGTCTTTTTAAAGGCGAGCCGTCAATTTTTTGTCGTGGACACGCCGAACGGTGTCGGGGTGACTCGAAGTGGAAACATGCAATTGTCAGTCGGTGACGAGACGACGCTCGTTGATGTGAACGGGAATCCGCTTCTTGGAGATGACGGTAATCCAATCACGATGCCGAACGATGCGACGAATCAGCGCATTCGTCAAGACGGTGTGGTCGTTGCGAGTGTGAATGGCGTTGAACAAGAATTCGGACGTCTCGACATCGTAGAAGTCCGCAATACGTCGGAATTACGTCCGCTCGGTGATAACGTGTTCGAAGCGGATTTGGAGACCGAAGTCGATCGTCCACTCGGAAATCTATTGATTGAAGGGACACTCGAGTCATCGAACGTTGATTTGACGAAAGAGATGACTGATATGACAATCACACAACGAGCATATCAAATGAACTCACGGGCGATGTCGATGAGCGATCAGATGATGGGGCTTGTCACGGCGTTACGTCCATAACGCATACCGCTTCTCGAGCCGAGAAGCGGTTTTTTTATAGACAAAGGGGGAGAAGCATCAATGCGGATTGTAGTCGCGATGGATTCATTCAAAGGCTCACTTTCGAGTATGGAAGCAAATCAAGCGGTCCTTCGTGCGCTTGAAGGGCATGAGGTCACCATCATACCGATCTCTGACGGAGGAGAAGGTTTTTTGGATGCTTGGATTGCGACACATGCAGAAGGAACCATTATAGAAGAAAATGTCGTGTGCTTGGATGGAATACAGCGCGTTGCACGTTTTGGTTTCGAGCCGTCAACGAGGCACGCGGTAATCGAAGTGGCGGAAACAGCAGGATTGACACTCCTCGCTCATGTCGATCCGTGGCGCTACAGTTCAGTCGGAGTCGGTCAACAGATCGTTCAAGCGCTAGAGCGTGGGGCGAAGATCATCACCATCGGGCTCGGAGGGAGCGGAACGATGGATGGTGGGAAAGGATTGCTCGAAGCGTTAGGTGTTCGTTTTCTTGATGCGAACGGCTCTGTGTTATCGACCATTCCCCATCGACTAGAAGAAGTGGCATCAATTGATTGGTCCGGTCTTCATCCGCGTGCGCGCGAGGTCGTATGGAGAATGTCTTCCGATGTACAGAACCCATTGATTGGTGGAAGCGGAGCAGCCTATGTGTTCGGACCCCAGAAAGGATTGGCGGCAGATGTAGTGAAGCGATATGACCGGATCCTCGATCACTACGCGAACTGTTTTGAAGTGGATAGAAGAGCACTTCCTGGAGCAGGGGCGGCTGGCGGCATCGGCTTTGCGCTATTGCAGCTTGGTGCAATCTACGTGAGTGGCATCGAAGAAGTGGTCAGTTGGTCTAAGCTCGAAGAACAGTTAGAAAAAGCAGATTGGCTGATTACAGGAGAGGGTAAATTTGACGCGCAAAGCTTTGAGGGAAAGGCACCGTATGGGTTGGCACGCCTTGCGAATACGCATGGGGTCCCGACCCTCGTCTTCACCGGACAGTCCGATTACACATCGCATATGGAGTCCGGCATCGTCGCCATTTTTCCAATCGTGTCTCGGATCATGACGTTAGAAGAAGCGATTTGGGAAGCAGCTCCGTTGCTGACGAATGCGGTCCAACGCGTGCGTCACCTCATTGAAAAGGCGCCACGACAGTAGTCGGGCGCCTTCGCATTCATAAAGAACGATTTTTTAGCAGATCACGAATCTCTGTCAACAGTTGCTCTTCTTTCGTTGGTGTCGGAATAGCAGCTTCCTCCACTTCTTTTTCACGCTGTAAACGATTGATGACTTTGACAATCAAAAAGAGGGCGATGGCGATCAAGAAGAAGGACACAATCTGTTGAATAAAATTGCCATATAACACGTCCACTCCGAGTACACTTGCTTTTAAGCTAGAAAAATCGATTCCTCCAATAATGATTCCGAGAAGCGGCATAAAGATATCGTTGACGAGTGAGTTCACGATTGCAGTGAACGCTGCACCGAGTACGACAGCAATCGCCAAGTCGATGACGTTCCCCCGCATTGCGAATTTTTTAAATTCATTCCACATAGACAAACCTCCTGACGTTGAATAGTCTAAGCGTAGCATATTTGAAGGGAAAGAAATAAATCGTTCGACTTCTATCAGGGAAGGATGCTTGTTCGACTTTTCTGCATAGGGTACACTAAAAAGGTAGCAATTTACGCATTTTAATACCAGGTACTAATATGATATAATCATTTTAGCTGAAAGGATGGTTGGACGTGGCGAACGATGAACAGACGAGTTCGGAAGAACAAAAAGGTTCACCAGAACAAGAGACGAAGCAGAAAAAGCAATCGCGATTATCGAATCATCGTCGATTCCCGATTTTACTGCGCGTGCTCGTTGTTTTAGTGTTGGCAATCGCGATGCTCGCCCTCGGAGCGGTCATCGGATATAGCGTCATTGGCGGAGGCGATTGGAAAGATGTATTTGACATCGAGACCTGGCGCCATATCACCGATTTTTGGCTAACCTCTTAAAGGCGGTGGATGGATGTATACAATTGAGCAAATCAAAGAAGTAATCCCACACAGATACCCGTTTCTGTTAATTGATCGAATTATTGAAGTCGAGGAAAAGAAGCGTGCTGTTGGATTAAAAAATGTCACGGCGAATGAAGAGTTCTTTAACGGGCATTTCCCAGACTATAATGTCATGCCAGGTGTCTTGATTGTTGAAGCACTCGCACAAGTCGGTGCTTTTGCAATGTTGAAAGACGAATCGAATCGAGGCAAGCTCGCCTTTTTTGCAGGGATTGACAACTGCCGTTTCAAACGCCAAGTCGTCCCGGGTGATCAACTTCGCCTCGAGGTAGAAATCATGAAAATTCGTGGACCAATTGGTAAAGGACGTGCCGTGGCCACGGTCGACGGAGAAGTTGCTTGTGAAGCAGAACTCACTTTCGCCTTGAAGTAAGGAGAAATGGGATGCGTGCTTTAGTCATTGTATTATTAGTTGGCTTGATGACGATTGTGGGTTGTCAGCAGCTCCAGACAGAAGAGTCGAGTGAAGAGAACGTCGTTTACGAACAAAATGTGGATGAAACGATGATTGATAAACGTGCAGGACAGTCCGATGCAATCGCCGTTTCTCTTGAGCGAACGAATAACACGACGATGCTCTTCACGATTCGAATGCTCGAAAATCGTCGTCTTGATCCGACGACGGTCATGAGTTATGAGGTCGAAGGCGAACGCGTTGCGATTCCGTTTGGTGAACTGATTGCAGAGCGTGAAGAGGATATTCGGACGTATGAGTATCAGACGGACGTAGACCCGGATCTGTTCGTATCAGAGACACTTCCACTCTTCCATCTCGTTGAAGAAGGTGAATCGGAAATCACGATACCACTCGAAGTCATTAATTCGACAAATGGTGAATAAGAAACAGGCGATGTTGTCGAAAATCGCCTGTTTTTTTGTGGAGATAAGTCTATTCTATCCGATAAAAAGAGTAAGGAGAGAATGGAGGAATTTTGAGATGAAACAGAAATCAGAGTCGTTACAGACGCGCATTCTAGCATCAATGTTGGTCTTCGTCACGTTGCTCATCATTTTGTTTGGAGTAGTGCAATACTTCAGTACGAAGCATTCCGTACTCAGTACGTTACATGCGACGTTAATTGAAGATGGTGAACGGATTAGTGAATCATTGGATGTCGATGCCTATGCATCCTTCGTAACGAATCCGTCAAAAAATGAGCAGTATGAGCAGTTTCGTGAATATTTAGATGCATATCGTCAGCAAATTGGAGCGATGTATGTATACACGATCGCCACAGAGGGTGAGGAAGTTCGAATGATCGTGGACGGATTGAGCGAGGCGGATGCCGCAGAAATCGGGTCTCCGACTACAGCGATGACGTATGAAGGAGCAACGGCCGCATTCAAAGGAGAGACGGTCACGACAGATGTCATCGATGATCCGGAGTACGGGAAGTATGTGACGGTGCTCGTCCCGATTAAACAAGGGAACGAGGTAGTTGGGGTACTCGGAATTGATAAAGCTGCTACTGAGGTCTCCGCGATTACAGGAGATGTCTTAAAAGAGAGTTTAGTTCCAATCTTAATCGGTTTACTCGTGCTCCTTGTCGTTTCGGGAATCATCATCTGGCGTTATCTTGGCTGGAAATTGCGTCCACTTCAAGCGCTAGAACGTGTGGCCACATCCATTGCTGAAGGTGATTTGGCGACAGCGACGACTGCGGTTGAAGGTATTAAGTTAAAATCTAATGACGAAATCAAACGTCTGACGGTATCGATGGATAAGATGACACATATGTTAAAAGATTTGATTTCCGGCATTCAAACGTCGGCACAGACGGTACGGGATGAGAGTGGCAACGTTTCAGGTATCTCAGAAGAGGTAAATGATGCCTCTCGCCAAATTGCCTATACGATGGAAGAAATCGCAAGCGGTGTTGAGAATCAAAGTGTCTTGACGATGCGTCTTTACGGACATATGAATGAATTTTCGACACTTGTCGAGCAAACGACATCAGACGGAGAACAAGTGAGTGAGCAGGCGGAAGTCGTCAGTCGGGTGACGATGGATGGTCTACGTTACATGGAGAGTGCCGTCAATCAAATGACTCACATTCATGCGCAAGTGAAAACATCACAAGGACAAGTCCGCGACTTTGAACAACAAGCGGACGAGGTGACGGAACTGGTCACGATGATTCGTCAAATTTCACAACAGACAAACTTGCTTGCACTCAATGCAGCGATTGAAGCGGCTCGGGCCGGTGAACACGGAAAAGGGTTTGCCGTCGTCGCCTCGGAGATTCGGAAACTTTCGGATAGTGTCGCTGAGTCTGTCAGTGAAATTTCGGAAATCGTCGGAAGCGTCAAACAAAACTCGATTGCGCTCGGTCAAACCTTTACAGAGAGCATGACGGCTGCAGAGGAAGGGAAAGCGACACTTGAATCAACGAAGCGTGCGTTCACTGAAATCGAACAGAGCGTTCGTCACATGCAACAATTGACGAGTTCGATGCGTGGCCAACTCGATCGAGTGAAGACGAACCAGGACCACATTCAACATGGACTGTCTGAAATTGCTTCGATTTCAGAAGAAAGTACGGCCGGAAATGAGGAAGTGGCTGCTTCGACGGAACAGATGTCGGCGACGAGTGAGACGATGAATCGTCTCGTAAAAGATTTGTCGAGCACGGCAGAGGACATGCAACGAATGAGTCAACAGTTCAAGTTATAAACAGTCTCACTTCAGACAGACCTCTCGTGCGTCCGCTATAATGGGCGCAAGGGAGGTTTTTTCATGCAACAATTCTCTAGTGAACTGACACAGTTTCGGGGAAGTCATTATGACTTCGGACGATTTCAAGGAAAATATATTAAGCGCAGTCAATTGCTCGAAAATCGGACGGATCAGTGGAAACTACGCGTTCCGCGATTTGAGATTGATGCCACTGAGGCAAAGGCTGCCTTCGATGAATTTGCTCCAAAGATTTGGGAAGAGTTGATTGGGTTACAAGATGAGCTGAAGCTGTCGCTCAATGACACGTTACTTCATTTCGGACATTTTCGAGTCAACAATCCAATCAGCGGCTGTTCGATTTTGACGGGGGATAACTTTCTCGTTCGGAATTACGATTATCACCCGATGACGTATGACGGTCGATACAACGTCTTTCAACCGGATGACGGGTATGCGGTCATCGGACCGGTCTCTCGTGTCACCGGACGTATGGACGGAATGAATGAAAAAGGACTTGCCATGGGCTACAATTTCATCAATCGTCGTCGACCCGGGGACGGGTTTGTCTGTCAAATGATTGGACGAATCATTCTAGAAACATGTGCGACGGTGGAAGAAGCAGTCGATTTATTAAAAGAGATTCCGCATCGCGGGTCATTCACATACGTCGTCCATGACAAATCATCGAAAACACGTGTAATCGAGGCGACGCCTCGAGACATCCAAGTACGGGAATCGAATATCTGTACAAACCATTTTGAACTACTCCAACACGAGAATCGCTATCATCTTGATGATTCGACTCGTCGCATGATGGAAATCAAAGTCGTGCAACACTTGATTCAAGATGCGGAGAGCGCATTCCGTCTCATGAACGACACCGACAAGGGCGTCTTTTCAGAATTGTACAAGAGTTGGGCGGGAACGATTCATACGGCTGCTTATTTCCCTGAAACGCTCGAGACCTGGTTTGCGCTCGGTGGAGACCGTGACCCGGTCATCTTCGACTTCCAAAAATGGCTCGATGGGGAAGATTTCGATCTTCATGCACTTGACGGTGAATTGGCGACAGATATCGAGTTTGCGAATACGGTTCAACTTTGGCGCTGACGTTTGTCAGTGCTTTTTT
Organism: Exiguobacterium sp. SRB7LM; assembly: GCF_015712685.1. Taxonomy (GTDB): domain Bacteria; phylum Bacillota; class Bacilli; order Exiguobacteriales; family Exiguobacteriaceae; genus Exiguobacterium; species Exiguobacterium profundum. Next base: position 1,768,349 of record NZ_VWVR01000006.1, on the reverse strand, counting down.
TAGGAGAAACGGGAATACCCATTATAGGAGGGATGAAAGATGAAACGATTTGGAATCATACTCATCATGCTGACACTTGTTACACTACTCGGAGGTTGTGTTCCGGGTGACGGGACGTACACGACGGATCCGGCAGGTTTTTTCTGGGGTATTTGGCACGGATGGATTGCACCGATCTCACTCATTTTAGGATTATTCAATGATACGTATCGTGTGTATGAAGTGAACAATACCGGCTGGTTCTATGATTTAGGATTTTACATCGCTGTCATCAGTGGATTTGGTGGATTGACGTTGACGCGGAAAAGTCGAGGGTAATCTGGAGTGACCAAACGAGGTCACTCTTTTTAAAATCTTTTTTACCGTAAACGCTTGCATAAAAATATTTTTCATATTATGATTCAGGTGAAAATGATTTTAAGGAGGATTTATTCATGTCACGTCTCTTTGAACGAGCGCAACAATTCGGGAAATCGTTCATGTTGCCGATTGCTGTCTTACCGGCCGCTGGACTACTGTTAGGAATTGGGGGCGCCTTGTCTAACCCGAATACGGTGCAAGCGTACCCGTTCCTCGACATCGACTGGTTGCAACATCTATTCACCATTATGGCGGCTGCCGGTTCGATCGTATTCGCGAACTTGGCTGTGTTGTTTGCCATCGGTGTCGCTGTCGGACTCGCGAAGTCTGATAAAGGAACGGCCGGATTGGCGGCGATGCTTGGGTATTTGATTATGAATGCGACCATCAACGCAATGCTTCAGATTACTGGAGAGTTGATGGAAACGAACTTAGCGAGTGCCGGTCAAGGGATGGCGCTCGGAATTCAAACGCTTGAAACTGGTGTGTTCGGTGGGATCTTGATTGGGATTGTCACGGCGCTCTTGCATAACCGCTACAACAAGCAAGTGCTTCCACAGTTCCTCGGGTTCTTCAGCGGATCACGTTTTGTCCCAATCATCACGTCATTCGTTGCGATTGGTGTAGGGATTGGGCTCTACTTCATCTGGCCGACGGTGCAGAACGGGATTTTCTCATTAGGTGGTCTCGTTGAAAAAACAGGATATATCGGAACATTCATTTATGGGTTCGTCCTTCGGATGCTTGGACCATTTGGGTTGCACCATATCTTCTACATTCCGTTTTGGACCACTGGGCTCGGGGGCTCGATGGTCATTGACGGAACATTGATCGAAGGAACACAAAAAATTTTCTTCGCGCAGTTGGCTGACCCGAACACGACACAGTTCTATGAAGGAACAGCACGATTTATGTCGGGTCGATTCATCACGATGATGTTTGGTCTTCTCGGTGCAGCACTTGCCATGTATCACTGTGCAAAGCCTGAGCAAAAGAAAGTCGTATTCGGGCTCTTATTCTCGGCAGCACTCACTTCTTTCTTGACGGGAATCACAGAGCCACTCGAATTCGCATTCTTGTTCGTCGCACCAGTCCTCTATCTAGTACATGCTATCTTTGATGGACTGGCTTTTATGATGGCTCACATCTTTGAGATTACGATTGGTCAAACGTTCTCTGGTGGGTTCATCGATTTTATCTTATTCGGAGTCTTACAAGGGAATGACAAGACGAACTGGATGCTCGTACCCGTCATCGGTGCTTTCTGGTTCTTGCTCTACTACGTAACGTTCCGCTTCCTCATCACGAAGTTCAATTTCATGACACCGGGACGATCAGATGAGACAGCGAAAACAGCAGATGTTGCGGCATCGGATCGCACGACCGCTATCATTGCGGCACTAGGTGGCGATGACAATATTGAGACGGTCGACTGCTGTGCGACACGCCTCCGCGTCACCGTCAATGACAATCAACATGTTCGTGAAGACTTGTTGAAAGAGACGGGCGCTCACGGGGTGGTTCAAAAAGGGAATGGAATTCAAGTAATCTACGGTCCTTCTGTTACAATTATTAAGAATGAAGTCCAAGAGGCGTTAGGCCGGGGCGAATAACGAATGTGTTGGAGGGAAGAACCGTGTGGGAGCAAATGAAGCACGTGTATTCAGAAATGACAGACAGTGAGAAAAAGATTGCGGATTATTTAATGGCGAACATGAATGAGGCAATCGAAATGAACATTACCGATTTAGCAAATGCGATTGCGACTTCACCAGGGACAATCACGCGGTTTTGCAAAAAAATCGGAGTGGGAAGTTATAGTTCACTGAAGCTCATGATGCAAAAGACGTTGACGGAAACGAATTTGCCCCAAACGACTTCACTCGAACCGATGCAGCGGTCATACATTGAATTGATTCAGACGACCGCTCATTTAATTGATCAGGATGAACTACTTGCGATTTGTAAGGAGATTACATCGAGCCGCTCCGTTCACTTATACGGATTAGGCAATGCCGGACTGGTGGCACAGGAAATGGAATACAGATTGAGACGAATGGGATTGCTGGCGACTACCGCTTTCGATAGTCACAGCATGGTCATGGACGCATCGATTGTCACGTCAGAAGACGTAGTCATTGCCTTTTCGAATAGTGGAGAAAGTCGAGAAGTCGTCCAGGCGATGCAACTCGCGAAAGAGTCGGGGTGTACGACAGTTGCATTCGTCGGTTATCAACATTCACCACTTGCTGAACTTGTCGACTATCGGTTGTTGACTGCCGGTGCCTCCGGTGAGGCATTCTTGATTAATACACAACTCCCACTTCTCTTCACAGCCGACGCGGTGACGAAGACATTGATGGAGACGAATGAAGCATTAAAAGCGCATTATTTACAAACACTTAAAGCGCTTGATCGTTTAAAAGAAAGAAGTGAATAACTATTATGATAACGTTACCGACTGGATTGATTGTTTCGTGCCAGGCTTTAGAAGGTGAACCGCTCCATAGTGAATTCATTATGGGACGGATGGCTATTGCGGCCGTTCAAGGTGGCGCCAAAGGAATTCGAGCCAATTCAGCGAGGGATATTCAAGAGATAAAAAAACACGTGACTGTTCCGATTATTGGTATCGTCAAACGTGACTATGAAGATAGTGACGTGTTCATCACAGCGACCATGAAAGAAATCGAGGAATTGATGGAAGTCGGTGTGGACGCCATCGCGCTCGACGCGACAAAGCGTCCTCGTCCGGGAAACCTGTCACTCCAAGAACTGGTTCACGCTATCCGCTCGATTTATCCGAATCAATTGTTGATGGCTGATTGCGCGACCCTCGAGGACTGCATTGAGGCGGATCGCCTTGGTTTCGACTATATCTCGACAACTTTGCACGGATATACAGACGAAACGAAAGGATCTCTTCTCTACCATGATGATTTCAAGTTTTTAAAAGATGTGTTAGACCACGTGACACAGCCGGTCGTGGCCGAGGGGAATATTTTGACACCTGAGATGGCAAAGCGTTGTATGGATTTAGGAACGCACGCGGTCGTTGTAGGGGGAGCCATCACCCGTCCGCATCAAATCACGGCACGATTCGATGCAGCGCTCACTTCGAGTGTGAAGAGTTCGCTGTAAGAATGAATCAATCAGGACGCTATTCAATACCTCACGACGCGATGGACGTCGTGAGGTATTTTTTATATATCGGTACAGGGAAAGACCAAACTGTTCGATATAATGAGTGTGGATGATTTTTAGCGTGGAGGTGCCATATGCACTCATATGAGTTTCAAATGTATCGGAATTTCGATGAGCTAGCGATTGACTTGATTGAGTTAGCAAAAGAAATAGTACCAGATAAACTAGTCTATCTCACGTCAATTGAGAATGACACCCAACATATACTCAAACTGTCCTCAAAAGATTCTCCTATCCTACTTGAAGAAGGCATGTCCTTTGATTTGAAGGATACGGTATGTAATCGAATCGATTTCAATCAACGAGAAGTTTTGATGTATGAAGACATCGAATCGCAGATTGAATCGACGCGACTTCAGGCATTACTGCGCGAAGTGAACATCAAGTCGTATTTGGGAATCCCGATTCTGACGAAGAACGGGGATATCTTCGGTACGCTTTGTGTCGCCAATCATAAAAGCGCCCAGTACGATTCGAAAAGTGTCCGCTTGTTGAAGCGTGTGGTTCGGATGTTCAGTTACTATTTAGAGCTCGAACGTCGTGCCTCACGGGATGAACTGACAAATCTTTATAACCGACATTATCTGTACAACTACTTTGAGACGAATCCGAATCAAGGAGGGGCATTATTCCTCATCGATTTAGATGGATTTAAATGGGTGAATGATACACTCGGTCATGATGAAGGAGACCTTGTCTTGAAAGAAGTGGCGCTTCGTCTGAGACGTTTGATGGAGCCGGTTCCTGATTCAAAAGTGTATCGCTTAGGTGGGGATGAATTCCTTATAAAAATCGCACATGCGTTATCAAAAGAGACTGTCATTGGGTATGCTGAACAAATCTTGTCTGTATTGAAAGAATGGGACGACCATCTCCCGTTATCAGCGAGCATCGGCATCGCTCAATATGATTCCGACGAACAGGCGGACCTCGGTCGATTGTTGAAAGAGGCAGACATTGCACTTTATCAATCTAAATCGAGCGGGAAGAACACGTACAAGTTTTATAAATAACGTCAGAAGGCTAAACCGATGGATTACGATTGGTTTAGCCTTCTGTTTTCGCATTCAGCACCAACGAACCGATTGGCGTGAAAGGATCGAATGAAAAACGGGTAGTGATTAAGAGTTCGGTTTGCAGCCCGTAACGGCGACCGTATGATAATCACGGGAGTCCGGTCCACGTTGTACCGATACATCCTTGAATCCGAGACTCACCGCTGCGGGGATAAATTGATTCCGAATCATATCGGAGATGTCGTTCCATTCGACATCACCTTTCCCGTCACAGTAGGTGATGACAAATGTGCCATTCGGTTTCAAGACGCGTTCGATTTCAGACAGAACGGTCGTGACATCTCTCCAGAAATATAGTGTGTGAACGCTGAACACGTGATTGACGGATGCGTCCATCATCTCAAATTGATGCAAATCTCCTTGAATCAACTTTGCCCGTTTTGTTTGCATCGAAGCATGATTACGCTGTCGTGCTGAATCGAGAATCGTCTTCGAACGGTCGAGACCCATGACATGTACGTCAGGATGTCGTTGAAGGATGGTCGCCATCGCATCGCCGGCCCCGCACCCGAGCTCTAGAACGGTTGTACCAGGTTGAATGTCTAACTGTTCAATCGTCCATTCGACTTCGACCCGGTGTTGGCGTACCATCTTTTCCCCGATATACTTTCCGACGGGACCCCTTGGATTCTCGTATTGACTGTCAATCCATTTCAGTAGCACTTGTGGTAACACATCATCACCTCACTTCGAAAGTAGCTCGATTGTAGCACATCGATGAGACAAAGGAGTCAACAACATGCGTTCATTTTGGATACTCGGCAACCAACTCTCGCACGAACTTGCGATGTTGAAGGATATGAAAGAAGATGACGTCATCGTCATGATTGAGGCGACATCACGCGCATCGTGGCGTCCGTACCATAAACAAAAGCTCGTCCTGATCTTCTCTGCGATGCGCCACTTTGCGGAAGAATTGCGTGATAAAGGATATACCGTAGATTACCACGAAGCGGATTCGTTCCAAGAGGCGTGGGACAACCATGTGAAACAGTACAATCCGGACGAAATTCATATCACCGCCGTCACGGACGAACCGATGGCGAAAAAACTGAAACAGTTCGGTAAGAAACATCACCTTGTCGAACATACGGATGTCCCGCTCTTCTACTTATCAAAAGAGGAAGCGACCGAGACGCTCGGAAATGAACCGTGGCGGATGGATCGTTTTTATCGTTACATGCGTAAGCGATTCGACGTATTACTCGAAGACGGGAAGCCTCGCGGTGGAAAATGGTCATTTGATACGGATAACCGAAAACCACCGAAAGAAGGACTATCGTTTCCATCTGCCATCCATTTCCGTCCAGATTCGATCACGAAAGACGTCATCGAAAAAGTCGAGGCAACGTTTTCGAAGCATCCAGGAGAGGTGACCCCGTTCCATTGGCCGGTCACACATCATGAGGCGAGACGTGCGCTAAAATGGTTCGTAGAAGAGCGTCTTGAGACGTTCGGTCCGTATCAAGATGCGATGATGACGGATGAACCCGAGATGTCGCACAGCCTGTTGTCAGCTGCCATCAATATCGGTCTACTGACACCGCGAGAAGTCGTTGATGCGGCATGTCAGGCGGATGCACCGCTATCATCGATTGAAGGATTCGTCCGGCAAATTCTCGGATGGCGAGAATATATGCGCGCCGTCTACCTCGCTGTCATGCCCGGTTATGAAGATGTGAACACGTTCAAGCATGAACGCGACTTACCGTCCTTCTTCTGGGACGCGAATACGGATTTGAACTGTCTGTATCAAAGTTTGAAGTCGGTCGTCACTCATGCTCATAATCATCATATCCAACGGCTGATGGTGCTCGGAAATTATGCGACATTGTTCGAGATTTCACCGCAACAGACGAGCGACTGGTTCAACGAGATGTATATCGACGCCTATGACTGGGTCGTCTTACCGAACGTTCTTGGAATGGCCCTTCATGCGGACGGTGGAAAGCTCGCCACAAAACCGTATGTCGCTTCGGGAAAATATATCGACCGGATGAGTGACTACTGTCGAGATTGTCCATATAACCCGAAACACACGACAGAAGACGACGCCTGTCCGTTCAACGCCCTCTATTGGCGATTCATCAATCGTCACGAAGAACGATTCTCGAAAAACCAGCGGATGAAGATGATGGTCCGCAATTGGCAAGGGCGGGATGATGACGTGAAAGTCGACATCTTAGCAAAAGCCGAACAGACGTTGACCGATTCCCCATGAATCGTTTTTTTTACGTTCTCTTCATGAAACTTAGCGATTCCTTTATCATAGCTTTACAATCATTCGTTACGATAAGAGCTGTGAGACCCCCTCACTCCAAGTGAATAGTTACCGGTAGAACCTTTGAGAGACCAACAGAAGTCCGTACGTCGATGACGTGTCGTTTCTGTTGGTCCTTTTTTGAAGAGAGGATGATTCAAGTGAATGATGCGATTGCACGAATCGGACAAGAACGGATGATTGCCTCCATTAAAAGTCCAAAACAAATCGAGGCGTTTTTACGGACGGATGTGACGACGACGTTTCTCATGATGGGAACGCTCAGCACGCTCGATCGTTATGTGGCGCACTTAAAACGAGAAAATCGAACGGTCTTCCTCCACGCCGAGCGAATCAATGGAATCAGTCTCGATCGGGACGGGATCGATTACCTCGCCAAACGTGTCGGTGCCGACGGGATTGTCACGACGAAAGCGTCAGTTCTCCAGCATGCAAAGCGAGCGGGACTGTTGACGGTACAACGACTCTTTCTCGTCGACTCGGATGCCGTCACGAGCGGACTCAAACTCGCCGAGGCTCAACAACCGGATGCGATTGAACTCATGCCGGGGCTGATTCCGAGCGTCGTCGAGAAGATTTCTCGGGAAGTCTCCTTTCCGATTGTGACAGGTGGCATGATTCGTCAACCGATTGACGTGCATCGCGCCCTCGATCATGGGGCATTCGCCGTGTCGACCGGGGATGAACGACTTTGGCACGTGCAAAGTCAGAAGGAGGAATTAGCATGAAATCGATACAACTTCAACAATTGGCGAAATCATTCGGGGAGACGGAAGTCATTCGAGGCATCGACGTGACGATTGAAGCAGGGGAGTTCTTCGCACTGGTCGGTCCGTCCGGCTGTGGGAAGAGTACGATGCTTCGGATGATTGCTGGGCTCGAATCCATCACAAGCGGAACGCTTCGCATCGACGGGGTGGCGGCAAACGGGATGAAGCCGAGTGAGCGTCACTTGTCAATGGTGTTTCAAAACTATGCGCTCTACCCACATATGACGGTAGAGAAGAATATCACATTCGGTCTACATACGAAAGGACTGACGAAGCTTGAACAGCGGGAGCGCTGCCTACAGGCGGCGGAGACACTCGGACTCACCGATTACTTAAAACGGAAACCGCGCGAACTCTCCGGTGGTCAGAGACAGCGTGTTGCTTTAGCACGGGCCATCGTGACCGAGGCACCGATTTGCCTGATGGATGAGCCGCTCTCGAACTTAGATGCGAAGCTACGGGCAAAAATGCGTTCAGAGATCCGTCAGTTACAGCGCAAACTCGGATTGACGATGATTTATGTCACCCACGACCAAGTCGAGGCGATGACGATGGCGGACCGCATCATGCTCCTCAATGAGGGGGAAGTGCAACAAGTCGGGAAGCCGCTCGACCTATACAATAAACCAGCGAATACATTCGTCGCTTCTTTCATCGGATCACCTCCGATGAATCTAGTCGACGTGACACGACAAGAAAAAGGCTGGATGGCATCAGACGGGCGAATGTTTGATCCGAACACATTGACGGAGATGTCACAGGCGACACTCGGTGTCCGTCCTGAGCAAATCAAGCCGGCGGATGAAGATGTGACGTTTTACGCAGAACTGAAGAATATTGAAGTGCTCGGGACCGAGACAATTCTCGCTTTTGACATCGGGGGGAATGAATGGTTGGCAAAATGGCCGGGGCAATGGCCGCTCACGGTCGGCGAAAAAGTGGCGTGTTATGTGGATCCGAAACAGATGTCGCTATTTGATACGAACGGACAGCGCATTGAGCCACGACAACCGAAACTGTTTGAGGCGTTGGAGGTGTTCCAATGACGGTCGCCTTACCGAGAGAGAAAGTCCGGACGCAGCTATCTGACGCAGCGAGCGGATTGTTGTACTTGTCTCCGTCTATCATCTTGTTTGGTGTCTTCCTCGTCTATCCACTGTTGCGAACGATTTATTTAAGCTTTTTCCGGACCGACACACAGGGGACACCACTCGACTTTGTCGGAGTCGGGCACTATAGCAATTTGTTCACGAGTGCGGCATTTTGGCAAAGCATTCAGGCGACAGTCGGATTCGTCCTTTTGACGGTCCCGCTCACGATTTTGATTGCGCTCGGTCTCGCACTCCTCGCCAATGAGAAACTGAAAGGGATCGGTATTTTTCGGACGGCGTTCTCGGCGACGATGGGGATGAGCGTCGCGGCGTCATCGGTCATCTGGATGTTTATGTACAATCCGTCGATTGGTATCTTCAACCGGTTCCTCGAGGCTGTGGGGGCAAGTGGTGTACAGTGGCTCCTCGATCCACAATATGCGCTCCTTTCCGTGTCACTTGCGACCGTTTGGATGAATATCGGCTTCACCTTCTTGATTCTACTCGGCGGTCTGCAGAACATCGATCGGACGTTGTATGAGAGTGCGGACATTGCCGGGACGAGTTATTGGACGCAACTTCGGGCCATCACCATCCCGATGTTGTCACCGACACTTTTCTTCGTCGGGATCATCTCGCTGATCAACGCCTTCCAGACGTTTGGACAGATTGATTTATTGACGAAAGGTGGACCGACGAATGCGACGAATGTCATCGTCTATGCCATCTACAAAGATGCGTTTATCAATTATAACGTCGGCAGTGCCAGTGCCCAGGCCGTGCTCTTATTCATCGCCGTCCTTCTGTTGACGTGGCTACAGTTCAAACTGGTCGAAAGGAAGGTGCATTACCAATGAGATTACGGAATATAGGCGTCTATGTCTTACTCATCTTGAGTGCCGTCGTCATGCTGTTTCCAATCGCCTATGCGTTTTCGATCAGTCTGATGGACGGGAAGGAAGTGCTCCAGGGACATCTCCTTCCACGTGAACCTTCATTGGAAAACTATGCGGCCGCGTTCGAACGCATCCCGATGATGACGTACCTGCTCAACAGTTTGATTGTCGCGCTCCTCGTGATGGTCGGACAGGTCGTATTATCGAGTCTTGCAGCATTCGCGTTCGTCTTCATCGACTTTAAAGGAAAAGGGCTCATCTTTATGCTTTTCCTGGCGACGATGATGGTGCCATGGGAAGCGACGATGGTCCCGAACTTTTTGACAATCCAGTCGCTCGGTTGGCTGAATAGTGTTTGGGGACTGTCTGTGCCGTTCTTCGCACTCGCATTCGGGACGTTTTTACTTCGGCAACAGTTCAAAACGATTCCGTATGAAATGTACGAGGCATCCCAAATTGCCGGGATCAGTCGCTTCCGATTCTTTTGGAACGTCGTCTTGCCGGTCTCGAAGACACCGCTCGTCACATTGTCGGTGTATAGCTTTTTGACGACTTGGAATATGTACTTATGGCCGCTTCTCGTCACGAACACGGAACAGGCGCGGACGGTCCAAATCGGCATCAAACAGATTCAGTCGAACGAAGTCGCCTCGGATTGGGGCGTCGTCATGGCGGCCGTCATCTTGATTATCATTCCGACACTTGTATTGTTGTTCGCAGGACAAAAGCACTTGCAAGAAGGATTGACGCAAGGCGCTATCAAATAATAGGGGGATATGACAAATGAAAAAGTTAGGATTATTCGCAGGGTTGGCAAGTTCGGTGTTATTACTCGGGGCATGTGGTAGTGAAGAAGCGGCACCAGTCGCGGCGACGACAGAAGACGGAAAGACAGAGGTCGTCTTTTGGCATGCGATGAGTGGGGACTTGGAGACGGCTTTAAACAGTCAAGTCGACGCGTTCAACGCTTCGCAAGACGACTATGAAGTCAAACCGGTCTTCCAAGGAACATATGAGGAAGCGTTGACGAAATTCAATGCGGTCGCTGGTTCGGAAGACGCTCCAGCCATCATGCAGACGTTCGAGGTCGGGACGAAATACATGATTGATTCGAACAAAATCACACCAGTTCAAGAGTTCATCGACAAAGAGGATTTTGACACGAGCGTATGGGAAAAGAACATCTTGAGTTATTATCAGGTCGATGGGAAGCAATACTCGATGCCGTTCAACTCCTCGACACCGGTCCTCATCTATAACAAAGAGGCGTTTGAAAAAGCAGGGCTCGATCCAGAGAAAGCACCACGCACATATGACGAGTTGAAAGAGGCGGCGAAGAAGTTGACAACGGACGGTCAGACCGGCTTCACGATGCTCAACTACGGTTGGTTCTTTGAACAGCTCTTGGCCGCACAAGGTGGACTGTATGTCGACAATGACAATGGACGAAGCGGAGACCCGACGAAAGCCGTGTTTGATGGTGAAGAAGGACAAAACGCGTTCAATCTCATCAAAGAGATGTACGATGAGAAGACATTCCTAAACGTCGGTCAAAACTGGGACGACATGCGCGCGGCATTCCAATCTGGAAAAGTTGCCATGTACCTTGATTCGTCAGCAGGAATCCGTACGGTAGCAGACAACGCGGACTTTGAAATCGGCGCATCGTACTTACCGGTACCGAATGAAGCGGAGCGTCAAGGCGTCGTCATCGGCGGGGCATCGCTCTGGATGGGTGATGGCATTGCCGAAGAGACGAAAGAAGGCGCATGGGAGTTCATGAAGTATGTCGCTTCAACGGAAGCGCAAGCACAGTGGCATGTTGACACAGGCTACTTCGCCATCAATCCGGAAGCATACAATGAACCGATCGTAAAAGAAATGTGGGCGAAATATCCACAACTGAAAGTGACGGTCGACCAACTCAGTGAGACGAAACCATCACCGGCGACACAAGGAGCGCTCATCTCGACGTTCCCGCAATCACGTCAAAGTGTCGTCAACGCGATGGAAAGTTTGTATCAAGGGGTGTCGGTCGAAGAAGCATTGAAGCGTGCGGCCGATGAGACGACTTCCACCTTGGGGCAGTGACATGTTGATTTACGCACATCGCGGCTATAGCGCCAATTACCCGGAAAATACATTGTCCGCGTTCGAGGCAGCTCTTCCCTATGTGGACGGGATCGAGCTGGACGTACAGCTATCGAAGGACGGGCGTCTCGTCGTCATTCATGACGAAACCGTCGACCGGACGACAAATGGAACGGGATGGGTGAAAGACATGACGCTTCAGGAGTTGCGCCAGTTGAAGATTGACGGCTATGAACGCATCCCAACGTTAGAAGAGGTGCTCGGACTGATTGAACGAAGCAACGTCACCCTGAACATCGAATTGAAGACGGATCAATATGCGTATCCAGGGATCGAACGTCTCGCTTGGTTTGCTGTCAACGAGTTTGAACTCGGTGACCGTGTCGTGTTCTCCTCATTCAATCGTGAAACGCTCGTCCGAATGCGAGATGTGGCACCAGTCGCCCGGCTTGCGGTGTTGACACTCACGGGTGAGTCGGACACCGTCTCGTTCGCTGAAACGATTCGGGCCGAGGCGATTCACGCCCAGCCTGCATTTATCGGTTCGAAAGCATGGGATCAGATACAACAGACGACGCTCGAGACACGGCTCTACACGATCAATGACGTGAAGGACCTTCCCCCGATAACGGTTTCGGCCATCATGACAGATGAGGTTGAACGGTTTACAAAATGAGTAGACTAAACCCCGCTCCTGAGAAGGAGCGGGGGTTATTCATGTCATGATTGGTTCTGGTGTGTCATAGGTTGAGATGACAACTTGATTACGCCCTTCGTTTTTCGCTTGATAAAGCGCCGAATCAGCGAGATCTACCATCCGCTTGATGGGAAGCGAGGTCCCGTGTGCGACCCCAACGGACGTCGTGATTTGAATCGGTGGAAAATCGTTCAAGTGGAATAGTTCAGCAGCAATCCGTTCTCGTATCCGGTTGGCCACTTTGTCTACCTTCTCTGGCGTCAAATCGTACATCAAGATGACGAATTCTTCGCCACCGATTCGTGCGACAGTGTCATGGGCACGCGTCTCGACTTTTAAGATGTTGGCGAACTGTTGTAAGACGAGATCACCGTTTCCGTGACCATATGTATCGTTCACATGTTTAAAATGATCGATATCGAGCGCGAGTACATTGTACGTCCGATTCTCTTGCCCGATGGAAGCCGTATATCGATCCCACACACGTCGATTGTATAGACCGGTCAAATGGTCTCGTTCAGACGACTGTTTGTACTCGATGGCACGGCGGGTCGTTTGTTCAAGGTCGATGGTGAGGATGCTCGAGAGTAGACCGACGAGCATGCCAATCATCCAAATGGACAAGACAAGGGATACATAGGCTGTGCTCCAACCCATATTGATATAGACGGCAATCGAAATAATGAAGAGCGCCCATACGTTCAAAAAGATACTCTGTAAGAAGAGTCGCTCCCGAAGCAGCCGATGAATCCAGAGCATCCCGATGCTGACGATGAACGTCGCGATAAATGCAATCATGGCCTGCTCGGTCATTCCGAACAAGAATCGTGTACTTGCGATGACAAGTGTCGCAATGAATAAAGGAAAACGAGCACCATAAAAAGCAAGCAACACGAGCGGTAAGTGACGTAAATCCACACGGACCATATCGTTAGCTTCTACGGCGTTATACATCAAAAACAGCCCGAGTGCACCGGCGAGTATTCCAATCACAGAACTACGAAGACGGTACGAATTAAAAAGCGAAGAATGATAAATCTTCGAGATGATATAAAATCCGGTGAATGCGACACAAGCATTGAGCAACAAGACGGTGAGCGTCATTCCTTCACGACCTTTTTCATAGACTATACATTAACGGTAGCAGTCTTCAAATAATTGTCAATCTGAAGGTGTGTAAATGTTCATTATCTTTTCACGCTTTCTTCTTTGTTCCTCGAAACGCAAAAAACATAGCGATGCCAATTCCAATGCCGAGCCACCAATTATCGAGGGTGAGCCCGAAAACGACGGCAAATACGACCGCGACGGGAATCGATAAGTAGCCACGTTGTTTCATCTTCATTTCCTCCTCTCTTCGACACTTCTTTATTCCCAAAAGGTAGACACTTCATTCTCAAATTGAGGTAAGACAAAAACGTTCGACCGAGTGAACTACTCACCACTTATTTGCTTCACAAATTGAAGTGGGAGCTTCTTGGGAAGACCGTGCTCTTACCAGCCACGGTTATGGACCAAGCTCGTCGGGTGGTTCCCACCCTGAAGGAATTCGTTTTAGTTTGCCAACATCAATAGATTGATGCTCGCGTTGATGTCTCGATCATGATGAACACCACAATGAGTACACGTCCATTCACGGACGTCCATCGCCTTCTTCTCGCCTTTTACGCCGCAAGAAGAACAGATTTGAGTGGATGCGAACCAGGGGTCTGCCTTGATGAGCGTCCGTCCGTAGAAGTTTGACTTGTATTCGAGTTGCCAGACGAACTCGTACCAACTGACATCTGCAATCGATTTGGCGAGCTTATGGTTTTGCATCATGTCCTTCGACTTCAATGTCTCCACGACGATGACTTGGTTCTCGTCAACGATCCGTCTTGACAGTTTGTGAAGGAAGTCCTTGCGTTGGTTGGCGATCTTTTCGTGTTTCTTGGCCAAAAGTAATTTGGTCTTTTCACGATTCTTGCTCCCGATCTTCTTTCGCGACAGCGCCCGTTGCGCCTTCTTGACCTTCGCCTCGGACTTACGAAGGAGACGTGGGTTTTCGATCTTCTCCGAGACCATCGCATCGTTCGTCATGACGGCGAAGTGCTCCAAACCGAGATCGATCCCGACCTTGTTCTCGGCTGGGATCCATGGTGCATCGTCCTGTTTGACGAGGAGGGAGACAAAGAACTTGCCCGTCTTGGTCATCGACACCGTCGCCGACCGGATGACGCCCTCAAACGAGCGATGTTGTTCGAACTTCACGAAGCCGATTTTAGGAAGTCTCACCTTGCCGTCCTCGATGCGGATCGTGCCGTGCTGGTTGTTCGTCGTGTAGGAGGCGCGCGACCGCCGTCTCGATTTGAAGGCCGGGAAGCCGCCCGTCCCGGCGAAGAACTTCGCGAACGCGGTGTCGAGGTTCAGCTTCGCGTTCGCGAGCGCGAGACTGTCCGCCTCGGCGAGGAACGGGAACAGGGGCTTGTAGGAGGCGGGTGTCGCCGGTTTCCGTCTCGTTCCACTCCCCGCTTTCGCCTCCTCGCGGATGGCGATGCGGTCCTCGAGCAGCTTGTTGTAGATGAACCGGGCGCAGCCGATCGTCCGGACCAGGAACTCGGCCTGTGCAGGCGTCGGGTGGAGCCGGTATGTATAGCCTTTCAGCATGTCCGTCCCTCCTCCATTCCGAAGATCATGATGTGTCTTCCTCTTCCGATACCCGTGGAGGGGGAGGGAAAATCTGACGGAATCACGAACCTTTGTTCGTCACATCTGTCACAAGGGGAAACGAGTTTTGGACCGGGCGATTCATCTCCCACCTACGCCGGGCTTCGCCCCGAGACGCTTAGAGGAGGGAGAATTCTCGCCTGATTTAGTTAAATCAGTCGAACGAAACCGAATGTTTAAGGGATGGCAGCAATGAACAACTCTGTCTAGTGTGGAGCTCGATTGTAAAGGTGGTGCCTTCTCCGTATACCGAGTCCGCATGAATTCCCCAACCATGGGCTTCGGCGATTCGTTTACAGATTCGTAGACCGAGACCGGTTCCTTTAATCGATTGGTGGGCAGCGGATTCGACACGGTAATATTCATCAAATACGTATGGAAGTGCTTCTTCCGGAATTCCAATCCCGGTATCGGATACAGATAAGATGATTGTGCCAGCACATTCAAATACTCTCGTATGGACCGTCCCGCCGTCAGGAGAGTACTTGAGGGCGTTACCAATGAGGTTATGGAGCAATTGCCGTAACTTTTCTTCATCTGCTTGAATCAAGACATCATTCGTTTCAAACGTCACTGTATGAAGCGGAGAGGTCGTCTGATAGCTCGACATGACATCCTCTAAAAGAGGAAGGAGTGCGAACGTCGTCACGGTCAGTTGATCAGCCGTGTAGCGTTCTTTTTGATAATCGAGGAAATTATCGACGAGCCGCTCCAGCCGTTCCGATTCTTGTTTGACTTGTGTTAGCATCTGATAAGATTTTTCCGAACCTTGATGGCGTGTCATGAGTAGCTCCGTATAGCCATGGATGGCAGTCAATGGCGTGCGGAAATCATGAGACAGTTCGGCAAGGAAACTGTCTTTACGTTCTTCAAAGCGGACAGCTTCCGTTTGGTCGCGCCACATGATGAAAACGCCACGTGGTGTCCGCGTGAAGTTGAAAATCAAATGTAGCGTCTTGTCAACAAAGCGCAGACGACGTGAGGTCATCCTTGGATCCGTTTCAGTCGCACATTCGAGCAATTCCTGGATGAGGTGCATGACTTGTGCGGAATCCGCCCCGTGCCGTTCCAACGTGGTATATAAAAAACGAGTCAATGTTTCCAATGTGTCAAAAGATTGTGTTGTCATCGAAGGGTACCATTGACGAAGAGAATCATTCGAATACAGACGACATCTTGAGAAATCGATATAACACATCGCATCCTGTACTTCTTCCACGATGGAAGCGATGGAGAACGTGTGGCGTTGCTGTTTTTGACGAGCGGAGCGTTTCTGCCTAATCCTATGGAATCGGCGCATGGACCTACCTCCTCGCGAACATTTGTACATGCATTCACAATAAGTATACGACATTCGAGAAGGAATCCCTATACAGGCAATAGTCCTAGCAGAAACGTACCAAAATCGGGACGGGAGCAGACAGCGAATTGTAGAAGGTTTTATCAAATAGAAAGTAGGAAAGTATTTCTATACATATAACAAGAAAGGATGAATAAGATGAAACAGTACGGTAAATTTGGAATCATGATTGCGGTCTCGACCTTCATTATGTATTGGCTCATGTATTTGAACGTGTTTCAGTTCAATCATATCTTCTTTAGTCAGACGAGGTTGTACATGGCACTCATCATGGGATCGGTCATGGCGTTCGTCATGCTTCTCTTCATGTGGGGGATGTATAAGAACAAAACGGTTAACTTTATCATCCTAGGGGTCAGTGCTCTCGTCTTCAGTGCCTCGCTTTGGCTCGTACGTAGCCAGACGACCGTCGATGATGTCAGTTGGATGAAAGCGATGATTCCTCACCACTCGATTGCCATTTTGACAAGTGAACGCGCTGAAATTGAAGACCCACGCGTGAAAGAATTGTCTGAAGAAATCATCAAGGCACAGCGCCGTGAAATTGAAGAGATGAAGCGATTGATTGAAGATTTAGAGGATGAAGAGGAGAACGCTGAGGAAAATCGTGAGTAACAGACATACACAGTCGAAATCGGCTGTGTATTTTTTGTACGTTGAAAAGGAAAAATAAAGAAAGTAAGTTATAATTTGTTTTCCTTTATTTGAAATATAAATGACATATTTGTCGGTTCGTTTTGGTGGTAAAATTTTTTCAGTTAGATAATATAAAAAATAAAAATTTAAATACATAATTGAAAGGATTTACCACGTCATGAAACGAAAGATGCTCTCTCTCTTCTGTGCCGTTCTTCTCACAGTCGGAATCTTCACTCCGGCAGGTACCCCAGCTGAAGCCGCCACCACGTATTATGTCAAAGTCACGACCAACAGTTTAAACGTCCGTTCGGGCCCGGGCACGACGTATGCAATCGTCGGTAGCGCGAAGTTGGGACAGTCGTTCAAATATCTCGGCGTGAGCGGGGGATGGACGAAAATCAATTTCAACGGGACATCCCGCTACGTATCCAGTACATATGTGAAGAAGTACAGTGTCTCCACGCTTTCAACGACATCGACTGCGAAAATGATTATTCCGACAAAAGGGACGTTGACGCAAAAGTATGGTCCGGCGAGTGGGCAGTACGGCTACACGTTCCATAACGGCATTGACTTGGCTGCTCCAAGAGGAACACCGGTCGTGTCAGCCGCTTATGGAAAAGTCATCGTTTCTCGGAACTATGGGGCTTACGGTAACCACATCATGATGAGCCATCAGTTGAACGGCCAAACATATATTACTGTATACGCACACCTTGATCGCCTCAATGTCGTTACAGGACAGACGCTAGCAAAAGGAGCAACGATTGGAACGGTCGGGAATACCGGTAACTCGTTCGGGAATCATCTCCACTTCGAAGTGCATCGGAACAGCTATGTGTATAGCAGTTCATCTCCTGCCAACAGTATCAATCCGTATACAATGTTTTGACATAAAAGCACGCGCTCTCAAACAATGGGAGCGCGTGCTTTTTGGTTAATGCCATGTCGTTTGTTTGTTTCGCTCGATTTGGTTGGCGGCGATGAGGCTGACACCAATGACGAAACCGAACACCAATCCGAACAGGTTGTTGAAGAGTAACATGAGGATGATCCCGAAGACGAGACCGATACTCATGAGGCCAATCCGATCAAACATATTGAATCCCCTTTTCTGTAGTTGTGCACCTCAATGATTACCCGATTTTCAAAGAAAGAACACCGACGAAATGGACTGATTGATTCATTATACGTGTTTGGAAGAACCAGGTTTCGTTTTGTAGAAACTATAGAGGACGCTAATCAAGATGACGAGAACGATGGTTCCAAGAGACATCCAAATTGGCATCTTGTACACATCACCGAAAATCATCTTCGCCCCGATGAAGACGAGCATGAAGCTGAGACCGTGTTTCAAATAGTAGAAGCGGTCGATCAAGTTGGCGAGGACGAAGTAGAGACTACGAAGTCCGAGAATCGCCATGATGTTCGCATAGAAGATGATATACGGGTCACGTGAATACGCAAAACTTGCAGCGACCGAATCGACAGCGAAGACGATATCCGACAATTCGATAAAGATGAGCGCGATGAAGAGTGGCGTGAAGAACAACTTCCCATTGATGCGCTTCGTGAACTTCCCGGATGAGATGTCTTGTGTGATGGGGAGGCGTCGCTCGAGCCAACGAATGGTCTTGTTTTCTTCAAGTGACTCGTCTTTCCCGATATTCTTATACATCATCCATCCTGTATAAACGAGAAACGCTCCGAACACGTAGTAGACCCAACCGAAGTTTTCTAAAAGGGATACGCCAGCGACGATGAAGACAGCGCGGAAGAAAATCGCTCCGAGAATCCCCCAGAACAGTACCTTATGTTGATACTTGAGTGGGATGGCGAAATAGGCAAAAACAAGTGAGAAGACGAAGACATTATCAATCGCGAGTGCCTTTTCGATAAAGTAGACGCTCGCATATTCCGTTGCGGCGGTACTTCCTTGCGTGAAGAACAACCATCCTCCGAATGCGATGGCAATCCCAATCCAGACAAACGTCCATGTCCATGCTTCGCGGAGCGAGACTTCGTGCGCTTTACGGTGGAACACCCCGAGGTCAAGTGCGAGCATGAAGATGACGATGAGTAAGAACCCGATGAGTAGGGTCAACAACAATTCCTCCTTTTAAGGTCATATGAACTTCTATATATTTAATTTAAGTTCATTTGAACCTAAAGTCAAGACTTTAAGTGTAAAAAAAACCGTTTAATAAAAAACGGTTATCTTGTGGCGCGTCGTTTAGAAATTTGGCGTGCAATCCAAACAACGAATGCAACAATTACGAGTCCAAGTACGACGTACATTGCATGTGAATAGGTTTCGATGTATCCAAGCCACACTTTCCAGTTTTCTCCGACATAGACGCCGATATAGATGAGCACTGTATTCCAAATGAGAGTACCAAGTGTCGTCAAAGTGAAAAATTTTAGAAACGGCATGTTGGACATCCCGGCTGGAATCGAAATCAAACTGCGTACGACGGGAATAAAACGTCCGAAAAATACTAATTTCGGACCGAAGCGATCAAACCATCGATCGGCCATTCGCACGTCATCGACTTTGAGGTATAAGCGTTTGCCATAGCGTGCGACCCATGACTCCAATCTTTCACGATCAAACAACAGTCCGACACCGTATAGGACAACTGCCCCAAGAAGTGCCCCAACCGTTGCGGCTAAAATCATCCAAAACGGATTGAGTGTTGTTGTGGTCGTGAAGAAGCCTCCAAAAATTAAGATCAATTCGGAAGGAATCGGAGGGAATACATTCTCAATAAAAATGAGGAACATGACCCCTAAATAACCAAACTGTTCAATGATTTGTTGAATCCATTGCTCCATACCGTGATCGTCTCCTACCTAATTCATATTCTCCATCAACAATAAGTCGAATGACGACGATTTGGACATCCATCCTAAGATGTAAAGTGTTTTTAAACGATTTTTTGATGTCACGAAAGAGTAATTTCAAGGTCAAACTCACTTGAAAGTGATTATTCTTACATATATCGCAGAAGTGACCACAACTATACGGAGGGACTTCGATGCGTGATTTTCTGAACTGCAAATTAAGTATGAAGAAACTAGGAATAAAAAAACTTATAAATAATCATATTCATTTCACAAAAATCATTCGGATAAATCTGACAATTTAAGTTAAAAAATTTTTTATGAAAAGTTATTTACAGTCATTTTGAATCGGCGTAACATCCATCTCATCAACTTCATACGTATTGTTGAAATCTTTTCGCCGAGTTCCGGAGACGGAAGCGGGGGACCCACTGTCCAATCTGGACTGGGGTGAATCCTCAAGTGAGGTAGGGCCAACCTAGGCAAGCCCGAATCCGACAGCTAACCTCGTAGGCGTTATTAGGGGGATCCGACTCATGCAGTGATATGCCACTGGAGCCGTTTCTTGCTCCTGTGGTTTTTTGTATATTTTTTAATGTTAAATAAAGTAAAAAAATGAAAAAAGAGGTTGTTAAAATGACTGATTTATTCGCAATCGCTTTACTCATTGGTTTAGTGGCGTCTATGAATGTGATGATTCGTTCGATTGATCGGATGCACTGGAATGAACAGGGGTGACGACATGTATATCGTGCTTTTAGCGATTGGAATTGGGTATCTCTCTTACTTAACCGTTGCATTACTAAAACCAGAAAAATTTTAAAGACAGAGGAGAATGACGAACGATGTGGGTTACATTCATCATCACGTTGAGTTTGCTCATCACAATCACGATGACAGCCAGTGCCATGTTAGGTGGCTATATTGGACGGCGGTTTGTACCGATTCAAGAACGACCAAACTATGTAGGGAAAGCGCTCGAGACGAGGATCACACGTCGCCTTCGAATAAATGAGCGTGAAAAGCAAACATGGTTTGGCTATGCAAAAGATTTTTTGACACTCAATTTACTATTTTTATTGATTGGTTATGTGTTGCTTCGCTTTCAAGGAGTGTTGCCCTTCAATCCGAATGGGGCCGTCAACTTAGACTGGCATCTAGCATTCCATACGGTCATCAGTTTTATGACCAATACAGACCAACAGCACTATTCAGGTGAGGCGCTCTCTCACTTATCACAGATGTTCGTCTTATCGACACTCATGTTCGTGGCGCCAACGATGGCATTGACGATGGCGCTGGCTTTCATTCGAGCGATTCTTGGAAAGCAGATTGGTCAGTTCTATTTCGACTTTGTACGCGTCATCGTGTACGTGCTCTTACCAATCAGCTTATTTTTCGGTATGTGGTTGATTGCGTTTGGTGTCCCACAAACCCTTAGTCCGAATGCTGTCGTCACAACGCTCGAAGGGGCGAGCCAAACGATTCAACGAGGACCGATCGCATCATTTGAGGTCATCAAACAGCTCGGGAATAACGGTGGGGGCTACTATGCGGTAAATGGTGCGCATCCATTTGAAAACCCAAGCAAGTGGACGAATTACATCCATCTTTTCTTGATGCTCTTATTACCGATGTCATTGCCGTTCATCTACGGGTCGATGGCGAAGAAACGAAAACAAGGATTCCTTTACTTTGGTGTCATGCTTTTCTTGTTCGTCATTGGAACAGTGGCCATGTACGCCACTTTGTACTCGAACCCCTCTTTACATGGACAAGAGATGCGCTTCGGGGCAATTGGTACAGCGCTTTACGGCGCGGTGACGACAGCTGCTGAGACTGGCGCAGTCAATGCGATGCACGACTCGCTTCCATCTCTTAGCGGCATCATCTTGATGGGAAACATGATGTTGAACGTTGTCTTTGGTGGGGTCGGTGCCGGTTTCATGAACTTGATGATGTATGTGATCATCACCATTTTTGTTGCGGCCCTCTTGATTGGACAGACGCCGACCGTGCTTGGCAAGAAAATCGAAGGACGCGAGATGAAACTTGTCGCGTTAACGCTTCTTGTCTCGCCACTTCTTATTTTAGGATTTACGGCTTTGGCGCTCGTCGTACAGCCAGGACAAGAGGCCATCACGAACGCTGGACCTCATGGGATTTCACAAATCTTGTATGAGTATACATCCGCTGTCGCCAACAACGGATCCGGATTCGAAGGTTTATTGGATGCGACTCCGTTTTGGAATATCACGGCAGGCTTTGCGATGTTCTTCGGTCGATATATTCCGCTTTTATTAATGGTGGCGATGGCAGGTAGTCTTCAAATGAAACCACGTGTCACGGACGATGGGGCACTTCGGACCGACACGCCGCTATTTACATCACTTCTGTTCGGTGTGATTGTCATTGTCGGTGCCTTGACCTTTTTACCAGTGTTGTTGCTTGGACCATTCGCCGAATGGCTCATGATACGTTGAACATAGGAGAGAATAGAAGATGAATGAACTAGAAAAACAGACACGCCGCTTTGACACGAGCTTGATTGTTCCTGCCATGTGGGACGGAGTCAAAAAACTAGATCCACGGACGATGGTGAAACAACCGGTCATGTTCCTCGTATGGGGCGGATTCTTATTATCGCTCGTTTATACGATGCTGTCGGACGAGATGCGAGGATTTCACTTGGCAGTGACGCTCATTTTGCTCGTCACGTTATGGTTCGCCAATTTTGCCGAAGCGATTGCAGAAGGACGAGGGAAGGCGCAGGCAGCTACCCTTCGAGCATCTAAAAATGATGTGATGGCACGTCGAATTGTGAAAGATGGGATTGAGGAAGTCGCTTCGTCGCTCCTTCGAAAAGGAGATATCGTCGAAGTGCGCGCCGGAGACTACCTGCCGGGAGACGGCGAAATTATCGCCGGGCTTGCTTCGATTGATGAATCTGCGATTACAGGAGAATCGGCGCCAGTGATTAAAGAGTCTGGCGGAGACTTCTCTTCCGTCATCGGGGGAACGCTTGTCGTCAGTGACCGGATTGAGGTCGAGATTACAAGCAACCCAGGTGAATCGTTCCTTGACCAGATGATTACCCTTGTCGAGGGCTCGAAACGTCAAAAAACACCGAATGAGATTGCCTTGTCCCTGCTTCTTGTTTCGCTCAGTATGATTTTCTTACTCGTCGTTTTGACACTCCCTGCGTTTACGAACTATCTCGGCTTCCAATTGTCACCACCCATTTTAATTGCACTTCTCGTTTGTCTCATTCCGACAACGATTGGTGGACTCTTATCCGCCATCGGGATTGCCGGGATGGACCGGGTCACGCGATTCAATGTCATTGCGATGAGCGGGAAAGCCGTTGAGGCGGCTGGAGACATTCGAACCATCATTTTAGATAAGACGGGGACCATCACGTTCGGAAACCGGATGGCATTTGAAGTTCTTCCAGTAGAAGGAATCACAGCTTCGCAAGCGCTTGGAGTCGCCGTCTTGACGTCTTTGGAAGACGAGACACCAGAGGGGCGCTCTGTATTGACGCTTGCAAAAGAACGCTGGGGAGAATTAGATGAGTCACCGAAACAAGATGCGGTGATCATTCCATTCAAAGCAGAAACACGTATGTCGGGACTCGACTTGGCAGACGGTCGACGTGTCCGAAAAGGTGCGGCGTCCGCCGTCATTAACTGGGTGAGTGCTCAAGGTGGGATGATTCCGAGCGACTTACAGGATCAAGTCGATGCGATTTCGAAAGAAGGCGGCACTCCGCTCGTCATCTCAGAAGATGCACGGATTGTCGGCGTGATTCACTTGAAAGATACGGTGAAACCGGGTATGCGTGAACGCTTCGATCGCTTGCGTCAGATGGGAATCAAGACCATCATGTGCACGGGAGATAATCCGTTGACGGCCGCGACGATTGCACGCGAAGCTGGTGTCGATGAATTCGTAGCGGAATGTAAACCAGAAGATAAGATTCGTGTCATCAAAGCAGAACAAAAAGCAGGTCATCTTGTCGCAATGACGGGGGACGGTACGAATGATGCCCCGGCGCTCGCACAGGCAGACGTCGGTCTCGCCATGAACTCGGGGACACAGGCCGCGAAAGAAGCGGCGAATATGATTGATTTAGATTCGGATCCGACCAAAATCATTGAAGTGGTCGAAATCGGTAAGCAGTTACTGATGACACGCGGGGCTTTGACGACGTTCTCGATTGCGAACGATGTGGCCAAATACTTCGCCATCTTGCCGGCTATGTTCGTTGCATTTATCCCAGAGATGGATTGGTTGAACGTGATGCGTCTCGGCTCACCTGAGTCAGCTATCTTGGCCGCACTTTTGTTCAATGCCTTGATCATCCCACTTCTCATTCCAGTTGCGATGAAAGGGGTTCGTTACGACCCGGTCGGTCCCGAGAAGTTGTTACGTCGAAATTTACTCGTTTATGGTGTCGGTGGTGTGATTGTCCCGTTTTTGGGAATCAAAGCGCTCGACATCGTCTTAAACTTATTCATGTGAGGTGGACCGAATGTCTTCTATAAAACAAGCAGGTATCGTCGTCAGTTTGACGATGATCTTATGCGGTGTGGCTTATCCACTCGCTTTAACAGTAGCAGGTCAGGCACTATTTCCGAGTCAAGCTGAAGGTAGTTTGATCGAACGCGATGGTGAACAGATTGGATCAAAGTGGATCGCACAACCTTTCGTTTCGGAAGGTTACTTCCACGGCCGACCAACAGCAGTCGATCAACTCACTGGTCAATCGGGCGGCGATAACATGGCAGAAAGTAATCCGGACCGTCCGAAACACGATCCCGAACTTGCGGGAGCGATTGAGACATCCGGATCTGGACTTGATCCGCATATCTCGATAGAACATGCGATGTTACAAGTCGATCGTATCAGCGACGCACGTTCGATGGCGACGGCTGAAGTCGAAGGCGTCATTCAAAACACGGCTGACGGTGAATCGTACGTCAATGTCTTGATGATGAATCTTGCACTAGATGAGTTGAACTGATGCGAGGCAAACTTCGACTTTATATCGGAGCCGCACCGGGTGTAGGCAAAACGTATAAAATGTTGGCAGATGCACGGGCTCGTCAGCAAGAAGGGGTCTCGGTCATGATTGGATTGATTGAGACACATGGACGAAACGAAACAGAGGCGATGATTGGCGATTTGCCAATCGTCCCTCTTCTTTCGCTATTTTATAAAGGACACGAACTGAAAGAGTTAGACGTCGAGACCATCTTATCGTTTCATCCTGATATCGTCCTCGTTGATGAGTTGGCTCATACGAATGCCCCAGGCTCAGTACGGGCAAAGCGATACCAGGACGTGCAGGTGTTGTTAGAGAACGGAATCAATGTATATGCGGCCGTTAATATTCAGCATTTTGAGAGTCTACTGTTGACCGTGAAAGGCATCACAGGCGTAGAGGTAAGAGAACGGATTCCAGATCTGTTCCTCAATCAGGCTGATGAAATTCTGCTCGTCGATGTGACACCGCAGACGTTACAAGAGCGGATGAGACAAGGGAAGATTTATCGACCGGACAAAATTGAACAAAGTCTGTCGTCATTTTTTACGCTGACCAATCTATCGAGTCTGCGTGAGATTGCGCTTCGACAAGTAGCGGATGAAGTCGATGATCAAGTCTATCGAACCCGAAAAAATGTGGTGTCTGATCCGACGCTCCTCCAAGAGCGGATCATGGTCTGTATTCAGCTCAATGACAATGCGAGACATTTGATCTATCGAGGATTTCGCATGGCGAGTCGACTCAAAGCGAAACTTTATATCTTGTCTGTCCTCCATGGTGAGGAGAGAAAATTGACACCTGAGCAGACTGCCATTCTAAAAGAAGTTCGAGAGCAAGGTGCATCATTCCAGGCAGAAGTGATTGTCTTGAATGTACCGAGGAAAGAACTAACGAAGAGTTTAACGACTACGGCACGAGAAAAACGCATTACCCAATTGATTCTTGGACAATCAGCAAGGACACGCTGGCAAGAAGTCATGCGCGGGTCGATTGTGAATGTCATCATGCGGGAATTGAAGCAGGTGGACATCCATATCGTCTCGGATCAAACGTGACAGGTGTGACGGGTCGTATGAACGGGAAGAGTGAATCATGCGAACAAAGGAGGGGTTTTATGAAATATTTAGTCACAGGAGCAACGGGGAAACTCGGCTCGAAAATTGTAGAGGAACTACTCAAGTCGATTGATGCGAGTGAGCTCGCTGTAAGTGTACGGAATCCGGAGAAGGCGGCGTCTCTTAAAGAGCGTGGCGTTGATGTGCGACATGGTGATTTTGATCAGCCAGACACACTCGATGAAGCGTTCAAAGGTGTCGAGCGTCTTTTGATCATCTCGGCAGATGGCGATAACGATACGCGGATTCGTCAACATACGAACGCGGTTGAGGCGGCGAAACGGGCAGGTGTTTCATTCATTGCCTACACGAGTCTAGCCGATGCGACAGACAGTGAGAACTTGATGGCACCTCCACATGTCGTCACAGAGGAAGCGATTGTCGAGTCCGGTATTCCGCATGCGTTCTTACGGAACAACTGGTACTTAGAGAACGAGTTATCAAGTATTCAAGCGGTAATTGACGGGGCGCCATGGATCACGGCGGCTCGGGACGGTAAAGTCGGTTGGGCTCTACA
Source organism: Exiguobacterium sp. SRB7LM (assembly GCF_015712685.1). Taxonomy (GTDB): domain Bacteria; phylum Bacillota; class Bacilli; order Exiguobacteriales; family Exiguobacteriaceae; genus Exiguobacterium; species Exiguobacterium profundum. The sequence goes on along the minus strand of NZ_VWVR01000006.1, from coordinate 1,741,652 downwards.
ACAAGATTATGCGGAAGCCGCATCGAATGTTCTGTTAAAAGAACAACAAGACAATGCGGTCTATGAACTATCAGGACCACTTCATACCCAGCAAGATCTTGTAGACGCGCTCAGTGAAGTGTTAGGTCGTGAAGTGATGATGCAGGAGTTGAGTCTCGAGGCATACGAAGAGACGATGCGCGGGGCTGGATTGCCAGAAGAAGTCGTTGCGATTCTTGCGGGGATTCAGCGAAGCATTCGTCAAGGAACGCTCGAAATTCATGAGAGTGACTTCGAACCGGTTCTCGGACGCCCGGTCACACCTCTTCAAGAAGGAATTCGTCAATTGCTCGACCGATAAGTAAAATGCCCTCGACCACTTGGTCGAGGGCATTTGTGTTAGGCGCGAGTGGCGTGATCCTCGAGTTGAGTCGTCACGTCTTCAAGCGAATTCGCGGTTAGAGCGAGTCGGTCCGACATCGAGCTGAGTTCTTTTTGAATGGCGACTTGCTCTTCCGTTGCTGCGGCAACATGGTGAATCTGTTGTTGAAGTTCATTCGCCGCATATTTCGTCGATTCAAGTCGTGTTTCGAGTGCTTCCATCTGTGTCGTGACCCGCTGGCGTGTCTCTTGAATCGAAGCAATTTGTTCGTCGATTTCTGATACATCTTCTGTAAGACGGCCAAAGACAGCCGTCACATCGTTCGTGACAGTTTGACAGTTTTCGGTCGCTTGTTTGAAAAGATGCGCTGATTTGGATACGACGGTCGTATCTTCCATCAATCCACCGAGGACTCGGGTCATCTCGGATGCATATTCACGCGATTGGACAGCGAGTTTCCCGACTTCGGAGGCGACAACGGCGAATCCTCGTCCAGCCTCACCGGCACGAGCCGCTTCAATAGATGCATTCAAGGCGAGCATGTTCGTCTGTTCACTGATCGAACCGACTTGTTGCAAGATTCCTTGGATTTCATTTGAACGATTCGACATCGTCGCAACAATCCGGTCGAGTTGTTCCGATTCGGTAATGATTTCTTGTACTTTTGTTTCCATTAGTCGCATGTCTTTGTTCCCAGCAAGGGCATCTTTAGCGATGCGCGAGGATGCTGCGGCCGTTTGGGCCATTCGTTCTTGAATGAGCGCTGTCAAAGACCGAATCGAGTGAATTTCATCTGCCCCTTGCACCATGGAGGCTTGTTGGGATGAAGCATGCGCGACAATCGGGTCGACCGTGACAGCGATTTGCTCACCAGATTCAAGAGACTGGTTAGCGGCAGATTCAAGCTCTTCGGCGTGACTGTTTAACGATTGAACGAGGGCGCTGACATCATGAATCGCTTGTTGTAACAACTGTCGTGTTTCTTGCTCCTGTGCCTCGGCATGTTGCGTCTCGTTATTACGGAAGTGTATTTGGGCGACAAGCACAACACTCAGAAGAATCAAGTACACGGCATGGACGAGTAGTAAACTGAACGGATATTCGCTCGTTCCACAAATCATCTCAGGGATTAAAAAGTATCCGACTAGATGTTGCACAGCAAAGATTCCGGCACTATACAAAATCAAGTCGATGCGACGCATGAACGACAAAATCGCCAAGACGACAAAAATGGAGAAGTGATATTCAACAAGTCCTTGTCCTCCAGCAACGGTCGAGATGCTTGCGAAGGTGAGTGTCAGCATCATCCAATAAGGAAATGCTACGGATTCTCGCTTAACTGTGACGATCATCATTCCAAAGAAGACGATTGGAAGGGCGAACAAGACCCATGTTACTCCGGGGTACACGTAACCGTCCGCACCGTTTCGCAGAACCGTATACGCATAGGCAAAGTCCGTGAAACGATGTAGCAAATGGACAACAACCGACGTCATCACAATCAATAACGTTGTCAACAACATCAACTGATTTCTTTTGATCAAACTCATCATTCTTTCCTCACATTCTCGTGTTCATTTGTTGTAGCTCTATACATATCGGATGAATAGTATAGAAGTTTATATGAATTACATGTTCAAGGCACAAAAAAAAGAGCATAATGCTCTCTCTCATAAAATTTCAATTCAATCCAAGCCATTTTTTAACCGGTTCTCGGAAGATGTACGTCACGACAATCAAGCCGACGAAGACGAGCGCGGCAATGAAAATCGTGGTGACACTGCCTGAGGCGAGGCTCGCCCCGAGGAAGCTGTAGGCGAACGTACCTGGGATCATGCCGAGCACGGTCGCCGGTACGAAGGCGCGGAAGCGAACACGTGAGATTCCACCGGCATAACTAAGTAAGTCGAAACTGACGAGCGGGATGAGCCGGAGGACAAATACATATAAAAAGCCACGACGCTCCATTTGTGTGAACAGTTTCTCTGACCATGGATAGCGGTCGACGTTGATGACTGAGCGTCCGAAAAAACGCCCCATCACATAACCGGTCGTCGCAGCAGCAGTTGCACCAATAATGATATAGAGGACACCTGGCCATACGCCGAACGCGAGTCCGGCTCCGAGCGAGAGGACGGATGTCGGTAAAAATGCGACCGGACCGATGGCATAAAGAAAAATAAAGAAGAGTGGACCCCAAAATCCGAATGACAAGACGATGTCCCGGATGTCAGACGGACGCAACTCATAGTGGAAATGGGTGATATAGAACAAAGATCCAAACACGAGAAGAAAGAGTGTGAGTTTGAGTGGTCGTGACAAGTTGTCCGCTCCTTTCGTAACCGAATGTATCTGATGTTATTATACTGCATCTCCATGCAACATAAATGCGAGCCGGCTTACAAAAGGTGTAACGAGATGGAGCAAAGAGGCAGCTATCCGAATCGAAACTTAGGTCAATGCTTTCTAAACATTGCTTCATTTTTCACAAATTCGACACGATAAATAGAATGGGAGGGAAAATGATGAAAAATTTAAGCATGTCTAAGAAGTTTACCGTATTGATTTCATTATTCGTTGTGACACTCGTCATGATTTCAATGTTAAGTCATGTGTTGATTGGAAGAATGGCTGATGCCGGAGAAAAGATATACGAAGAGAGATTGATTCCGATTCGTGCCATTGGACAGTTGAGAACCGATAATCGTGCAATCGACAGTCACTTGTTAGAACTAATGTTGACGACCGAAAGTGCTCGAAATGAAGAGTTACAAAAAAATATTGAAGAGCGTCGGGAGAGTATGGTTACCGATCTCGAAGTATTTAATGATTCGATTTCGACAGAAGATCCTGAATTAATGAGTCGAATCGAAAAGTTGAATGAGGAGACGAACGCATATTTGGAAAGCATAGACGTCGTATTGCAACCTGCATTACGAAATGAAAATGAATCTGCTTACCGACAATATGGAACAGAATTACGACCAATTCGACTTGCGCTTGTTGAGACAGCGAAAGAAGTTATGGATCAGTTGAATGTGGATGCGGAAACGGCCAGTGATACGATGCGGTCTGATCGAGAGCGTGCTGTGTTTATCTTTTGGGGTCTTGTCATTTTGGGAGCTGCGCTTTCAATTGGATTAGGCGTCTACATCACGCGCCTTGTGGTTGGTCCGGTGAAAGAATTGAACGTATTGATGAGTCGTGCCGGTGAAGGGGATTTGACAGTCAATAGCACATACACATCACGCGATGAAATCGGGGCGCTCGCACAGTCATTCAATCAGATGAAAGAAAGTTTACGAGAGTTGATTGGTGGAGTGACTTCGACTGCTGGGCGTGTGGCGACTTCATCGGACGATTTGAAAAATAACGTAGAAGAAACGACAAAAGCGACAGAGATGGTAGCTGTGACGATGGAAGAAATCGCTTCGGGTTCACTCCATCAGTTGAAACGGGTCAAGTCTTCAAATGGTACCCTTTCAGAATTGACGAATGGCATTCACCAAGTCTCTGATCGTGCTCAACAGATGACTGTATTATCGGAAGGGGCATTGGACAAAGTACAATCAGGGAATGAGCTAATCGAAACGCTTGAACATCAGCTTGAAGCGATGAATGAAAAAGTGAAGACGTTGCAACAAGTCATTGAGCAGCTTAATACTCGTTCTCAAGAGATTGGTACAATCAGTGGGACCATTTCAGGAATTGCAGAGCAAACGAACTTACTTGCATTAAATGCAGCAATCGAGGCAGCGCGCGCAGGAGATCAGGGACGTGGGTTTGCAGTCGTTGCTGCAGAAGTACGAAAACTTGCGGAAGAATCAGCCGATGCGACCAAACAAATTTCCTCTCTAATTCATCATACACAGACAGAAACAAAGCATGCCGTAGAGACGATGCATGTCGTAGAAGGTGATATGGGACAGAGTGTGACGAACGTGCGGCAGACAGGTGTTGCGTTTGATGAAATTAAAGTGGCCATTGAAGAAGTCGGGCAACAAATAGAAGAAGTGTCCAGTGCTGTACAAGAAATGGCGGCGGGAGCGACAGAAGTGTTGAACTCTGTGAATGAGATTCAAGGAATTACTGAATCGACTGCCACAGAAACAGAGAACACATCAGCAGCTACTGAAGAACAGATGGCATCAATGGAAGAAATTACGGCAGCCGCTCAAGAATTATCGAATATGGCGGATGAGATGCGAGAGATGACGAATCGATTTACTGTGTAAATGAAAAGAGTCCGAAAATTAGTCGGACTCTTTTTTATTATTTCGTTGTCCTTCGTAGTGCTGAATCCATTCCTCGACAGTCATCTTCTCGACGAGTTCTCCGACCAAGTCAAACGGGATTCGCTTCACGTTATTGAAACGGATACAGCTTTTCCCCATATCAAGTTTCGTCGGGACACGACTCGCATACTCCCGTTCGAACCAAGCGAGTAGTTCAGGGTCGGCGTAAATGCCCATGTGATACAGTCCGACATGGCGCTTTTGCGCGATTACACTGATAAACGGTAGTGGCGTCCCCGGTGTGACATGATACCCGGACGGATATCGATCGAGTGGAACGACGTAATGGACACCATGTCCGTCCGTCGTTTTTTCAAATCCGCCAGGTAAATGATCATCGATGACCTCGAGCAGATGAATAAATGAATCGAGCCGTGCCTCGTCGACGAGTGCCGTCACATCCATCATGATTCGCCTCCTCGTAAGATCTTCTCCATTTTCTTTCCTTTTGCCAACTCATCGATGAGTTTGTCCAAATAACGGATCTCACGCATGAGTGGTTCTTCAACGTTCTCGACACGAACCCCACAGACGACACCTTTGATGAGGGCGCGGTCTTCATTCAGACGAGGTGCTGAAGCGAAAAACGTATCAAAATCGACTTGATTGGCTATCTGACGTTCGAGTCCGGTCTCATCGTAACCGGTCAACCATTCGATGATGGTGTCGACTTCTTCCTTCGTCCGTCCTTTGCGTTCGGCTTTGGCGACGTAGAGTGGATAAACGCTCGCGAAACTCGTGGTATAGATTCGGTGACCCATCTTTCATTCATCTCCTTCTTAGCGAAAATTCTTACTTCCATTCTCTCACAAATTACGATACGCTTATATAAAGTATTTTGTTGCATTTGCAACAAAAAAGCAGAGGTGTCTCATGATGCATGACCATTTACGAGAGATCGGGATGATTGCGCGTGCCCTCGATTCAATCAGCAACATTGAATTCAAGGCACTCGGTTTAGAAAAAGGGAAGTACTTGTACATCGTTAGGATTTTTGAACACCCAGGTATCATTCAAGAACGGCTAGCAGAGTTGATTAAGGTAGACAGGACGACCGCCGCACGTGCCATCAAGAAACTGGAGCAAGAAGGATGGATTGAGAGGCGACCAGATCTTGATAATCAGAAAATCAGACGTTTATACGTGACGGAGAAAGGAGAGGTATTGTACCCGCTCATCATTCGCGAACACGAATATTCTACATCGGTCGCATTATCAGGATTCGACGAGAAAGAAAGTGAGGAGTTGTTACGCCTTTTGGAAAAAGTACGACGTAATGTTGAAACAGATTGGACCGAAGTGAAGAAAGGCAAGTATCGAGAATACTGAGAGGAGCGAGAACATGATTGAAATCTCAAAAGTGACAGACGTAGAAGCCTTACGTCACATTAGCATCCAGACATTTACGGAGACGTTCGCACGTCACAACACAGAAGAACATTTGAACGCTTACTTAGAAAAAGCGTATGCGCCTGAGCAGTTGCAGCATGAGTTGGCACATCCTGATTCTTATTTTTATTTTGCACATGTAAAAGGTGAGTTGGCAGGCTATTTGAAAGTGAACGTACGCGATGCTCAATCTGAACCGATGGGCGAAGATGCGATTGAAATCGAACGAATCTACGTATTAGAAGCATTTCAAGGTCAAGGGGTGGGGAAAGCGTTATTTACTCAAGCAACCGAATTGACGAAGGAACTACACAAACGAAAGATGTGGCTCGGCGTATGGGAACACAATGAAAGAGCGATTCAATTTTATCGACGAAACGGGTTCGGACAAACGGGTGTCCACACATTCTTTATGGGAGAGGATGCACAAAACGACCTCATTTTCATGAGGCCGTTCACGGACTAAAGCCATTCTGACAAGTTGTTCAAGTTCGGATAGATGGCATCTGGTTCTATATCAAATGCTTCAAATGGTAAGTCATTCCGATTGATCCAGACCGCATGGAAGCCAAAGTTTTTCGCCCCGGCGATGTCCCATCCGTTCGACGATAAGAAGAGCACCTCGTCACGACGAAGACCAGACGTTTTGAACCAATTCATGTAGGCGGCAGGCGTCGGTTTAGGTTGTTTGATGCCGTCGACGCTGACAACCTCATCAAAATAATCGGTGAGACCGGCGTTGTGAAGCAATGCCTTAAGCATCTCGTCCGTCCCGTTTGAGAGAATGACGGTCTTCACGTCATGCATCTCTTTTAGGACCGATTCGATCTCCTTATACGGGGTGAGGTGCGCATACGATGCAGTCAGACGTTGTTCGATTTCCTTTGTGAATGGTGCGTCATGCACGGCTAATGCGTAACGGAGTGCGTCCCGGGTCACTGTATCGAAATCTTCATAGCGTCCCATCATGTGCCGCCAAAAGAAATACTCAAGTTGTTTCGTCCGCCACACTTGGCTGATGGCTGCTCCCTTTTCAGGGAACTCTTGTTCACAGGCATCCTTCACCGAATGGACGTCGAATAAGGTGCCGTATACGTCAAAGACGATGGCTTTAATCGTTGGTTTCATAAATAACATCCCTCCTTCTGTGTCGTTATACCCGTCTTGTTCAGAATATAATAGGAGAAAGGGGGTTCGACATGTATATTCCAAAACAATATTCCGTCACAGAGCGAGCAGAGATTTATACATTTCTTCATGCCAATCCGTTCGGCACGATTGTGACGCATGACGGGGATAAGCCGATTGCGACGCACGTCCCGTTACGATTCGATGAGGCGAACGGTCAACTGACGACCCATGTCGCAAAAGCGAATCCGCAGTGGCGAACAATTGAAGATCAAACCGTTCTTGTCATCTTTCAAGGACCAAGTGCTTACGTGTCAGCGTCATGGTATGGCCATGAGGACGTCTCGACATGGAACTATCAAGCCATACACGTGTATGGACGTGCGACGATTCTCAATGAAAGCGAGTTGGTTGAGGAACTAGCCGGATTACTTCACGAGCATGAAGGCGAACGTGAGCATGCGGTGCGTTGGGATGCATTATCCGAACCGGTGAAGCGACAAATGAACGGTGTCGTCGGGTTTCGGATCGACATCACCGATATGCAGGCGACGTTCAAGTTAAGCCAAAACCGAAACGACGTGGACCATGAACGGATCGTATCGGAGCTTGAAAAACAAGATGAACCGATCGCGGACGTCATGCGACAACATCGAAAGTCCTGATAAACCTGTCCTAAAACGACAGGTTTTTTCATTTTTCTATATCGAATAGCAGTTGACACGAAGGAATAGCAAGTCTATACTCATAACTGATAATGATTATCAGTATCGAGAAAATAGAGAAGTTGAAAAAGGAGAAGAAACACGTGAACAAGACAATGAAGAAGTGGTTACATATGTTTATTTTTGCTTCAGCGTTTGCACTCATCTTAGCCGGCTGTGGTTCGGAAGAAGCTGAGAACGCTTCCACGAACGAAGGGACGGAAGAGTCAGCAGAAGGATATCCAATCACAATCGAGCATGCGTTCGGTGAGACTGTCATCGAAGAAAAACCAGAGCGTGTCGCAACGATTTCGTGGGGAAACCATGACGTCGCACTTGCACTCGATGTCGTACCGGTCGGATTTTCAGCTGCGAACTACGGTGTCCAAGATGATAGCGGGATGCTCCCATGGACAGCAGAGAAGTTGACAGCGCTTGGCGAAGAGAACCCGAACATCTATCAAGACACGGACGGATTAGACTTTGAAGCAATCGCAGATTCAAATCCCGATGTCATCTTGGCCGCCTACTCAGGCATCACGCAAGAAGACTATGACACGCTTAGCCAAATCGCACCGGTCGTGGCATATCAAGAAACACCTTGGGTCACCTCATGGCAAGACATGGTTCGTTATGACTCACTCGCAATGGGACTTGGTGAAGAAGGCGAACAGTTAATCAAAGACACGGAGCAGTTGATTACTGACAAAGCGACAGCCGTTCCTGAGATTGCTGGAAAGAAAGCCGCTTTCGTCTCGATGAGCGCAGAAGATCTTTCAAAATTCTATATCTATACAACAGGTGATCCTCGTGGTGCCTTCATCGAAGAACTCGGCATGGAGTACCCACAAAACATTGTCGACGAAGCTGAAAAAGCAAATAGCTTCTATCTCGAGCTCAGCAAAGAGAACGCCGACATTTTGAACGACGTCGACATCTTCGTCACATACGGAAATGAAGACACGTTGAAGGCGCTTCAAGCAGACCCGCTCTACAGTAAAGTACCAGCCATCGAACGCGGATCGGTCGTATTGATTGAAGACAATACGCCACTCGCAGCGGCTGGAACACCGACGCCACTCTCGATTGAATATACGATTGATGAGTACGTTTCACGCGTATCGGATGCCCTTGCGAAAGTAAAATGATGCAAAATCAGGTGAAACAGATGCATACCCCGAAGTACTTCCCGCTCCTGTTAGTTGGGACGCTCGTACTGACGGTGCTATGCATCGTGGCATCCCTTGCCTTCGGCTCTCGAACAGTCGGGTGGAATGAACTGCTGGACGGTTTATTCCGTCCGGCTGTTCAGTCGTATGAGGCAGATATTGTCCGGGAGCGGGTCGTCCGGACAATTTTCAGTTTTATGTGTGGCGCAGCACTCGGTGTGGCGGGTGCACTCATGCAGTCGGTGACGCGTAACCCAATCGCTGACCCGAGTATTCTTGGGGTCAACACGGGAGCAGCGCTCGCCGTCGTCATCGGCATCGCATTCTTCAACATCGCGACGGCGAGTGCGTTCATCTGGTTTGCGCTCGTTGGGGCGCTATTGACGGCCATTTTCGTTTTCGGCATCGGTTCACTCGGAAGGGGAGGGGCGACCCCGCTCAAACTCGTCTTGGCGGGAGCGGCGACAAGTGCAGCATTATCGTCGCTCGTCATGGCTCTTATGATTCCACGCTCAAACGTCATGGACCAGTTCCGCTTTTGGCAAGTAGGGAGTGTCGGTGCGGGAAATCTGGATTCGATTTATACATTTTTACCGTTTCTTCTAATCGGTCTCGTGATTGCGGTAGTGACCGCACCTTCCTTGAACGCACTTGCGCTCGGGGAGGAGATGGCGAAGAGTCTTGGTGTTCGGACGGGGACATTGAAGTTGACCGCCTCGTTCGCAGGCGTGATTCTGTGTGGGGCTGCGACTGCACTCGCTGGACCGATTGGGTTTATCGGACTTCTCGCCCCACATTTGATTCGACTCGTGCTCGGTCCTGACCAACGCTACCTCATGCCGATGTCTGCCTTAGCAGGTGCCATCATCTTGACCTTCTCGGATGTCATGGGACGTTTGCTTGGAAGTCCGGGTGAACTTGAGGTCGGGATTGTGACGGCGTTCATCGGGGCACCGATCTTGATTCTATTGACAATGAAAGTGAAAGTAAGAGGACTATGATGCAACCAGCGATTGAACAAATCAGACAAGGTCGCATGAAGCGACGCCGTCGCTATGTCGGGATGACGCTTCTTTTGACCATCATAGCGGTAGCATTGAGCGGGTTGATGCTCATGTTGGGCAATACGATTTATCCGGTTCAGGATGTCATCCGCGTCTTGCTCGGGGAAGACGTAAAAGGGGCGACGTTCGCCGTTGAAGTATTGCGTCTACCACGTATGCTCGCTGGTGTCTTTGCCGGTGCAGCATTTGGTACCGCGGGAACGATTTTCCAAACGATGCTTCGAAATCCGCTTGCCAATCCAAATGTCATTGGGATCACAACGGGGTCCAGTGCGGCGGCTGTCTTCTGTATCGTCGTCCTACAATCGAGTGAAGCGATAATCTCGATCGCTTCGATTATCGGTGGGCTCGTCACCGTGCTGGTCATCTATTTTCTATCCAAAGGGGCGGCTTTCTCCATCGGTCGTTTGGTGTTAGTTGGAATTGGGATTCAAGCGATGCTAACAGCCGTCATCAATTATCTATTGCTCATCAGCCGACAAAACGATGTCGCGATGGCGATGCGGTGGTTGACAGGAAGTTTAAATGGGGCGAAACTTGAGGAGTTGCCACCTTTAATCATCACGGTACTCATCTGTTTACCGATTGTACTGTTACTCACCCGTCAGCTTGAAATGCTCGAGCTCGGAGAAATGGCGGCGACAGGGCTTGGCATCAACACGAACCAGACCAGACTTCTACTCATTGTGGCGGCAGTATTCATGCTCGCCCTTGCAACAGCGACAACGGGACCGATTGCGTTTATTGCCTTCTTGGCAGGACCGATTGCCAAACGGCTCGTCGGAACGAGCCACGCGGGAATCTTGCCGGCAGCGCTTGTCGGCATCATCTTAGTACTAGCGGCCGACCTCGTCGGACAATTCGCCTTCACGGCACGCTATCCGGTCGGTGTCATCACCGGCATCATCGGCGCGCCTTATCTCTTATACTTGTTGATCCGGATGAACCAGAAAGGGGACTTCTAAATGGCATCCATTATGAAAGTGGAACATCTCACCTCAGGATACGAGGACAAGATGATTTTGAACGATATCAGCCTTGAAATTCCGAGCAATCAAATCAGCATCATCATCGGTGCGAACGGTTGCGGGAAGTCGACACTCCTGAAGACGATGGCACGCCTCATCAAACCGACTGCCGGTCAAGTGACGCTTTACGATAAGCCGATTTCGAAAATGGCACCGAAAAAGCTAGCGCGTGTCCTCGGGATGTTGCCACAGTCCCCGGTCGTACCGGAAGGAATCACGGTCGCCGATCTTGTCGGTCGTGGTCGTTACCCGCATCAATCGTTCTTAAAGGGGTGGACGAAAGCCGATTACGAAGCTGTCGCCGAGGCGATGGAGATGATGAACATTACGGAGTTCGCGGATCGTCCCATCGACGAGTTGTCAGGCGGACAGCGCCAACGCGTCTGGATTGCGATGGCACTGGCTCAACAGACGGACGTGCTCTTTTTAGACGAGCCGACGACGTATCTCGATATCACGTATCAGGTCGAGATTCTCGATTTGTTGACGGACTTGAATCGAAAGTACGGGACGACAATTGTCATGGTGTTGCACGATATCAACTTGTCGGCACGTTATGCGGACTATATCTTCGCGCTTGACAAAGGGAAGTTGATTGCCGAAGGGAAGCCATCGAACGTCATCACGTGTGATTTGATCCATCGTGTCTTCAACCTCCGCTGTTCGGTCATGTGTGACCCGGTATCGGGTTCACCTTCCGTTATTCCGATTGGGCGTCATCACGTGCAGACTGAAACGGAAGAGGCGGCTGTCGCGCAGCTTGAATTGGTGTGACCACGTATAGAGAGTCAAGAAGGGGCGAGCGCTCCTTCTTTTTTTGTTTATCCATGAAAGCGTTTGTAAAAAGTCATTGACTTCTCTTTGAGGCGGGTGTATGCTATAAATCCTGCCCAAAATGAGAGGCACGGGGACTGGCATCAGTTCATTCGATATTCGAGAGGAATGACTTAAGATGAACCAACAACAATTAGTCGAGCGCGCACGCCAATTGAAAGACAATGCGTATTCACCATATTCGAAGTTCCGCGTCGGTGCGGCACTTCTCATGAAAGACGGTACGGTCATCGACGGCGTCAACGTCGAGAACGTCTCGTTCGGAGCAACGAACTGTGCGGAGCGTACGGCCATCTTCACAGCGGTCGCTCAAGGATACAAAAAAGGTGACTTCGAAGCGGTTGCCGTGTCTGGGGACACGGAAGACTTCTTGCCACCATGTAGCATCTGCCGCCAAGTCATGGTCGAGTTCGGCGATCCTGACTTCAAAGTACTCCTCACGAACGGCAACGCCGATGTGAAAGAAGTGACGCTTGGAGAACTTGTCCCGCTCGCGTTCACTGATTTGGATATGTGATGTTGAACCCCCTCAGATTCCTGAGGGGTTTTCTTATCCAAAAAAGCGAAAAAATAATCGCGGAATGGCTTGAACAACATAAAGGAGCAGTTCTGAAAAATCGAGGGCTGCAATCCCATACGACCATCCTTCTTCCTCGCGGGAAGTGACTACTTTTCCACGCATAGGTCGCAATCGACCTTTCCATTGAATCGGGAGGGCGGTCGCGCTGTCCACATCCGGGTGATACATGACACGCATATGCAAGCGTGGCTCAGGCGTAATTCCGGAGCGCCCACAGCGCCCAATCAACTGTTTGGTTTTGACCGTATCTCCCACATTCACGGCAATGGAACCATTCTCAAGATGGGCGAGAAGGCAATATTCATCGTTCGCATGTTGAATGATGACGTGATTACCGAATGGATGATCAGCATCTAGTTCGTCTGACAACCCATCCACGACTTGATGAATCGTCCCGTGTAATGGAGCAATCACTCGTTCCCCAAACGCATACGAGCCGTCCATCCCGATTTTTCTACGATTGTAAGGTTGTTGCTCTTGTGTTTTCAAAAAGTCATAGCCATCACGCTTTTTTCGGGTTGGATCATGATGATAAGTTCCGAGGGTTGTCCCTTCGGAGACGACGAACCACTCTTCTTTGAATGGGAGATGGTATTTGTTTTTCGTGAAAGGATTAGTCTCCTTTGAAGAGGATGTGACAGTCATCTGAATGGATGCGATCTCATTCGCGTGATTGAATCGGACGTACAATAACTTTTCTTTTCGAGAATCCGACCATAAGACATACCGATTCCCGTTCAACACCATTTCATTGAGCAGGCGATAGCGCCGAATGCCGTGATGGAAAGCGGACGCCTGCCGATGAAAGGCATCCATGGAATACTGAGATTTGAATGAGTCGCTCGTCTGATGATAAATGTCATCGAACTGACCCGATTTGAATAGTTGGATGAACTGTTTGTACGCGTGACGCATATCTATACCGCCTTTGTTGAGTGTTGGTTATTATACGGACGAAAATTTATAAATGTTTCGTGATCATCACCAAAAATTACATATATCGCTGCATCAAGCGCTCTGCATGCTCCTTCATCATCTCCCGCAATGCGCTTGGCGCTTTGACCTCCACTTCCGCTCCGGCTTTCAATAGCTGCCTCGACAAAAATGACAGCTCTTCTTTCGGGACTTCCCACTCATTCCATTCATCGATATCGGGTAATACATCTTCAAGCAAACGGCGACCGAGTGGGGTGAGGTCGAGTCGAACGGTCACACCGTCTCGTTCATCACTTGTCTGCAATACGCTCATCAAATCCTCGGACTCAAACGGTTCCTCAAGCACGTGGACCGCCTCGATGCGATCAATTCGATATTGCCGAAGCCCCAGTTCGGAGAGCCCGAAGACGTACCACTTCAAATCAAGGAGTGCCATACCGACTGGTGCGACGGTGAACGTGCGTTGCCCGTTCGTCGTCCGATAGGTCATCTTCATCTTGGTTCGACGTTCGACCGCCTGATAGATTTCTTTCGTGAAAGGCGATTTGGGAATTTGTTTGTTCCCGAGCCACAGGATGTTTCGCTCCAATCGACTAATCTTCTCTGCGAGGTCGTGCGGCAACTCGTTCACATACCAGTCGGACAATGTACTTCGTATATCCCCAAATGGCACGTCAGGGATGTGTTCCATCCATTTGAGCGTGAGATAGAGCGCGACGGCTTCTTGTTCGCGGAGATGGAGCGGGGGCAATAAACGATTCGGCAACATCTCATATCCTCCACCGATTCCAGGTACGCTCCAAATCGGATAACCGAGCTCTTCGAGCGATAGCATGTCCCGTTGAATCGTCCGGACGGAGGCGCCTGTCTCCTGAGCCAGTTCTTCAGCCGTGAAGCGTCGTCCATGATTGAGTAGTCGAATCAATTGTAAATGTCTTTTTCTCATTCGAATCATTCCCGTCATCTTTTGTCGTGTTTATTGATTAAACTGAATGTATCACGAATCAAGGAGGAAAACAGGATGCCGAATGTAGTGTTATATATTGCGATGAGTTTAGACGGAAAGATTGCTCGGTCAAACGACCAACTCGATTGGTTATTCGCTGTCGAGGGGGATGGGGACAACGGCTATGCTGAATTTTTCAAGACCGTTGGCGCTGTCATCATGGGACGGAAGACGTATGAGGAAGTGTTGAAGTTAGAAGAGGGAATGTATCCATACAAAGACATCCCAAACTACATTTTGACACGTCAGGCTGGCCGTGAGGCCGAGCATGTCACATTCACGGACGAAACAATCAAAGAACTCATCAATCGATTAAAGCAAGAAGTTGATCAAGATATTTGGCTCATCGGTGGTGGGGAAGTCATCAAAGCCGCGATGGAGCATGACTTGATTGATCGTTATGAGATTGCGATTGCGCCGGTCGTGTTAGGAGAGGGAATTCCTCTTTTCCCAGAAGGTACGAAAGAGACGAAACTTCGGCTGACGAGTCACCACGCCTCCGGTCAATTTGTGATGGTGACATATGAACGATAAGTGAGCATCGAGTCCACATAAGGGCTCGTTTTTTTCATAATAAGGAAAAATATTCATTATGTAGAAATTTTTACACCTTAGCATGTTAGTTGATGATGGAAATTGGATATATGTAGAGAGTGGAAGTGACATGACAAATGTGAAGGGGACCAACTAATGTTCATGAGTCTAATCGCCAATTCGTGTATTTCTTTTACTGGCATCTATTTCATCTCGAAGATCATGAACTATCATACGAGACATGTGCACATCCAAAAATTCATCATCGGTGTGCTCTCAGGATGTTTCGGGATTTTTCTAATCACGCAAAGTATTGAATTTGAGAATGCGGTAAAAATTGATTTTCGTTTTCTCGTCCTCCTTTTACTCGGGTTTTATCGTTTGGTCTCTCCGTTGTTTATCGCAGCTACAATCATGTCGATTCACCGATTCAGCTACGGTATCGACTTTTACTCGATTGTGGCATGTGTCGCTCTCTTTACGATGGTGATCGGGACAATCCTGACATATCGAATCGTCTGGCTACAGAAGCGGCTTTTCCAATTCGGTCTTACGTTGAACGTGTGGACATGTTTAGTTGCAGCAATGGGGATTCTTGTCGGAGGCGGATTTACGGAACGTGCTCTCGATGTCGCGTTGTTGGTTACAATGATCAGTTTCCCAATCGGATTGTTGATCACCATGCTGAATATTGATCTATATCTCATCCATCACCGTGTGAGAGAGTATAAAGTTTCAGCGGAAACCGACCATTTGACGGGTCTGGCAAACCGTCGAGCATGGGAGATGCAGATGAAAAAGTTCAAAGGACAATATACGACATGTAATGTATTGATTTTAGATATTGACCACTTCAAACAAATCAACGATCAATATGGTCATGCGAACGGCGACGAGGTATTGAAACAATTTGCAGAACTCTTGCACCGAGAAACAAGGAATCAAGACATTAAAGCACGGATCGGTGGAGAAGAATTTGGTATTTTGATTCCAATGCTTTCTCAGAGTGAGGTGGTCAACGTAGCGGAGCGGATTAGACATAGTATATCGAAACATGAGTTCAAGCTACTCGATCAACAAAAAATTCAGTTATCCGTTTCTATTGGGATTGCGAACGGAAAGAGCGAGAATCTACGGGAGATGATTCGTCTGGCAGATGATTGTTTATATCAGGCGAAAAATAGTGGTAGAAATCGTACACACGTGACGGAAACTATAGTTGGATAAACAAAGCGTGTCGGTCATCCCGATACGCTTTTGGATTGTATAAAAACTGCAGACCATTAAGATGATCTGCAGTCATGGGGTCGCTCGTTCGCTTAAATGCGGTTCCCACACATCGGAAAAGTTGTGAACCGGGTGGGCACCTTCTAAGGTCCGGAATTCATAATCCCGTTCTTTCGCATAGCGGATGATTGTATCAAGTGCTTTCGGTGTCATCGAGTGATCGTGCGCCAAAATGATGGAAGCAATATTCGCCGTACGATTCGCTTCGAGGAGGTCGAATACGCGTTGTTCGACGCGTGCATTGTCTTTCTTATACACATGGTCGAGACTGCTGACGTTCCAATCCCATATTTCAAAACCGGCATCGGTCATCGCCTGCCAGTGTGCGGATGTCATGCCGGCGTCGCTCCCGTAAATCGTCCGGGCCATGTTCGTATGAATGCCTGTCACTTCATAGATAAGTGCTTGTACTTCCTGCATCTGACGTACGGCCGTCAACGGTGTTTCATAAAATTCATCCCGCTCGTGCCGCATCCCGTGTAAGGCAATCAGGTGACCTTCCGCAATCATGCGATGAAGCACATGCTCATTTCCTTCGATGTTCTTCCCGAGGATGAAGAAGGTTGCCTTCACTTGATGTTTTTTCAAGACATCGAGTAGCTTTGCCGTTTTCCAGTTCGGTCCATCATCGAGCGTCAAATAGATAAGACTCGGGTCGTTATAGACCTTCGGATCCGGGATCGCAGCCTGAGACAAAGACCCAATCAATAGAAAAATCGACATGAGTAAAAGAACGCGTTTCATCATTCAATTCAAAACTCCCTCAAATCAAAACCAAGTGACATGTGATACATACTTTACCATATGTCCGAGACATCGAGACGATAAATTTGTTCGTCAAGTTCTGTCGCGAAAAAGGTGAATTTCAATTTCTTCAATAGCGCGATCGATGCCGTGTTCGTCCCATGCACACCTGCTTTGAACTCTTTCGCTCCTTGATCAGTCAAGTGACGAATCAATCCCGACATCACTTCAAATGCATAGCCTTGACGCGCTCGCGTGGGTACGATGGTGTAGCCAATCCAATAGGTCGTATCTTCTTGCTGAATATAGATATCACCAATCAATTCATCCGTCGCTTTGTCAATGATAGCGAGTTGCGTGCCTTGAAGAAACGATTGTTCACCGAGTAGGACGTTTTCATATTCCTCACGGGTGAGCCCTTTGAATGATTGATGTTTCATCCAGTCCAAGTCATTTCGATAGACCATAAACGATTCGATGTCTCTTGGTTCGAACGGTCGAATGAGGCAACGGGTTGTCGTAATCATGGTTGTCATACCATTCAAACCAACTTCTTTTCTTTTTTGAAAAGACCAATCAATAGTAACGCCAGACCACTCAAGAAAATGATAGGGAAAATAAACCACATGATCAATCCAGCCCATCCGTTCTGTACACTGATTGCGTACGAGAGTCCGATGGAAAACGCTAAGGCTGGTGATATAGGAATCATAAGAGCGATTCCCCATATTCTAAATTTTGTGTTTCGTGCTTCGCCTGTACTGAACCAATACGCCACGAATGCACCTAAACCTGCGATGAGATATCCGATTGCAATCGCCATTCCATCAATCCCTTCTTCGATACGATGATTGTTTGACCTCGTCCTTACTTTCCATGTATATCACGAAAAATCCTGTCATGAATCAAAAAGACCGAGCCCTTCAAGGACTCGGTTTGTCATTATACATGCTTCCGCTGAAACGCAGAAATCGCTTCATATTCCTCAGATAGGTGACGTGACAGGCGGATGTAGATCGGCAAAAGTTCGCGATACACATTCGTCGCTTCCATGTCCGGTGTATGCTCATGGGTCACTTGTGGTACCTCTTGGAACTCCTCGATGTCCCCGAAGGCGTACTCCCCGAGCATGACAGCCCCGAGACATGAACTCTCGTGACTCTCTGGCACGACGACCGGCGTATCGAAGATGTCTGCCATCATCTGACGCCACAAGCTCGATTGGGCAAAACCACCTGTCGCATGGATGCGGTTCGGGGCGCCCGTCAACTCATCGAGTGCGAGCATGACCGTATAGAGGTTAAAGATGACACCTTCCAACACAGCGCGGATGAAATGTTCGCGCTTATGGTGAATGCTGAGCCCGAAAAATGAACCGCGAGCGTTCGAATCCCAAAGTGGAGCCCGTTCACCCATCAAATACGGATGGAACAAGAGTCCGTCCGCACCTGGTTTGACCGTCTCGGCGATTCGCGTCAACACATCGTACGCGTCGATCCCGAGTCGTTTCGCCGTCTCGACCTCGCTTGCTGCGAACTCGTCACGGAGCCAGCGGAGAATGATGCCGCCGTTATTGACTGGTCCACCGATTACCCAATGCTTGTCCGTCAGCGCGTAACAAAAGATACGGCCTTTTGGATCTTCGACCGGTTCCGAGACGACTGTCCGGATGGCGCCGCTCGTCCCAATCGTCACGGCGACGACACCTTGTTCGAAAGCACCGACACCGAGATTTGAGAGCACGCCGTCGCTTGCCCCGATGACGAGTGGGAAGTCCCAGCCGAGCGTCTCGGTCACCTCAGGCGTCACCTGCAAGATTTCGGTTGTCGGGACGAGTTCAGACAAGCGATCTGAAGTCACACCAGCGACTTCAAGTGCTTCCGTGTCCCAATCTCGTTGTTTCAGATTGAACAGTCCTGTCGCTGAAGCGATGGAATGGTCGACGACGAAGCGTCCCGTCAACCGATAGAAGACATATTCTTTGATGGAGACGAACTTGTCCGTCTGGGTAAAGACGTCAGGGTGCTCCGCTTTCAACCAGCGCAATTTGGACAGCGGTGCCATCGGATGAACCGGGGTGCCGGTACGCATATGGAGGGCGCTCGCATCAAAGTTGCGTTTGATTTCTTGCGTATACGGATTCGCCCGACTGTCGGCCCACGTGATGCTGTTCGTGAGCGGACGTCCTGCTGCATCGAGCGCAATCAAACTGTGCATCGCCGAGCTGAACGATGCGAAGCGAATCGGACCGTCCGCTTTGGCACGGACCGCCGAGACGGCTTCAAGCACGGCCCCGTAGATGACGACCGGGTCTTGCTCGGCCGTCTCCGTATCGGGCGTGAGAAGCGGATACAACACGTTATGTACCGCCAGTTGTTGATGACCGTGGAACAGGACAGCTTTCGTACTCGTCGTCCCGATATCGACCCCAATCGTATACACACAATCACTTCCTAACTTAGATGATGAATAGGCTAATCAAGAACACAACGGCGAAGCCGGTGAGTCCGATAATTGTTTCCATAATCGTCCATGACTTGAGCGTGTCTTTCACATCGAGACCGAAGTAACGGTTGACGAGCCAGAAGCCTGAGTCGTTGACATGTGAGAGGACTGTCGCCCCTGAGGCGATGGCGATGACAATCAAACCGAGTGCCGCACCCGTAATGTTTTGAATTTCGAGTAGCGGTGTGATGAGTCCGGCTGCCGTGACCATCGACACCGTTGCCGATCCTTGTGCGACACGGACGACCGTTGCAATCAAGAAGGCGAGGACGATCGCCGGAAGTGGTGAACCGGCCATCATTTCACCGAGTACGTCACCGACACCTGAGTCGATGAGCACTTGTTTAAACACACCACCGGCCCCTGTGACGAGGATGATGATCCCGGCTGGCTCGAGTGCTTTCGTTGCGATCTCTTGTACCTCGTCACGTGAGTAGCCACGTCGTG
Source organism: Exiguobacterium sp. SRB7LM (assembly GCF_015712685.1). Lineage (GTDB taxonomy): Bacteria > Bacillota > Bacilli > Exiguobacteriales > Exiguobacteriaceae > Exiguobacterium > Exiguobacterium profundum. The sequence continues at coordinate 1,721,641 of NZ_VWVR01000006.1, read as the reverse complement.
TCCCGAGGAAGACGAATGTGAGGAGCGTCGCGATCGTCAAGGCGACGAACGGATGTCCGAGGAACGTCAAGAAGTCACGAATCGCGTTGCCTTCGTCTAGAAGAACCGCAGAGAGCGTGTTCGCTAAAATCAACACGAGCGGAATCAAGATGAGCGACAAGATCATTTTGAAGCTCGGCAGTTCTTTCGATGTGTCAATTTCTTTGAATTCCATGTAATCCGGAATCGTCACATGAATCTTCTTAGCAATATACTTCCCAAAAACAGGACCGGCTAAAATCATGGCTGGAATCCCGGCGATGACACCGAACAAGATGACCCAACCGAGGTCGGCACCGATCAAGTTCGCAACAGCGATTGGACCAGGTGTCGGTGGGATGAAGCTATGCGTGACCGCAAGACCCGCAAGGAGCGGAATCCCATAGTAAAGAAGCGAGCGTCCCGTCTTTTTGGCGAGACCGTATACGATTGGTACGAGAATGATAAAGCCGACATCAAAGAAGACCGGGACAGCGACGATGAACCCGGTAATTCCGAGTGCCCATTGCGCCTTGTCTTCACCGAACTTACTGACGAGTGTTTGGGCGAGGCGTTCTGCGCCACCAGAGACTTCGAGCATCTTCCCGAACATCGCGCCAAGACCGACGACGACGGCGACGAAGCCGAGCGTTCCGCCCATCCCGTTTTGGATGGAGGCAATGACATCCCCGAGTGGCATGCCAGCTGCGACCCCGACGATTAAACTGACAAGTAATAACGAAACAAATGCGTGAAGCTTTGTTCGAATGACTAAAAATAAGAGCAAGAAGATCCCGGCTAAGGCGATCAAAATAAGTGTTGAGCCAGACATTGAGTATTCCCCCTAAATTCCGAATATGTAAACGTTTACAGTTTTTTACAAAGGAAAAGGCCATATCCCCGTGACCTTTTCCACAGATGTTACTTCTTGACGACCGCGTGACCACCGAACTCGTTGCGGAGTGCAGCGACGACTTTACCTGAGAACGTATCGTCTTCGAGAGAGCGATAGCGCATCATGAGCGAAAGGGCGATGACCGGTGCCGCGGCTTGCAGGTCGAGCGCCGTTTCGATCGTCCATTTGCCTTCACCGGATGAATGCATGACCCCACGAATCTCATCGAGCTTCGCATCTTTCTTGAAGGCGTTCTCTGTGAGTTCCATGAGCCAAGAACGGACGACCGAGCCGTGGTTCCAGACGCGTGCGACTTGTTCGTAGTCGTAATCGAACGGGCTCTTCTCGAGAATATCGAATCCTTCCGCAATCGCCTGCATCATCCCGTACTCGATGCCGTTATGGATCATCTTCAAGAAGTGACCGCTTCCGGCAGGACCCGTGTACAAGTAGCCATTCTCGACAGACAGATCTTTGAAGATTGGTTCAATCGTTGGCCACGCCTCCGCGTCACCCCCGACCATCGTACAGGCACCATTTCGTGCCCCGTCCGTGCCTCCGCTCGTCCCGCAATCGAAGAATTTGATCTCTTTCTCGGCGAACTGTTCGGCGCGTGCGACCGAGAGTTTGTAGTTCGAGTTCCCGCCGTCGATGACGATGTCGCCTGGCTCGAGTCGCTCATACAATTCGGCGAGCACCGCTTCCGTGACATCTCCGGCCGGGACCATCGCCCAGATGATACGTGGTGTCGACAACTTGCTCACGACATCTTCGAGTGTCGGCACAATCGTAAAGGTGTCCGATGTGACGTCCCCGACGTCCGTCCCGATGACTGTGTGTCCGTGGTCGCTCAAGTTGAGTGCCAAGTTGTAACCCATTTTCCCTAAACCAATCAAACCAATTTCCATATTGTCACCCCTGAAAAAGAATTTTTTTCCGTCTCTGTATTCATCATATCAAAATAAATTCGATTTACAAGTAGGGTTACGGAATTTTTTTCTTTTCCGAATAAAAAATCGACCTCCACAACGGGAGGTCGAACGGATTAACTCGATGATGCTTTCTTATATTGTTGGAAGAAGACTTCGATCTCTTCGGCTGGCAAAGGACGATTGTAGAAATATCCTTGTGCCTGATTACATGATTCGGCTTTCAGGAAAGCGACTTGGTTCTCTGTTTCGACCCCTTCCGCGATGACGTTCAAATCGAGTTCGTGCGCCATCCGGATGATTGTTTTGACAAGAGCTGCATCTTTCTCGTCGCTCTCGATATTTTTCGTGAAGTGCTGGTCGATCTTGAGCGTATCGATTGGGAACAGCTTCAAATAACTGAGGGAGGAATACCCGGTTCCGAAATCGTCGATGGAAAGATGGACACCGAGGGCGACGAGTTCATGCATCGTTTCGATGGCGCGATCCGCACTTTGGATGACACTCTCGGTCAACTCGAGCTCTAAATGTTGTGCCGCAAGACCGGATGCGGTGAGTGCCCGACTGACGACCTCCGGTAAATCTTTTTGTGCAAACTGAACGGCCGAGATGTTGACGGCGACTCGGAACGGGGGAATCCCCGCATCTTGCCACGCCTTGTTTTGACGACACGCCTCATTTAAAACAAACTCCCCGAGACGATGGATACTCCCTGTTTCCTCAGCAATCGGAATAAACTCACCAGGTGAAATCATCCCGAGATCCGGGTGTTGCCAACGGACGAGCGCTTCCATACCGATGATGGTTTCCGTCTCCAACTGAATTTGCGGTTGATAATGTACAGAGAACTCGCCACGACCGATGCCTTTACGGAGCGCCATTGATAAGTTCGAGCGGCGGGACACTGATTCGTTCAGTTCGTTCGTGAAGAATTGATAGCCGTTTTTGCCGTCCGCCTTCGCCCGGTACATGGCGATATCGGCATTCTTAATCAATTCCTCGGCCGTATCGCCATCGGACGGATGGAGACTGATTCCAATCGAGGCACCCGTGAACACTTCTTCATTCTCGAGTTCAAACGGAGGATGGAGGACGTTGATGAGTTCCTGTGCGTGATGGGCTGCCAAGTTACTTTTCGTATCAGGCGATAAGATGATGAACTCATCCCCACCGAGTCGGGCGAGCGTGTCCGTCTTTTGAATGGTCGACTCGATCCGATTGGTTACTTGTTTCAAGAACTGGTCGCCAATCGAATGGCCGAAGCGGTCGTTGATGACTTTGAAATTGTCCAAGTCGATATAGTATAGCGCGAACGGCTCTTGCTGGGATTGACCGAGAAGAGCATCGAGTCGGTCACTGAACAGGCGGCGGTTCGGGAGTCCCGTGAGTGGATCCAAATACACGAGATCATTGATTTGCGCCTCAATCCGTTTCCGTTCGCTGATGTCACGGATGATACTACTGAAGAAGATTCCTTTCTCTGTCTTCCACGTGCCGAGAGACATTTCAATTGGTACTTCGACGCCGTCCTTTCTTACTCCGATGAGTTCCACCGTTTGACCGATGACGCGTTTTTCACCCGTTGCTTCGTAGCGACGCATTCCACGTTCATGCGCCTCGCGGAAACGTTCTGGAATAATGGCGACAATCGATTGTCCGACCATCTCGTCAGTCGTGTAACCGAACAAGTCGGTCGCTCCTTGGTTCCACTGTAGAATGACACGAGTGTGGTCAGCGACGATGATGGCATCCGAGGCGGATTCGATGATGGATTCGAATTTCAACTCGAGTTCTTCCGACTGTGCCTCCAGTTGCGAAGCCGTCCGGAGCGATATGTACATCAAAATGAAAAGTGTCATGACGCTCGCTGCGATGACGTAGGCGAGGAGCGTACTATCGACCGAGTATCCACTGACCGGTTGCGTTCCCTCGCTCATCTCTGTGAAACGAGCCGCGCCCATCCCGACGTAATGCATGCCGGAAACGGCGACCCCGATTAATACAGAACTGGCAAGGCGACGCCAATGGAATCGGGAGACGTTTGGGATATAGAAAAGGATATACAGGCCGACGAGCGATGCGACGAAGGCGACGATGGCAGAAGCGACCCACATGACCGGGTCATAGGTAAGAATCGCATTCATCTGCATCGCTTCCATCCCGATATAGTGCATCGAAACAACTCCGACACTAATCAAGAAGGCACCAAAGACGAGTTGAATTGGTCTTGTCTCAGGGTGACTGATGATCCAGAAAGCAAGTCCGGAAGCGACGACGGCCGGCACGATGGATAATAGTACGATGCCGAGATGGTACGTCACATCATCGTGCAAGTGAAACGCCAGCATGCCGATGAAGTGCATGGCCCAAATGCCGAGACCGAGGCTGAAGGCGCCAGCTACGACCCACCTGAGTCGCGAGGCGTGTTTCGCATATTTCAAACGACTGCTAATATCGATAGCGACACCGGCAGCGAAGATGGCGACAGCGATGGAAAGAATGACGAGTGGTAAGTTATATGAGCTACTCAGGTGATGTTCGATGAGAAACAGTCCTTTCGATTTCAAATGGTACAAAGAGTGAAGCAGTTAAAAAGTGCTTTATTAGAGTAGCACACTCGGGAATCACGCTTCTTGCCTACTTTTGTAAGGTGGGTCAATCATTTGCATGAATCACACATTGCGGAATTTTTTTCGAAACGGTATCGTTAGATGAAGAAGAGAAAGGGTGATTCTTGATGGAAACGATGAACGGGACGGCCCGCATCCGTGGTGCCTATTCGACACTGAGTAAAAAAGAACAACGCATTGCCGACTACATTTTAAAGCAGCCAGAACAAATCATTCATCATACCATCAATCAGGTGGCAGATGACCTCGATGTCGCGGAATCCACTGTATTCCGTTTTTGTCAGCGTGTCGGATTTAAAGGCTATCAGGCGTTAAAAATTGCACTCGCTTCAGATGTCGTCGCGCCGCTTCAAGATATTCATGAAGATATTACCGAGACGGATACGGCACTCGAAATCGCAGAGAAAATTTTTTCGACGAACGGGAAGACGATTGAATCGACCCGTCAGATTTTAGAGGGTGCCTCTCTTGAGAAAACGGTGGAGTTGTTTCTTGGGGCACGCCGTATCGAATTCTTCGGGAGCGGCGGATCGGCCGTCGTCGCACTCGATGCGTACCATAAGTTTGTGCGGAGTGGTCTTCAGGTGAGCGCGATGCTCGAGTCGCATATGCAGCTCATGTCAGCCTCACAGCTGACGGCAGAAGACGTCGCCGTTGTCATCTCGCATTCCGGTGCTTCGAAAGAGACGCTCGATATCGCGAAACTGTTAAAAGAGAAAGGTGTCCCGACGATTGCCATCACGAACTATGCGAAGTCACCACTCTCGAAGATTGTGGACGTGTCTCTGTTTACGGTGTCTCAAGAAACGGCATTTCGCTCAGAGGCACTCGCTTCCCGCATTGCGGAACTCAGTCTGATCGACGCCTTGTTTACAGCCGTCATGATTCGGCGAGGGGACGCGGCCCGGGCATCGCTTCAACAGATGCGCGAGGCGATTTCGATGCGTCGAATCTGAGCGAAATAGGGTTAGTTTCTACAAAAAGGTGGAAATTATAAACCCTGAGAGCAAAGCGAGGCTTAGAGAGAGAAGGTGGACCGATGAACCATATTGATTTTTTATCTTCCGACCACTACAACGAGTTCAAACGGTTGGCACAAAGGCTCACGGATCCGGGCAGTACCGGTCGAGAATATTTCGCCGCGCTGTATGTGATTGCGGGAAACACCCATGTTCGTGAACGGTTGCTTCCTTATATGGATTTAGAGGCAGGGAAGATCCGGACCTCGACTATCATCGATGACAATACGTTCGATAAACGAGAATTTGTGCTCGCCAAGCTCGTCATCCATCTGTATAACTCAAAAGAATGGGTTCTTCCGACCGAGTTGATTGCCTTGCCGGAAGAGGACTACAAGTTGGCGATGCAGGCAATCACGTTATGCCGTAATGAACAATTTGACGGGGTCACGATCCCGAGCGACTGATGACACCCTGTTTTGTTTTAAACGGGGTGTTTTTCGTCGAGCAATGGAGGAGGGAAACGCGTGTCACTCAATACGTCGATGTTGACCATCTTACTTGTCCTCTTACTCATGATCATAACGGCCCCGCCGCTCCTGATTGTGTATTTGTGGCGGCGTGACCGAAACCAGCGCGAACATTCCGTCCTTCGTAATTTCCCGATTCTCGGAAAGTTGCGTTATATATTTGAGAAAATGGGACCTGAACTTCGGCAATACTTGTTCTTGAACGATAATGAGGCGAAGCCGTTCTCACGGAATGAATACGAGTCGGCCGTCATCGCAGGAAAGTATAAGTCGCGCATCATCGGATTCGGGTCGGAACGAGACTTTGAGGCAGGCGGATTTTATCTTCAGAATGCCCTCTACCCGACGAACCGGAACGAGCTACGCGTCGACAATTCAACCAAGGTATCGACGTGGGTGTATGAACTCGATGAAGACAATCTGTTCACCCGAAAAGAGCATCTCGTCGAACGTGACATCTCGTCATACTTATTAACAGAAGAAGATATCATCATCATAGGCGAACGGACATGTCGGGAACCGTTCTACGTTCGAGGGCTTGTCGGTCAGTCGGCCATGAGTTTCGGATCGCTTGGAGACAGGGCCATCACAGCCCTCTCGATTGGGCTCGGTCGTGCTGGTGGTACGTGGATGAACACGGGGGAGGGTGGACTCTCCGACTATCATTTAAAAGGGAACGTCGATATCATCTGTCAGATTGGACCGGCGCTCTTCGGTGTAAGGGATGAAGACGGTAGGTTTTCAGTCGAGGCATTCAAACAAAAGAGTGATCTTCCGCAAGTGAAAGCGTTCGAACTGAAACTTGCCCAAGGCGCGAAGACACGTGGTGGACATATCGACGGATCGAAAGTGACCGAGGAGATTGCCCGAATCCGTCATGTACGAGTCGGGGAAACCATTGACAGCCCGAACCGCTTCTCTGAATTTCACACCCATGTTGAATTGTTGGCGTTTGTTGAGAGGTTACGTGAAATCGGTGGGAAGCCGGTCGGCATCAAACTTGTAGTCGGGAAGTTGCAAGACATCGACTCGCTCGTCCGAGAGATGGCGAGATCTCAAATTGTACCTGACTTCATCACCATCGACGGGAGTGAAGGGGGTACGGGTGCGACGTATCAAGAGCTTGCGGATACAGTCGGTTTACCGCTGAAGGCGGCGCTCCCTTACGTGCATCACCTTCTCATCGAGCACGGTTTGCGAGACCGAGTCAAACTGTTCGCGTCTGGGAAACTCATCACGGCGGATAAGATAGCCATCGCACTCGCGCTCGGCGCAGACCTCGTCAATATCGCTCGCGGACTTATGTTCAATGTCGGGTGCATCCAGGCACAGGTTTGCCATACGAATCGCTGTCCGGTCGGTGTCGCGACGACTGACCCGAGACTGCAGCGAGCCCTCGTTGTCGATGAGAAAAGCTTTCGGGTGACGAACTACATCATCTCGCTCCGGGAAGGACTGTACAATATGACGGCTGCGGCAGGCGTTCAATCGCCGACGGAACTGTCACTAGATCATGTGGTGTATCAAGAACCGGATGGCCAGATAAAATCGATTATAGACAGATATGATTAATACCATTTTATAGATTTTGTAATATAGATTTGAAACATTTAGCGAACGGGAACACCTAATGGAACGTCATTTACTTAGGAGGGATCGGATGAAAGCTTTGTTTTTGAACTGTACGCTAAAAGGTGGAGACACGACGTCCCATACGGAAGGATTGATTCGTGACATCATCCCACACTTCGAGGCGCTTGACGTCGAAACCGAGATTGTTCGGATTGTTGATTACAACGTCAAGTTCGGTGTGACGGAAGATGAAGGAGATGGGGACGAGTGGCCACAGATTTTTGAGAAAGTGAAGGCCGCGAATATTGTCGTGATTGGGACACCACTCTGGCTCGGGGAGAAGAGTAGCGTCGCCACCCAAGTGATTGAACGTCTATACGGTGGTAGCGGACTGACGAACGAATCAGGACAGGCGATTTACTACAACAAGGTCGGTGGAGTCGTCGTCACGGGGAATGAGGATGGGGCGAAACACGCATGTGCTTCGATTCTTTACGGATTGTCCCACATCGGTTTCACCGTGCCGCCGAATGTCGACACGTACTGGGTCGGAGAAGCGGGACCAGGTGATTCGTATCTTGATGCTGGACGAGAAAATGAATTCACGAAGTCTCACGGAAAGACGATGGCGTATAACCTCGTCCATTTTGCGAGAATGCTTAAAAGCCATCCGATTCCGGCAGAAGGGAATACGATGGAATGAATCAAGGTCTCGACCAATTGGTCGAGACCTTGATGATTTACTCTTTCTTCTCCACCGCATGCCCGCCGAACTCGTTCCGTAATGCCGCGACGACCTTGCCTGAGAACGTATCCTCTTGAAGTGAGCGTTGACGCATCATGAGGGAGAGTGCGATGACCGGTGTCGGGACGTCGTACTCGAGTGCCGTCTCGACCGTCCACTTGCCTTCACCGGATGCATGCATGACCCCTCGAATGTCGTCGAGCTTCGCATCTTTCGAGAAGGCACTCTCCGTCAGTTCCATGAGCCATGAGCGAATGACCGACCCGTGATTCCAAACGCGTGCGACATCTTCATATTCATAGTCGAACGGACTCTTCTCGAGCACTTCAAAGCCTTCGGCAATCGCCTGCATCATCCCATACTCAATCCCGTTATGCACCATCTTCAAAAAGTGACCACTTCCGCTCGGTCCTGCGTACAAATAGCCCTGGTCGGTCGAGACGTCTTGGAAAAGTTGCTCGATCTTTCCGAACGCCTCCAAATCGCCTCCGATCATCGTACACGCCCCGTGACGGGCACCTTCCATCCCACCACTCGTCCCGACGTCGAAGAAATAAATCAGTTTTTCTTTGAAATGGTCGGCACGCCGCATCGATTCCTTATAGTTCGAGTTCCCTCCGTCGATGACGATGTCGCCTGGCGAGAGAAGATTGTGCAAGTCGTTCAAGACGTGTTCGGTCACGTCACCCGCCGGCACCATCACCCAGACGACGCGAGGGACCTGAAGCGCGGAAACGACTTCCTGCAAAGAGGCTTTCGTCTCAAATTGACTCGTCGATACGTTTCCCGGGTCATACCCGACGACACGATGCCCATTGTCTGTCAAATTCAGAGCCAAATTGAGGCCCATTTTACCAAGTCCGATCATACCGATTTCCATTCGTTCCACCCCATTTGTAAGATTTAGTCCTGTATAGGGCATACCCGAAATAACGATTGCTCAAAAGGACAGCTTGCCCGAGATGTAGAATAATATAAGTGCAACAGTGATGAGAGGAGGGTGGCGATGTTTGAAAATGTATTTCGACTGGCCGTAGACGTCAGGCATCGATTCAAAGACCATCATATTAACGACTATAGTGCCACTTTGGCGTTTTTTTGGTTTTTAGCCATCTTTCCAACGTTTTTTGTCCTTTTCGCCGTGATGGCATGGTTTCAAATCGATGATGCGCTTCTCATCGAACAGATTGAGACACTCATTCCCGGGTCAAGTGTGCGTGAACTGTTATCCATCGTCTATGACGTGAGCGGAAATTTGAACGGTGGACTGTTATCAGTCAGTGCCATCATCGCGTTTTGGTCGGCCTCGAACGGGACGGCACGACTCGTCAAGCTGACAGTGTTCGCATATGGGGAGACGGAAGCGCGCGGCTATATCTTCCGACGGTTGATCGGGTTGCTCGTGATTTTAGCAGGGAGCATCGGGGCGGTCATTTTGATTGTGTTTCATCTATTCGGTCAAGAATTTGTCGAACTGATTTATGCCCTCTATCCGAAAGTCGAAGAATTCGACCGCTTGTCGACTCTGACGCGCTATACGGTCTCGACGCTCATCTTGATCATGGCGTTCTCGCTCTTTTATAAAATCGCACCGCAACAGCGAGTACGGTTCATCGAAACACTTCCCGGAGCCGTGTTTGCGGTCATCTCGTGGCAATTGCTGTCGACCGGATACAGTGTCTATGTCGAACGCTTCTCGATTCTAGGGGACACGTATGGCACGATCGGTGCGGTGATTCTACTACAAATTTGGCTCTATCTGACGGCAGCGACGATGCTGATTGGGGCAGAAATCAATGCGGCATGGCCCTACCATATGACCCGCCAACCGACACGGACCCATTTCCCGTAACAAAAAAAGGGATATCGTGATTATTCTTTGTGAACATGCTTTAAAACAACCCGTGGCATGGGAATAAACTAGTACTATTTCACGGAAGAAGGTGTGGCCGCATGGCGAAACATCGTAAACCATCAAAGTGGAAAATCGTACTAGGGGTTGTAGCAGGCGTCATGGCCTTGGTGCTCATCACGGGTGGCGCGTTCGTCTGGTCAATGGTAAAAGAAGTCGATGACACCGTCGCACAAGTGAATGACAACTTGAAAATCAGCAAAGAGCGCAAGCAGGTCGAGACCATTGAACGCAAAGAGTCTGTTTCCATTCTCTTGCTTGGGATTGACCGACGCGGGACCGAACAGGGACGGAGTGACTCAATCATCGTGCTGACACTCAATCCGGAACTTGATGAAGGAGCGATGCTCTCGATTCCCCGGGATACAAAGACTGAAATCGTCGGGAAAGGGACACGTGATAAGATCAATCATGCCTATGCGTTCGGTGGGGCCGAAATGGCAATGAATACGGTCGAGAATTTCCTCGACATCCCAATCGATTATGTCATCGAAACGGATATGGAGGCATTCAGCGACGTCGTGGATGCACTCGGAGGCATTACCGTCATGAATAAATTTGCGTTCTCGACAGAAGATTACACGTTTCCCGTTGGTGAGGTGACGTTAGACGGAGAAGCGGCACTCGATTACACCCGGATGCGCTATAACGATCCAAACGGTGACTTCGGACGTCAAGAACGTCAGCGTGATGTCGTCGCCGCCATCATCGAAAAAGGACGGACGGACTTCTCACTCGACAAGGTCACCGCGTTACTCGAGGTGGTCGGCGATCAGGCGAAGACGAATATCGAGCTCAATGAATTCGTCTCTTTGTCGACGGACTATATGAACGCGTTCCGCAACGCGAGTGTCTTACGGCTTGAGGGTGCGGGCGGATTAGAGGGGGACGGCATCTATTATTGGAATCCGGAATCTTCTTCGTTGAATGGCGTTCAGGAAGAGTTGAAACGATTGATGGAGTAAACTGTCTGACCCAAGTCGGACAGTTTTTTTTGTGTTTCAAATGAAACGGAAAGTGGGAGAAATAAAGAGATGCCAAGGAGGGATGAGTCATGAAATGGGAAACGATTGAAGAGGTACTCCACGAACTCGGGGAGACCTCGCAAGAAAAGTGGGAACGGTTGTTTGAGAAGTGGTCGGATCATCGTTGGCACGACCATGAACGCCCTTCTGAAAAAACAAACGTCTTGTTGGTGGATGCCGGTTTTATCCTGACTGACGGACGAGCGAACCTCGAGGCTCTCCATCAATGGTTAGCCGATCATGTCCAAACGACGGTGAGTGATCTCTATCTCGTCTCCCTGTTTCCGTATCAAACGAAACAACAGGACACAGCCATCGACTCGCGGGTGCAATTGTTCGAAGACTTAGGACGTTTCACCGATGAGTTCGATTTGATTTACGAGATGACGCCTGAAGCATGGAATGAGTCACAACTCGACCTTGTCACCGTAACAGATGAACTGATTGAACGTCTGGCGTATGGAGCGACGAAAATCCGTGTCCATGTCGAGTCGTTTCGCGGAATAGAACCGGAACGAGTCAAACACATCCTCAAACTGTGGCGTACGATTATGCATACGTATAAGCCGAATGCACAGCTCATCGTTGCCAATGAACGTGTCGATTCAGTCCTAAACTTTGAGGAAGAGGCGGACGTCGTCTGTCATTTCGACTTATCCAGTCATGTCATTTTAGCGTTTGCGCAGGCCAATGTGACACGATTGACCGATTGGGCGAGACAAGTTCATTCACTGAGAGCCAATCAAACATATTTCAATTTCCTATCTTCAGCGGAACGTGATCCGTTTGAGAAAAATCTGATGGACACTAACCCAGATGTGATTCTCGCAGCCCACAGTGTATTGTTGTCGCTTCAAGGGATTCCGTTGATTGATTACCGAACTTTATTTGGGGTGTCGCAACCGGTTGAACAGGAAGATCTCGTCCGAGCATTGAAACGCGATCCGGATCGACTTCGTGTTTATGAAGGGATATTGAGCCAATTGAATGTGAAACGACTCCACCCTGCCTTGTCCCCTTACATTGGTCAAGAGGTCCTAAATCTCGATCGGCGCGTTTTCGCTGTTAAGCGAACGCATCAAGAGGAGACCCTACTGTTATTGACGAATATGAGTGAAGAGACGGTGCAGACGGATTGTGAAGGGACGAGTCTCTTTACAGAAGAATGGATGACAAATGTAACGCTTCGCCCGTATGAATACGTTTGGCTAAAACAATCACACAATGGAGAGTGAACACTCATGATTGATGTACATTGTCATTTGTTGCCTGAAGTAGATGACGGACCACGTACAATGGAAGCATCCCTTCAACTCGCGAAACGTGCGGTGGAAGAGGGGGTGACATCGATTGTCGTGACACCACACGCGTATCATCCGTACTTTGAGACGCAACATCATGACATCACGCAAGAAGTCGCGCATCTACAAAAACGACTCGATGATGAACAGATCCCCTTGACCTTGTATGTTGGACAAGAGATTCGAATTTTTGGAGAAATGGTCGAAGCGTTGGAGTCCGGAGAGGCACATTCGCTCGCTGGGTCACGATATGTCCTCGTGGAACTGCCGAGTCAAAGTCTACCAGCTTATACGGAGTCCTTATTCTTTCAACTACAGGCGGCTGGATACGTTCCGGTCATCGCGCATCCGGAGCGGAATCGTGAGTTTGCACTCCATCCAGAAAAATTGCATCATCTCGTATCGTCGGGTGCGTTGTCCCAAGTGACAACAAGCAGTTTGACAGGACAGTTCGGGAGACAGATGCGGGAACTCGCACTCACGTTCATCAGTAACGGGCTGAGTCACATCATCGCCTCCGATGCCCATAACGTGGAACATCGTGATTTCAATTGGTTAGCAGCGAGACAGGAAGTCATCAACGAATTAGGGGAAGAGATGTGGCAACAGCAGCTCCGCTTTACGGAGGCGATGTTAGCCGATGAACCAATTGCGGTGAATCCGCCTCATTTGCCAGAAAAAAACTGGCGAGGGCGCTGGAAGTGGTGAACAGATAATTGATATTTTACATTACTTTTTGAATTTAGTGCAAAAATGAAGTCTATCTCATCAGACTTCATTTTTTGCACTTTTTAAATGAAATGAATTCAACGGAAACACCTATTAAAAAAAGTTTTATAAGTGCTTATAACGAATATGCTATGCTTTTGTTGGAAAAATGCCAAAGGTGGAATGCATGATGACAGAACGGCAGCAAAAGCTATTAGAGTTGTTACAACATAAGAAATGGATGTCGACGAAGGATATCGCATGGGCGCTCCATTGCTCGGAGCGAACGGTCCGGACCGAGCTGCGTGCACTCGAGAAACTGTCCGACGTGCAAATCGAGACGAGTCGGGGGAAAGGGGTTCGACTCCTTGAGAACCATTACGTCCCGATACAGGAGAGGGAGCACGACGAGGGACGCGTCGAACAAATCCTCATCCGACTCTTGTTTGATGAGATTGCTTCACTTGCCGCCATCGCCAGCACCTTCTATATCAGTGAGGCGACAGTCAGACAAGACATCGATACGATCGAACAGATGCTGAAGGATTCACATTTCACGTTTGATCGCCGACATTGTCGCGTCGATGGGGAAGAGCTCCTAAGGCGGGAATGGTTGACCCAGCTCTTGGTAAAGACGCGTTCGCCTCAGGCGCATGTGCAAGACGTGAGACTCATTGAAACATTCCTAACGTATTGGGAACGAGAGGTCGACAAACAATATTCCGATACGGCGTCCGAACTCTTGCAGGCACGGCTTCTCGTGTCGCTTAAACGGATGCGCCGCCGCGCCTACGTGACCTTATCACCATCAGGGCTCGAGATGGCACGTGCGACACGCGGGTTTGATAAACTGATGCGCCGGATGGATACGTTGGAACAATCGCTCGGGATGAAAATCCCGACAGAAGAGCGGGCTTACTTCATGCTGGCGCTTTCGGGCGCACAAGAGTTCAATCCGTCCGAAGACCATGTGACGCCAGAAGTCGCACGAGCCGCCAACCGGTTCGCCCTAGCCGTGAACGGGACAATTTATGGGGGTGCCTTACAGCGGGAGTTATATCGGTCCCTCCTCGCCCACATCCGGCCGATGGTGTATCGCCAACTGATCAAGGCGTATGTAGAAAACCCGCTCCTCGATCAAATCAAACGTCGTTTCACGGCCACTTACGCGGCCGTCTTGCGACATGCCTCAATCCTAGAGAGCGAGCTTGATTTGTATGTCACGGAGGATGAAGTCGGATTCTTGACGCTCCATTTTCAGACGATGCTCGAAGAACGTCGAGGTCAGGAGAAAAAACGAATCCTTCTCGTCTGTACATACGGGATGGGGACGAGTAAATTGATTGCGGCACGACTCCACAACCAGTTTCACGACGCCATTCACATCGTCGGGTATTCGTCGCTACGCGAGCTCGATAAACAGATTGAACGGTGTCAGCCAGACTTGATTGTATCGACGATCCAGCTAGGAGAACGGGAGACTCCGGTCCATGTCGTATCCGCCGTCTTAACCGAGCAGGACGTGCACCAATTGAGACAGCTGGTCGGGGTGAACGGGAACACGTACGCGACCATCGCCTCACTCGTCGGACACGTTCGATTCGTCGATGACGTCTTGTCACGTGGTCATGCCTTACACGTATTGATGGAAGCGGCACATATTGACGAACATTATTCTGAAAGCGTATACAATCGTGAACGGAACGGCTCGACCTCGATCGGGCAGAGTGTCGCCATTCCCCACGGGGACCCGGAGCTCGCGACGACGAACCGAATCGACGTGCTCGTGTCGCAGACGCCGATCGCATGGGGGGACGAACAGGTCCGGCTCATCTTCCTCCTTCAATTCCGGGATTCGGACCAAACCTTTTCGACCCATCTGTTTGAGGAGATTGCCGCATTGACGGAAAATCCAAAGCTCGTCCGAGAATTAGTCGAGTCGAAAGACCCGCGTGCCTTCCGTGATTTGCTGTTGCCGTAGTCAACGGCAAAACGTTATCTGAAACCCCTTTCATATTCAAGTAAAGTATACATGTAGCCAAGCATGGATCCATTCAATTTGAAAGGGGAAACCACTATGAAGATTGTTGCCATCACCGCTTGTCCGGTCGGTATCGCCCATACGTACATGGCCGCTGAAAAGTTGTCAAAGCAGGGTGCGGAGCTCGGACATGACGTGAAAGTGGAAACGCACGGGTCAATCGGGATTGAGAACGGATTGACCGAACAGGAAATCAAAGAAGCGGACGGTGTCATCATCGCCGCAGACAAGGCGGTCGATTTGGACCGTTTCGCTGGGAAGCGCATCGTCATTGTCCCGGTCGCCGAAGCGATCAAGCAACCGGCAGAACTGATTGAACGCGTCAAGACCGCTCCGATCCAAAAAGGAGCAACGAAGGACGTCAAGAAAGAAAAAGACGGGAACATCGTCTATCGGGCGCTCATGAACGGTGTGAGTCATATGATCCCGTTCGTCGTGGTCGGGGGATTATTGATTGCCTTGGCGCTCGCCATCGGGGGGGAACCGACCGCGAACGGGTTAGCCATTCCGGAAGGATCGGTCTGGCAGAAGGTATTAGATGTTGGGGCGGCTTCGTTCATGTTCATGGTACCGATTCTCGCCGGATATATCGCCTATGCTATCGCCGACCGTCCGGCACTCGCACCGGGTATCGTCGGTGGATACATCGCGGCGAACGGTAGCTTTTATGGGTCAGAAGCAGGAGCAGGGTTCCTCGGGGGAATCTTGGCAGGTTTCGCAGCCGGATATCTCGTCCGTTGGATTAAAACGTGGAAAGTTCCACAGATGATTCAGCCAATCATGCCGATTCTCGTCATTCCAATCGTCAGCATGGTCGCAATTGCAGCACTCTTCATCTTCGTCGTCGGCGCACCGATTGCCGGACTCATGGACGGTTTGACATCCATACTTCAAGGGATGGAGGGGTCAAGTAAGATTGTGCTCGGTCTGTTGCTTGGTGCCATGATTGCCTTCGATATGGGAGGGCCGGTCAATAAGGTCGCCTTCCTATTCGGAGCATCGATGATCGCCGAAGGACAGACGGGCATCATGGGAGCGATTGCGGTCGCGATTTGTATCCCACCGCTCGGGATGGGCATCGCGACATTCCTTCGTAAAAAACTATTCGTGAAAGAAGAGCAAGAGGCAGGAAAGGCGGCCTTCATGATGGGGCTAGTCGGCATCACGGAAGGGGCCATCCCGTTCGCGGCGGGTGACCCGCTGCGTGTCATCCCGGCCAATATGATTGGAGCCATGGTCGGTGCGGCCATCGCCATCACGGTCGGTGTGACGAACAACGTTCCTCACGGGGGACCGGTCGTGGCGGTACTCGGTGCTGTCGACAACGTCATCATGTTTTTCGTATCGGTACTCATCGGTTCGCTCATTACGGCGTTCACAACCATCTTCTTAAAAGAACGTGCCCAGCGAAAAAATACAAAATCAAAAGCCTTGAAACAAGTCAGCTAAGGGAGAGATCGAGATGAAACTAATAGATTACGTGGAAACGTCACTTATCGAGCTTGATTTGAATGTCACTTCACGGGAAGAAGTGTTCGATGTGTTGACGCGTCAATTGGAAGGCGCTGGCTATTTGAACGATCGGTTGTCGTACTTGGAGGCGTTGGAGCGTCGGGAAGCGCTCAGTTCGACGGGGATCGGCTTCGAAGTCGCCATTCCTCACGGAAAAACGGACGCTGTCAAACGTCCTGTCATTGCGTTCGCAAAAGCACCGAACGGCATCGAGTGGGATAGTCTAGACGGGGAACCGGCTAAACTGATTTTCATGATCGGGGTCCCTGAGGCGGCGGAAGGGGACGAACATTTACGAATGCTCGCCCTCTTGAGCAGACGTCTCATCGATGATGAGTTTCGCCGTCATCTTCAAGAAGCGACGACGGTTGAGGATGTCATGGAACAACTTGAAACGGTACATGCGTAAACTTGTAGGGCGCTCACGGAGAGCGTCCTCTTGGTGTAGACACAGAAATGGGGGAATGAATCATGATCTTAACATGCACACCAGTCTTTCAGGAACGACTTTGGGGAGGGCGCAAGCTTGAGACGACGTTCGAGTATGACCTGCCACAAGGAAACATCGGCGAGTGTTGGGGCATCTCGGCCCATCCGAACGGGATGAGCATCGTCACTTCCGGAACATTTGCAGGGTACACGCTCGCTGAGCTGTGGGAGGAAAAGCGTGAGTTGTTTGGAGCGTACACGCTCGACAGCTTCCCGCTCCTCGTCAAATTGCTCGATGCGGCGGACGACTTGTCCGTCCAAGTACACCCGAACGATGAGGAAGCGATGCGTCTAGAAGGAGAACCATACGGAAAGACGGAATGTTGGTACGTCGTCGAGGCCGAGCCTGGCGCGGAATTGATTCTTGGGCATACGGCAGAGACGAAAGAACAGTTGGCCGAAGCGATCGCGCACGGTGAGTGGGACACATTGTTACGTCGTCAACCGGTGCAGGCGGGCGATTTCATTTTCGTGCCGAGTGGGACGATTCATGCGATTGGGGAAGGGATCGTCATCCTCGAGACGCAACAGTCTTCAGACACGACGTATCGGGTATATGACTTTGACCGGACGGATGACGAAGGGAATGCCCGTGAGTTGCATCTGAATCAAGCGATTGAAGTGACGACGGTACCGGATATGCCTACAATCGTCCATTCGACGACGAAAGACGTGACGGGCGGTACGGTTCAGACATTGATCGAGACAGATGAGTTCAACGTCTATCGGATGGACGTCAGAGCCGGATTCGTGCTCAGACCACTCGACCGCTTCCGTCTCATTAGTGTGTTGAACGGAGAGGGGACGTTGGACGGGGTCCCGCTCGAGAAAGGCGACCATCTCGTCGTGACGGTGAGCGATCAACCGCGCATCGTGACGGGTAGCATGGAGTTAATTGTAAGCGATTGCAATTTGAAGTGAGTAGGATACCAAATTGGAAAGGGGAGCTACATATGTTTGGAGCGATTGAATTGGGAGGGACGAAAATCGTCTGTGGCATCGGGACGGAGACAGGGGACGTCATCCGTCACGCGTCCATCCCGACGACGGACCCGGAAGAGACGATGGCAAGCGTGTTCGCGTTCTTTGAAGGAGAAACGATTGAGGCGCTAGGTGTCGGTACGTTCGGTCCGGTCGACTTGAATCCGTCGAGTGAGACGTATGGATGCATCACGACGACACCGAAAATAAAGTGGGCGAACTATCCACTCTATGACGTGTTGAAGGCACACTTTCAAGTCCCGATCGTTCTCGATACCGACGTGAACGGGGCGGCATTCGGGGAGATGGCGTTTGGTGGGGCGACGGACGTCTCGAGTTGTCTCTACATGACTGTCGGTACAGGAATCGGAGCGGGTGCCGTGATTGACGGGGAACTCGTCCACGGGATGGGGCACCCGGAGATGGGACACATGATGGTCCGTCGTCACCCGGATGATCTGTCGGACGGCGTCTGCCCGTATCACGGAGACTGTCTTGAAGGATTGGCATCAGGTCCTGCCATCGAGGCGAGACATGGCAAGAAGGCGCACTTGCTCGACCCGAGCGACCCGGCGTGGGACATCGAGGCGGATTATTTGGCACAGGCGCTCGTCAACATCGCCCTCATTCTGTCCCCGGAGCGGATGATTCTCGGCGGTGGTGTCATGAAGCAGTCGCATCTCTTCCCGAAAGTGCGTGAAGCGTTTCGACATAAGATGAACGGCTATATTCAAAATCCGTATGTGAATGAGTTGGAGACGTATATCGTCCCACCGACACTCGGTGATTTCGCCGGATTAAAAGGAGCACTCGCCCTCGCCATCAAGAAAGGGGATGTCGTCCATGCCGGGCGTTGATGTGTCGGTCCGTGAGTTAGAGGCTTATCGCTCGAGTGTCACGATGCCGGACGACTTTGATGTGTTTTGGGAGCAAGAGCTCGAGACGTTGCGGGAGGTCCCGATGCAGATCGAGCAGAATCCGATCCCCGCTTACGTCCGGAACGTCGAGATGGAATACGTCCGTTATCTATCGCATGGGGCGATCGTACATAAGGCGACGTTCATCAAACCAAACCGAATCGACCGTTCGCTTCCTGTCGTCGTCCTCTATCACGGGTACAACTGGAATACGCACGAGCCTCACATCGCCATGAAGTATATCGTACAAGGGATGGCGGTGCTCCTCGTCGAGACACGCGATCAAGGGATGGACCCGGAGCAGTCCGTGCTCATGCCGTTAGGGGGTGCCGCCGGATGGATGACGCGAGGTATTTTCAAAAAGGAGACGTATTATTATACGCGGGTCATGCTAGACGCGGTCCGTGCGCTCGATGTCGCCCTCATGCTGTCGGGTGCGAAATCAGCAATCGTTGAAGGGGGGAGCCAGGGCGGTGGCATCGCGCTCGGGGTCAGCGCCTTGCATCCGAAAGTGAAGGCCGCCTTGATTGATATCCCTTTCCTCTGTGATATGCCGAGAGGGATCGAGCTCGCGACGGACGGCCCGTACTTAGAAATCTCACACTATTTCAAAGTACACGATCCTCTTCATGAATCGGAAGCGAGATTGTACGACACGCTTCGGTATGTCGACGGGATCAATTTCGCGAGACGCATCACCTGTCCCGTCATGGTTGGGGTCGGTCTCTTAGATGAGGTGTGCCCTCCGTCGACAGGATATGCGTTGTTCCGTGAACTTTCAGGCGAGAAGGCGTTCCGCGTCTATCCGGAATATGGTCACGGCCTCTCGAGCCGCCACGAAGAAGAAAAATTGAAGTTCATCGTCCCGTTACTGTGAGCACTCCGTCATTTTGACGGAGTTTTTTTCATTCTGAATGAATAAGTCAGACTTCATTGAGATATTGGGACGAAGGAACTAATCATTCAGGGAAACGAACGTAGAATGAGACACTTTATTTTAGAAATGAAAATTATTTTCAATAAATTACATAAGAGTAAAATGATTATTTTTACCTATCACTCTCTATGATATGTTTTTGTAAGCGGTTACTTTTTAGAAGAGGGAGTGAATGGGATGAATAAACGTAACGTAGTCGGTACTGCACTTAGCCTCACATTGTTGGGAAGTTTATTACCGATGCAAGGAGTGGCAGCTGAAGAGGTGATGAAAGTCATCGATGCCTCGGGTGACGAGATGCGTGTCGGGGGCATCAACAAACTCGCGAACCAGCAGCAGCTTATCATCTTCAACGACCAGTTCAGCTACTACACGGAGACGAACCCGGCGAGTACGGAAGTCGTGCTAGAGAAAGTCGGAATCAATACGTACACGGTAGCGGAGAAACGAGGAGGGAACAGTCCGATCCCAGAGAACGGTCTCGTCCTGTCGACGGGGAAAGACACGACGGAAGCGGTCGCTTCGTTTTTGCGTCAGCTCGAAGTCGGGGAGCGCGTCATGCTCGAGGAGCCGGTCGTCAAACAAGAAGAACGCACGGCGAACGCCGTCGACCCGACACGAACGTCGAACCCAGACGGGGCGCCGTTCGATGGATTCCGTGGCCCGGACCAGTTGATCGTCTATACGCCTGCGTTCGGGGAGTCGACGAAGACGAACGTATATGGCTATGAGATCACGGTCGAGGATGGCTATGTGACGAAGCTTGGGGGCGGGAATTCAAGCATCCCAGATAACGGATTCGTCGTCAGTGGCCACGGTGTAAGCTCGGCATTCCTCTCAGGGAACAGCATCATCGGGGCAAAAGTCGACGTGACGGACGGGGTCGTCACGATTACACAGGACGTGGACAGCTATGCGTTCCAAAGTGAGAAAGCGATTGAGAAGGCTGAACAGTCGATTGCAAAAGCGCGTGCGGAATGGATCGACGTCCCGCTCGACTTGGCGGACGAGGCGCTCCGTTCCGCTCGGGCATCTTTAGATCAGGCGAATGGGGAGTCAGACCCGGTCATCGCACTAGATGCAGTAAGGCAAGCGACGCAGCGTGCGTATGATGCCTATTATTACTCCATCGACTCAGGTGTCGCCGAACAGCGTGCGGTGTGGCATCGTCCGAAAGAATCGACGTTAGCAGGCGTCGAGACCGTCTTAAATCGGATGGAAAAGGCCGGGTTCAATGCGGTCTATCTTGAGACGACGTTCTGGGGATATCCGATCTATCCGAGTGCGGTCCAGGAACAGTATGGACTTCCCGCCCAGCACCCGAACTTCAAAAACGGCGACTTTGGCGAGCACGGCACCGACATTCTCGCCGCCTATATCGCAGAAGCGAAAGAGCGGGGTATGACGGTTCACGCATGGACGGATGGATTCATGGTCGGAGAAGCGAGCCTAGGCGTCCCATCTCAGTTCAAACAGTATCCGGAATGGGCGGCCGTACAACGGACGAATACGACCGGGCAGCCGGCGCCGGACACGTCGAGCCGCTATTACTGGCTAGATATCATGCAGCCTGAAGTGCAAGACTATATGCTCGCGCTCTATGAGGAGATGGAATCGACTTACGACATCAAAGGGTTGAACATCGATTACATGCGACTCCCGCATCATGCTTTTGACAAAGCATATGGGTTTAGCGAACCGACGCGGGCGCTCTATGAGCAAGTGAGCGGCATCGATCCGGTTGATTTGAAGAAGGACACGCCGGAATGGGAGGCGTTCCAGGCATGGATACGCGAACGGGAGAATGAATTCGTTGACAAGTTACATGACGTCTCCAAACAAAACGATGCGAAATTCATGCTGACGGCGACGCCAGAACCAGGCGCGGAAGAAGTGTATATCAGTGACTGGAAAGAAGACATCGATGCCGTCATCCCACAAGCGTACGGACATGACTTCAATAGCATTCAAAAAACGGTCCAGGCGAGTAAGAAGCTGATGCCTGAAGGAACGATGTACTTCACTGGGATCTACTCGTTCTATCATCACCTGAACGAGGGAGCAGCAGTGGACGATGTCCTTTCAGCGAAGTTTGGCACATCGGGTGTGAACATGTTCGCATTCGGTCAAGCGAGCGCCCCATCCGTCGATGCGCTAGGGAAAGGTCCTTGGCGTGAGACGGCCGTCAATCCAGGGGAAGAGCCGCTGCTCGCCATCGAAGCTTTGTTGAAAGACACGCGCCTCGAGATGAACAGTCTTTATATGCCAAAAGGGGCGATGGATAAAAAAGCGGATCGTACGCTCGCCAAAGAGATCCAGCGCCTTGAGAAGGCAGCGAGAAAACAATCGCTCAACTTAGAGGACGTACAACGAATCGAACAGTCGTTAGAAGTCATGAAAACAAATGAACAACTCGAGCCGGTGTTATATGACCGTTTACAGTCACGAACGGCTGACATGAAACACTGGTTACAATACGCTGTCGACCGTCAAGGGTTTTAACCGTTAGACTCGTCTCTGAAAAGGGGCGAGTTTTTATTTAGAAAATTATTTTCATTTTGATTTTAGTATTGCAAATAGATTTCTAAGACGATATGATGAATTTGTGAAAACGCTTTCTATTTTATCTCGGGGAGGAAATGAAAGATGAAAAAACGTACGAAACAACTCGCAGCGAGCGCATCGATCGCTGCCTTGTCAGTCGGCTTGATGGCTTGTAGCAATGAAGAGTCTGGTAGCAGTTCAGCATCGAGTGACGGGGAACTGTCGGGAAAGGTGACGATGTGGACGGCCTCACTCGCAGGAGAGCCATTCGATTCGTATTTTGACGAGATTGAAAAAGAGTTTGAAGAGATGCATCCAGACGTGGATGTTGTCATCGAGGACGTGCCACAAAATGAGATGGAGCAAAAAGTATTGACGTCGTTGACGGGTAGTGACGTCCCAGACGTCGTCAACTTGAACCCACACTATATGTCGAACATCGCGGCACAAGGTGGATTGCTCGAACTCGACGACATGTTGTCTGAAGAAGCAAAAACGGCTTATGTGGATGGTCCATACAAGTCTGGTATGTTCGAAGACAAACTGTACGCACTTCCTTGGTACTTGACGACGACCGTCTCTTGGTACAACGGGGACCACTTCGAACAGGCGGGCATCAAAGAAGTCCCGACTTCGACGGAAGGCATTTACGAAGCGTCGAAAATGTTGACGGACAAGACGGGTAAACCGGCGTTCTATCCGGTCATCAATGACGGGAACGCCATCATGGAGAAAATGGTCTCCATCGCAGGTGAATCGATCGTCGAAGATGGAAAAGCGACGTTCGCCGACAATGCAGACATCATCAACTATTTCGAGACGATGCAAAAAATGTATGACGAAGGGTTGATCCCTCAAGAAGCAGCTGAAGGATCAATCAAGACAGGACAAGAACTCTATATGGCAGGCAACACGACATTCCTCGAAGGTGGCGTCACATTCCTCGGACCCGTCGAGAGCGGCGCACCGGACATTTATGAAGTCTCAAAAGCAGGACAACCGCTTGAAGCATCAGACGCACTGGTCAATGTTGCGGTCATGAACTTCGCTGTACCTGCGAAGACGAAGAATAAAGAGGCAGCGGTCGCATTCGCCGAGTTTGTCACGAACGCCGATAATCAGCTCGAATTCGCGAAGACGGCAGGAACGGTCCTCCCATCGACGAAAGCTTCACTCGAAGATGACTACTTCACGAATCCGGGCGATTCACCGAAAGCGCTCGGGATGATGGAAGCTTCGAAATCACTCGAACGTGCCGAGGTTCTCGTCCCACCGACAGAGAACAGTGCGGAACTCCGTGAAGCGACGAAGAACATCTTCGTTCAAAACTTACAAGGAAAAATGTCAGGTAAAGAAGCAGTAGAAGCACTTGCGAAAGCTTGGGATGACGCGTTCGAGAAATCTGGAGAGAGCGTGACGTTCTAAACGTTGAGAGCTGAATCAAAAGGAGACCCCTCTTTTGGTTCAGCTCGTTTTATTGGAAGGAGACCTGAAGATGAATAAAGAGAATATAGCACTCCCTGTATCGACCACGAAAACAAAGGTCGTCAGACGGAAGAAGAAAAACCTCCTCACCCCTTGGCTGTTCCTACTCCCATCGATTGTTGTGCTCGGCACGTTCCTCGTCATTCCGATCGTCGAGGCGTTCCACTGGAGTTTGTTGGACTATAAAATCATTGCGGGGACTGGAGAGTTCGTCGGACTCGCCAACTTCAAAGAGATTTTTACAGATACGTCGTTCTGGCTCGCCTTATGGAATACGATTTTATTTTTGATTATCGTTCTTCCATTGAATATCTTTTTGCCAATGATTTTAGCAGTTCTCGTCAATCAGGCCATCAAAGGCGTCTCGACGTTCCGGATCTTGTATTACTTGCCGGTCGTCACGCCGATGGTCGTCGCCGCGCTCATGTGGAAGATGCTTTACTCACAGAGTGGTCCGGTCTCATCGATCTTCGTATCGCTCGGCCTGTTTGACAATCCGACAAACTTACTCGTCCAAAGCTCGACCGCTCTCGTCGCCGTATCCGCGATCACCGTGTGGAAAGGTTTGGGCTACTACATGATTATCTATTTGGCAGGACTTCAATCGATCTCGAAAGATGTCTATGAATCTTCCGAGATTGACGGAGCGAACGCCTTCCAAAAATTCTGGCGCATCACCGTACCGATGCTCACACCATCTGTCACTCTTGTCTCTGTCATGACGATCATTGCCGGAATGAAAGTGTTCGAAGAAATCGCCTTGACGACAGGTGGCGGTCCGGCTGGCGCGACCACGACGCTCGTCATGTACATCTACAACAAGTTCATGTCACTGGACGTCAGTATCGCATCCGCCGCTGGTGTCGTCCTGCTCCTTCTCGCAATCGGCGCTTCATTGCTTCAGATGAAGTTGACGAGTTCACGAGAAGAAGATTTACGGGCATAAAGGAGAAGTGAAGATGAAACGTAAACAAACGACACAAAAAATTATGTTGTATCTATTGATGATTTTCATTTCGGTCATCACGGTTGGACCGTTCCTCATCACGTTGTTCATGGCACTCAAGTCGCCAGGGGAAAGCATTTACGGGACGATCTATCCGACAGACCCGACACTCGCGAACTTCACCGATTCGTTCTCGAAAGCGAACTTCGGTCTCTACTTTTTGAATACGTTCATCGTAACGGCAATCGCCATCCCGTTGAACTTGCTCTTCTGTAGTTTGGCGGCATATCCGCTCGCACGGATGGACTTCCGGGGAAGAGGCGTCGTCCTCTCGCTCATCATCGCGACGATGATGGTCCCGTTCCAACTGTACATGGCACCACTCTTCCAACTCGCGGGAGAGCTCGGTCTACGCAACTCTTACATCGGTCTTGTCGTGATGCAAGTGGCGACGGCGTTTGGGATTTACTTGATGCGTCAAGCATACTTACGTATTCCAAAAGAGCTTGAAGAGTCAGCTTACTTGGACGGGGCGAACCGCTTCCAAGTCTGGTATCGTGTGGCGTTGCCACTCGTCAAACCGACACTCGTCACGTTAGCGATCTTCACGTTCATGGGGACGTGGGGCGACTACTTGTGGCCACTCCTCAACTCGACGGAGAGTAGCATGTACACCCTCTCAATCGGATTGGCGCAACTGTCGCAAAACTTTGATGGCTCGAACTTGAAACTGATTAGCGCGGCATCGATCTTGACGACGATCCCGACATTGATTTTATTCATGGCGCTCCAAAAATACTTTATCTCCGGTGCGACGGACGGCGCCGTGAAAGGTTAAGAGAGAAAGGACGCGGAAGAGATGATTCACTACGCAGGACACGAAATCAAATTAGTACGAGAAGTCAGGTGTGTCGTAGTTGGCGGCGGGACGTCTGGCGTGACGGCGGCCTATGCGGCAGCAAACGAAGGAATCGATACACTTCTCATTGAAAAAACAATCGCACTCGGGGGGACGCAGACGAACGCGCTCGTCTCTCCGATGATGCCGACACACGTCCAGCCTCGGGGCGTCAACCGATATATTTTAGACCGACTGGAAGAGCGTGGCGTCAAAACGGACGATGGGACGACGAATTGTCGATGGTTCAACGTCGAGACGCTCACTGCGGTGCTGGATGAGTTGTTGGAACAAGTCGGATGTCAGGTGTTATACGATGCCGTCGTCATCGATGTACTGAAAGACGAGGACACGATCACTCATCTGATCGTCCAGACATGTGCCGGTCTCGTCGCGATTCAGACGCAGACGGTCATCGATGCTTCAGCGGACGCCGTCGTCGCCCGTGTGTCGGGCATCCCGACGTCTTCTGGAGATGAGAACGGACATAATCAACAGATGACGTTCCGTTTTGAGATGGGCGGTGTCGATCTTGCTCGTGTCCGGGACTATGTGCTCGGACTCGGCGAAACGTTCTGTCAAATCGAGGACCCGGATTTCTTTGAAATCGTCATGGTCCCCGGGAAAGGGCATGTGCTCGAAGGGTTATTTCGGGAAGGATTGGCAACAGGCGAACTCACGGTCGACGACCTGAAATACTTCCAAGGGTTCACACAACCGGGCAAACCGGGTGTCTTCTCTTTTAACTGTCCTCACATCCCTGGATTGACGGATACGACCGACCCGTTCGCTCGCTCTGAAGCGGTGCGGATTGGGCGACAGATGATGCAGCGTCTCAGCCGATTCTTGGTCCGTCATTTACCAGGATTTGAGTCCGCGTTTTTATTAAAAGAAGCGACACAGCTAGGCATCCGTGAATCGTATCGGATTCACGGGAAGTATGTGTTGTCCGAGACGGACTATGCAAATCGGGCCCGTTTCCATGACGCGATTGCCAAAGGTGACTGGTACGTCGATGTGCATCGCGTCAAAGGGGACGAGTCGTTACCGAAGAAATATACGGCGGGCGAGTATTATGAGATCCCGTATCGTGCCCTCATCGTGAATGAAGTGACGAATGTCATCTTCGCCGGACGACACATCTCGAGCACGTTCTTGATGCAAGCCTCCCTTCGGATTCAACCGACGCTACGAGACGTCGGGGAGGCGACGGGAATCGCCGTCGCACTCGCATTGAAAACGAAAACGGCACTGAATGAACTCGACGGTGCGTTGATTCGGGAACGAATGGAGGTTCTCCAATGAAACAAGTACATGTCTTGAATCATACGCATTGGGACCGGGAATGGTACGAATCGTTCGAATCGTTCCGCTTCAAACTGACGGAAGGGCTACGCTATGTCGTCGACCGGCTTCAGGCCGGACAATTCGATAACTTCTTCTTAGACGGACAGACGATCGTGCTCGACGATTACCGGGAAGTAGTCAGTGCGGACGAATATGAGCAACTCATCGAGTGGATCCGGGCAGGCAAGATCGAGGTCGGACCGTGGTACTTACTCGCCGACGAATTTTTAGTGGCAGGAGAGTCGCTCATTCAAAACTTGAAGATTGGGACGAAGATGGCACGCGAACTGGGATCGAAACATGATATCGGCTATTTGCCGGATACGTTCGGACATATCGGACAGATGCCACAGATTCTAGAGCAGTTCGGGATCGGTCACGCCATCCTCTGGCGTGGCGCCATATCGGATGCATTCGAGAATACGTGGATCGCGCCGAACGGGTCGCACGTCAAGACGTTCGTCCTGCCTTTGTTCGAAGGCTATTATCAGACGTTCTTAAAGCATGAAGCATTTCAAAAAGAGATGGATGACTATTTGACACGTAACGAACCGTTCGTGAAAAGTGGTCATTACCTCGTCATGAACGGTGCCGACCATACGTTTACGGCACCTGATATCAAGGACCGGCTCGATGTCATTGATTTGCCAATCCGTCAATCCCTCATGTCCGATTACACAGACGCGGTGGCGACACATCGTCCGGCCGCCACGATACACGGTGAACAACGGGACCCATCGAAAATCTTCATTCTACCAGGTGTTCTCTCGACAAGGACGTATTTGAAGCGTGACAATCAACTCGTTGAAGATGAAGCGCTCAACACACTCGGATTTTTGAACGCATTCCTCGGCACGGAGACACGAAACGATTCATTCCGAGAGTATGTGTGGAAACTGATTTTACAAAACCAACCACACGACAGCATCTGCGGATGTAGCATCGATGCCGTCCATGACGAGATGGAGACACGTACGGCACGTGCCCTCGCTGCCATGAGACAGTTCGAACAGACGCAGCTCGACAAGCATTATCCGGCACCGTATTTTGGTGAAGGGTATAACGATCAGCTCGTGGTGATTTCGACCGTCCCATTCGAGCGGATGCTCCCGGTGGAAACGACGATTCGCATCCCGAAACGACTCGACCTGGGACAGATCCGCCTCAGCATGAACGGGCGACCGATTGAGATTGACGTCTTGCGCCGGGAAGAGAAGGAAGTGTTTCTACGACACATTTTGGCAGAGCCGCATTACGATGAGTATGTCGAGTATGACGTCGTCTTTTCGATCCCGGTCGAAGGGGCAGGAGCCTATGTGTGCGAGATTGAACGGATTGAAGCAGAAGTCGCACGGCCCGACCAAACAGATGACGCCATCGAGAATGCGTTCGTCAAAGTCGAAGTGGACGGCGATGGCTTGACAATCACAGATGTAGAGACAGGTGCGCGATATCCAGGACAGCACGTCTTCTACTCGAGTCTCGATGCAGGAGACACGTATAACTATTCGCCACCACTTGAAGACCGTTTGACGCAAGCGACGCTACGCCATGCCACGGTGGAGCGCGGTCAAGCCCATCAAACGATGCGTCTCGAATATGCGTTGACGGTCTCCGCATCCTTGGATGACTCACGTCAAACAGGAAGCGAACAGATGGTGACGATGCCGATTACGACGACAGTCACACTTTATGAACACGACCCGCTCATCCGCTTCAAGACAACGGTAGATAACAAGGCGCAAGACCACAAGCTCCATGTCGCCTTTGATGTCGAAACGTGCGAAATCACGACATCGGACACGGCGTTTGATTGGAACGAACGGAAGACGATGCGGGAGAAGCGATTTGATGCTAAGAAAAATGAAGAGTGTGTCATGGCGCAAGCACCGACGTATTCGTTCGTTCAGGCGAATGCGCACACTCTCGTCCATCGCGGTTTGCAAGAATACGAAGTGAGCACATATGACGGTCGAGACGTCGTGGAGCTGACGATGCTCCGTGCGGTCGGTTGGTTGTCGCGACGGGACTTGCGCACGCGAGGAAACGGGGCAGGACCAGGATTTGAAGTGCCGGGCGCACAATGTCTGCGAACCGACACGTTCGATTACGGACTCGTGTTGAATCGAGAGAACGAGTCGGCGACACACATCACGAGCTTCCGTCGACGACCGATTGTGCATCAAACACGCGCAGCGACACCGAGGCATTGGTTCACGATGACAGGTGGCGTATTCTCGAGTATGACAGGAATTGAACCGAATGTGAGTGAGATTCGTCTATTTAATCCGACGACAGAACATGTTTCGGTTACAATGACGTTCGCTCAACAGGTAACATTAGAGAGAGTAACGTTAACAGGAGACGTCATCGAACGAGTGAGCGAAACATTCACGGTCCGACCGAAAGACATCGTGACAATCCGGGTGACGAGCGAAGAGAAATAGACTTTAACGAAGAAGGTGACAAAGATGAGAAAATTCGTAGCGCTCGACATTGGCGGGTCGTTTATCAAGTACGGTGTGTTGACGGAAGATGCGATCTTTATCGAAAAGCACGAGAGTATGACCGAGGCTAACCAGGGCGGGGCTCACATTTTAGAGAAGGTGACGGGATTCATCCGCGATTTGCAGACTCGTCACGACGTACAAGGCATCTGCATCTCGACGGCAGGACAAGTTGATTCGAAAGAAGGGGTCGTCGTCTATGCTTCGAAGTTGATTCCGGCCTACACGGGCACGCGACTAAAAGAAACGTTAGAGGCGACGTTTAGTCTGCCGGTCGAGGTCGAAAACGATGTGAACTGTGCCGGACTGGCCGAGTCATGGATTGGGAGCGGTAAAGGAGCGAAAAGCTTATTCTGTCTGACGATCGGAACAGGAATCGGAGGCAGTTACATTCTCGACAACAAACTCCATACTGGGCATAGCTTCAGTGGGGGCGAGATCGGATATATCCCAATCGAAGGATATGCGTTCGAAGAATTGGCGTCGACGCGTGTCCTCATCGAACGTGTCGAAGCGAGAACGGAACAGACGGAACTGAACGGGAAAGACGTGTTTGAGATGGCACATGCGGGCAATCCAATCGCCATCGAAGAAATCGACCGCCTCGTCTATTACTTGTCAAAAGGGATCGCGACGGTGACGTATATGATGAACCCAGAAAAAATCATCATCGGTGGCGGGATCACGGCGCAAAAAGACTACCTGTATCCTCGCATCATGAAGCAACTGGCTGCCGACATCATCCCGGCCATCTTGGAGAAGACGACAATCGAGATTGCCCGGAACTTGAACAACGCGGGCATGATCGGGGCGCTTCGTCACTTTTTGCTCCAGGAATCGATGCGACCACTCCGTAGCATCACGACGATCATCGAGTCGAACCATCATCGCTTCACGAAGCGGGAGCAGCTCGTCGCAGACTTTATCATCCAGAACCTCGAGGCCGTTCCGAACAAGACGATTACGGAAATGTCTCGTCAGATCAACGTCTCGGAAGCGACAATCACCCGTTTTTGTCAAAAGCTCGAATTCGGGTCATATAACAAATTGCGCCTACTCGCCAAAGAGGCGACCGTCAGCAATCGCTACTACGGTCCCTCGAATATCGATGGGCTCGATGATATCAATGAAGCGTACTTCATGATGATGAAGAAATACGAGTCGTTGTACGATCAAAAAGCGATGAACCGACTGAAGGAAGTGCTTGAATCGACGAACCAGGTCGTTTTATACGCGACGGATGAGTGGTCACCGCTCTTACCCGCCATCAAGACGAAACTCCTCGAGTTCGGTGTCATGACGGACGGATTCTCGGGCGCGCAAGCGATTCAATTGTCGAAACGGGCGATTCGTCCAGAGACACTCGTCATCGGGCTCAGTCGCGATGGCTACAGTGAGGAGGTTATCGACGGATTGACACACGCGAAACGGATTGGTGCCGTCACGGTCGGTCTGTCAACACAGAGTGATTCACCACTCTTCTCAGTCTCCGATGTCCGCTTGACCGTCGCTTCGACAGAAAACGCGAATGTGACCTCCATTCGGGAAGTGGCCCTCTTTTATCTATTAGATGTCATCACGCACACGGTTCGGGTGGAAGAGCCGAGCAGTGAGACGATTTGAGGTGTGACGATGAAGATCGTATATGTACCGATTGATGAACGACCATGTAATGTCGATGTGGTGCAACGTATTGTCGGGGTGACCGATGAAGTGACGCTGCTCACGCCACCGGATCATTTATATGGATACAAAAAAGAAGCAGCCGACCAATTTGGTATGCGGGAATGGGTGCAAGGTATCAGCGACTGCGACGCTTTCGTCCTCAGCGCGGACATGCTTTGCTATGGCGGCCTGTTGCCGTCACGCCTTCATCACATGACAGACGCGGACCGGGATACCTTCATCGAGTGGATACGGACACTTCAGAGTGAAACGAAGGCACCGCTCTATGTCGCGACGATGATCATGCGTACGCCGAAGTATAGTTCGGATGACGAAGAACCTGACTATTATGGACAATTTGGTGCGGAGATTTATCGACGCGCCTGGTTACAGGACCGGGACGAACGGGACGGGTTGACCATGGAGGGACAGGACGAACTCGCGAACTTGAACGAGTTGATCCCGACTGAGCATGTGGTGGATTACGAGACGAGACGTGCCTTCAACCAATCCATCAACGAGGCGATGATTCAACTCGTTGAGGACGGGGTCATCGAGCGGTTGTTCATCCCGCAAGACGACAGTGCCGAATACGGTTATACATCGATTGACCAGACGGACGTATTAAGACAAATTCAAGAGCAGCGTGTCTTCACGAAGGTCCATATGTATCCGGGAGCGGACGAAGTGGGAGCGACGATGGTCGCTCGGGCCTTTTTGGACCGTCGAGGAATAGCGCCGCGTGTGTATCCGATTTGGAGTAGTGTCCTCGGTCCGACGTTAATCCCGATGTATGAGGACCGACCGTTCATCGAAAGCATGTATGCTCACCTTGATGCGATCGGTTTGAAGGTTGCGGAGCGGATGGAAGATGCGGATCTAATGCTCGCCTACAATGTTCCCGGACGTGTGATGCAGGAATCGTGGGATCAAGACGAGCGTGATGTGACGTACACGAGTTTTCGTCACATGCGCCAGTTCGTCACCCAAATCGAATCTGCGCTTACGCAAGGGAAACGAGTCATAATCGCCGACAGTGCCTATGCCAACGGTGGGGATCAAGAGTTGATCATGTGGCTTGATGATTTGAATCTTCTTGAGCAGTTGGATTCTTACAAAGGCTGGAACACAAACGGGAACACGCTCGGAACGACGCTTGCGCAAGGAGTGTTTGCCCAAATCGGGAAACGAGAGCGAATTCGCGAGAACGTTCTCTATCACGTCCTTGACGATTTCGTCTATCAAGCGAAAGTTCGGATGAAGATGACCGATACCGTGTTACCGGGGTACGGAGCCAACTATTTCGATTTAAGCGGACATGCAGCAGTGATTTCACAAGAGCGCGATCAGATAATGACGGAAGTGGCGCGACATGTAATCCGTCATTCTTTCAAAGAAACATGGACATTCAACACATCGGCACCTTGGAATCGTATGTTCGAATGCCGATTAGAGTTTGGAGGAGCAACCCAATGATTGAACAATTAAGAAACCAGCTGATTGTGTCTTGTCAGGCACTCCCGGATGAACCGCTCCACGGTTCGACCATCATGGCCCGCATGGCCATCGCTGCAAAAGAGGGTGGGGCGAGTGGAATTCGTGCGAACGGAATCGAAGATATTCAGGCGATTCAAGCTGTCGTCGATTTACCGATCATCGGAATTATCAAACGGGAATACGATAGTTCGGATGTCTACATTACACCGACGATGGAAGAAGTCGATGCGCTCGTATCAACAGGTGTGGATTTGATTGCACTCGATGCGACACAACGTCAACGCCCGGACGGTTCGACAATCTCCACATTCTTTCCATTATTAAAAGAGAAGTATCCGAATCAATATTTTATGGCAGATTGCGCCACATTAGAAGATGCAGTTCGTGCCGAACAGTTAGGCTTCGATGTCGTCGCACCGACGCTCTACGGGTATACCACGGAGACAGCTGGCAAAAAAGTGTATGAAAATGATTTTCAATTTTTAAGGGAAATGGTGCAGATTGTTATGATTCCTGTTATTGCGGAAGGGAATGTGATCACACCGGAACACGCGCGGCGTGTCCTTGAACTCGGAGCATATGCAGTCGTTGTCGGTGGCGCCATCACAAGACCGCAACAGATTGCGAAGCGGTTTGTGGAAGGTATTCATAGCCTGTCGCCAAGATGACGTAGGTGTAAGTCGTTCGAGATGAGGGAATCGATAGGCAATGACTTGATAGGATGGGTGATGGCATGAAACAAGCGACGATTCAAAACGCCAATGGCATGATACTATCCGCCATCGATTATGGTTGTGCGATGACGGAACTGACGGCCCCGGACCGGGAAGGAAACCTAGACTCGGTCATCTTGAAATACGGGGACGTCTCACAATACTTAGAAAATCCGGTCTATCTCGGGTCAATCGTAGGGCGGATTGCCGGACGGATTCGTGACGCAGAGATTGAGGGTGTCGCCTTGACCCCAAGCGAGGCGCCCCATCATATTCACGGAGGCGAGAAAGGCATCACGTCCCGTTATTGGGAGATGGATGCGGACGAACAGTGTATCCAGTTCACATATCTCAGCCCGGACGGAGAAGAAGGGTATCCCGGCAACGTCTTCTTCAAAGTGTTGTACGAACTGACGGATCACAATGAACTGATTGTCACGATGACGGCGGAAACAGACCAACTGACGTGGGTCAACCTGAACCATCACAACTATTTCAATCTTGGCGGACGCCCGACCATCCACGACCATGAGCTGACGCTACCAGCCGATTCGGTCGGGGTGCTCGACGCGGATTCGCTGCCGACAGGAGAGTTGCGTGATGTGAGCGGGACACCGTTTGACTTCCGAGACGGAAAAGCGGTCCGAGAGGCGCTCGTGTCAGGAGACGAGGCGATTGAACGGGCGAGCGGTCTTGACCATCCTTTTATCTTAAAGGATGAACCGATTCGATTGCACGACCCGGTGAGCGGACGGACGATGACGGTCGAAACGAATCAACCGGTCATGGTCGTCTACACAGGGAATTTCTTGAGTGAAGAGACACCGGTGACGCTCGACGGTCGACAGAAACATAGCGCAATTTGTCTCGAAGCCCAGGCGTTCCCAGATGCCCCAAACCATCCAGACATCGCAACCTCAATCGAACTGAAACCGGGTGAGTTGTATCACTCGCGGACGGTGTATCGGTTTGGGGTGGAATGAATTCATCACTACCATTCAAAAAGGAGGCAACCGATTTAAGTCGGTTGCCTCCTTTTCAATCAAGATTTAGTAGTTTGAACAGGAGTACTGACGTCCGCTCCGTTCGTCGCAATCACTTGCTTATACCAATCGAAGCTCTTTTTCTTGGAACGTGTGAGCGTCCCGTTGCCTTCATTGTCTTTATCGACATAGATGAAGCCGTAGCGTTTCTTCATCTCACCGGTCGACGCACTCACCAAGTCAATCGGACCCCAGCTTGTGTAGCCGATGATGTCGACACCGTCCTTGATGGCCTCGTGCATCTGTTCGATATGTTTCGCCATATAGTCGATGCGATAATCGTCTTCGACATATCCGGTCGCATCCGGTGTATCGACGGCACCGAGTCCGTTCTCGACGACGAATAGCGGCTTTTGATAGCGGTCATACAGTTGGTTCGCCGTGATCCGGAAACCGGTCGGGTCAATCGTCCAGCCCCATTCCGATTTCTCGAGGAACGGATTCTCAAGTGAACTGAAAATGTTTCCTTCGGTCGACTGGTTTATCTCTGGATCCGTACTCGTCGTCCGACTTGCATAATAGCTGAAGCCGATGTAGTCGACCGTATGCTCTTTCAACAGTTCGAGGTCACCTTCTTCTATCTGAAGCGTAATACCTTGCTCCTCGAGATATCGTTTGGCATATCCCGGGTACTCTCCACGTGATTGGACGTCGATGAAGAAGAACGATTCACGGTCTTTGTCCATTGCATCTAACACATCATTCGGGTTACACGAATAGGCATACGTTTGACCAGCAGCAAGCATACAACCCACCTGTAGATCAGGATTGATTTCGTGGGCTGCTTTGACGGCTTTCGCACTCGCGACGAGTTGATGATGGGCCGCCTGATATTTCACTTGTTGCTTGTCTTCTCCGTCCTCGAACACGATGCCCGCTCCAATGAATGGGAGGTGGAGTAGCATATTGATTTCGTTGAACGTCATCCAATACTTCACTTTACCGTTGTAGCGGGTGAAGAGGGTCTTCGCATATGTCTCGAAGAAGTCGACGACTCGTCGATTGCGCCAGCTTCCATATTTTTTGATCAAGCTGACAGGTACATCGAAGTGAGCGATTGTCACGACCGGTTCAATCCCATGTTTTAATAGTTCATCGAAGACATCATCATAAAACTGCAAACCTTCCTCGTTCGGCTCCACGTCATCTCCGTTCGGGAAGATTCTTGACCATGCGATCGAGAGGCGAAGCGCCTTGAATCCCATCTCAGCGAATAAAGCGATGTCTTCTTTGTAGCGATGGTAAAAATCAATCGCTTCATGCGAAGGATAAAACTCTCCGGGCATAGGTTCTAATGATGGCAATTCTCCAAACATGACA
Organism: Exiguobacterium sp. SRB7LM; assembly: GCF_015712685.1. GTDB lineage: Bacteria > Bacillota > Bacilli > Exiguobacteriales > Exiguobacteriaceae > Exiguobacterium > Exiguobacterium profundum. The sequence continues at coordinate 1,685,575 of NZ_VWVR01000006.1, read as the reverse complement.
TCGAAGCGTTTTTTACCCGTCGGCAACAAGTCGACGGTGGTTAAACCTTTTCCCCCTTCTGCATAAGCGCCTTCTGCTTGGTTGGCGGCAATGGCGCCACCCCATAAAAATCCTTTTGGAAAACTCATCGTATCCATCCTTTCTATATTAGGGGGAGGAAAAATCCTCCCACTTGATTCATTAGATGATGAAAATCGGATCGCCCGTCTGGACATGTGAGGCGTAGTTTGGTGAGAGTGCTTTTCGGTTCGTGACAATCACAGGTGTCGTCAACGCACGACCTGATTGCTTGATCGCGTCGATATCGAATTCGATCAGCAGTTGTCCTTTTTCGACAAATTCACCTTGTGTGACGTGCGCTTTGAAATGCTTCCCTTCTAGTTGAACGGTATCCATACCGATATGGATCAGGATTTCAGCCCCTGATTCCGTTGTGATCCCGATGGCATGATGTGTCGGGAAAAGGGCAGACACGGTACCGGAAACCGGGGCGATCAGTTTCCCTTGCGTCGGTTCGATGGCAACACCTTGACCGAGTGAACCAGATGAGAAGGCGACATCCGAGATATCTTTCAAACGGACGACAGTTCCTTGAAGCGGGCTAACGACTTGTTCCTGACCGACAGTTGTCGCAGATACTTCTTTGGCGACCGGTGTAACTTCTGATTGTGGTGTCGCGGTTGCTGCTTGATTGACACCGCCAAAGAGGTAAGTCAAGACAAACCCGACGATGAAAGCAACGGCCGTTCCGATGAGTGAACCATAAAAACCAGTTGTGATGCCTTCAGGCGAGATGGTGGACGGATAGCCGAAGACACCGAGCCCCCCGATGATATAAGTTTGTGTACCCATGACACCCATGATTCCACCACCGACAGCACCACCGATACAGCTCATGATGAACGGTTTTTTGAGGGGGAGCGTCACCCCATAAATAGCGGGCTCGGTCACACCGAAGATACCTGAAATGAAGGACGGAATCGTGAGCGTTTTAATCTTTTGATTTTTAATTTTGAAGAAGACTGCGAGCACGGCACCGATTTGTGCGAACGATGCTGCAAACACAAGTGCGAGAATCGGGTCAGCCCCGAGTGACGTCAAGTTGTTGATGGCGACCGGGACAAGCCCCCAATGAAGACCGAAGATGACGAACACTTGCCAAAATCCACCGAGGAATAGGCCGGCGACGAGCGGGCTCAAGTTATATACAGCGACCGTGGCGCTACCAAGAAGCATCCCTGCCCAAGTTGCGATTGGTCCAATCAAGATGAATGTGAGTGGTACGACAATCAACAAAGTGAGTAGTGGAACGATGAACATTTTGATGACGTCTGGAATGACAGTCTTCAAGAACTTCTCAAGTTTTGCTGCAAAGAATGCCGCGATAATAATTGGAATGACGGAAGTCGAGTACGTCATCAAGATGACAGGAACACCGAGGAACGTGATATGAATCGGTGACTCGAACATGGTTCCGGCAAAGACTGTATAGAGAGGGTCTCCAGCCGTCAGCGTCGATAAGGTCGGATAGACGAGTGACGCCCCGATGGCCATCCCGATAAACGGACTTCCTCCGAATTTCTTAATGGCCGTATAGCCGAGGAAAATCGGGAAGAAGTAGAACAGCGAATCCCCGATGGCATTCAACAATTGATACGTACCTGACGTATTGTCGAGCCAACCGAGTGCGACGAACAGGGCGTTGAATCCTTTGATCATCCCGGTCGCTGCTAAGACGCCGAGCACAGGAGTGAAGATGCTAGAGATGATATCGATAAAACGGCTGAACAACGATCCCTTTGGAGCGTTCTCTTCTTCAATTGGAGACTGTTGTTGGAATCCGCCGACCTCGACGACGGCTTTATACACTTCTGGTACATGATTCCCGATGACTACTTGGTATTGACCACCGCTCTTCATGACCGTGACGACCCCATCCATGTTTTTGATGGTTTCGGTATCTGCTTTTTGTTCATCCTTTAATTTGAAACGCAAACGGGTGATACAGTGGACGACGCTATTGACGTTCTCTTTCCCGCCAATATGTTGAATAATATCGCGTGCGAGCTGTTCATATTTCATGTCCGTTCCCTTCCTTTTCCCATAATTTTGGTTTGCGTCAAATAAAAAACCTGACCCATGTCAAACGAAGAACGTGAAATCACGTCATTCATCCGACTCGAGTCAGGTTATGCCCACTAAAGGTAACATTCCTGCGCAGGATACCGTTCAGTTGTTATTTGATAATTGAAATGTAGCATGCAGCAATTCGAAATGTCAACGCTTACATTTTTTTATTTTAAGAAAAATATATAAACAATTATATAGTTGGATTCAACTCAGATTATTCAATTGTTATAAAATATAAACTACAAAAAGGACTGACATATATCAGTCCTTTTTGTAGTTTTAAAATGTTTTTCTATTTCGACGCATATACAATAAAACTACAATAATCAATCCAATTAATACAATGAATCCAACGAAGTACCACTTGGAATCAACGGGAAGCGAGGATTGGGCATTTACGGATGTATTTCCTTCCGAACTTTCGCTTGTGATGCTGGAACTATTCGTAAAGATAGAACCGTTTTTGTTTTTCACAGCGACATTAAACGTTTCACTTGGAAAGGCGAGTGTTTGAATGAGTGAAGTGTCAATATCATCTTGGGTAGAAACAATAATCATTGCCATCTCTTCGTTCCAAGGAGATGGTTGTATCCAGGCATATTCCGAAGAAGTTTCTGGGACGAACCCGTACTGAGACAAATCAATTTGATTGTCTGTTGTAATAATCCAATCTTTCTTTTGTTCGTTGAAGAGAGGACTTTGCTCTGGATTTCCAATAAAGAATACAGAACGGTTCGTTACCATTTCTTCAGTTACTTCGCTAGAACGAACAAACTCGACTTGTTCTGTTAAGGGAGTGACGGGTAATCCATTCATCACACTGGCCATATTTTGAAGTGATTGATTGCTCATATCATCAGGAATCACGAATAAAACACCTGAATCCGTTGAAAAAAGACTAGCCATGTTTAAGAATACTTCATTATTCGCTTGCCCATTGTTCGTTGGTAACGTTACTTGGCTCTCACTAGAAATAAAAATCCAGCGATCTAAGTCACTCGCATTGCATGGAGCTTCTGAGCGGAGTCCATTTGCTTCAAAAGATACATCTAAAAATGAAGCTTTTTGGAGCGTGGAAGCATCGACTTGAATAGTATGTTGCTGCCATTCACTATCTTCTTCCGTATTTGTCAAAGGAATAGAGTGGGGTACCCCGTTTATCCAAGCAATCAATTCAGGAGGAAGTCCCCCTTCTTGTTCAGGCACTAGATTCTCAGATGCTTTAAAACGTAAATCCAGTTTTACTTGAGATTGTTTATCGATTACAGGCAACGGATAAAAGTAGTTCGGACTAACCGCTTGGCCACCGCTCAACATCAAGTCTGATGCACCGAGGGCACGTAAATCAATAATGTTGTCATTTTTTTGCATTACTGGTGCACTCGTTAGAGTCAATCGTTCGCCATTCAATTGTTGTCGCTGTGGGACGAGTAGCAAATGGTCTAGTGTCCCTTCAAACGCATCTGCGTTCTCAGCGAGAACGAACATGGCTTCGGTAGATATTCCGTTATTCACGAGACGGACTTGTTCCAGCAAGATTTCATCGCCTGTTGGTAGTTCGTTCAATTCTTGAATGAAGTTTTTTACAGGACCCGTGAAGGAATCAGTCTGCCCTACGAAAACATACCGGCCATCCAATGATTTTAATTGTTGTTCATATTGAAGCGACACATTATCTGAATCGGCCGCATCTCCTTTTAACTGTCTGTATAGAAGAAGTCCTGCCTCTATTGATGCTGCGCTCGGTGAACTTGGAAGCACAACGGTCAATTTTTGACTTGTTGTTTGTGTGAACGGATTCGGGTAGTCCTTTAATGAAAGTTCTGCTTTGTTTCCTGCAGAGACAAAACTCGAAGGGCGGACAGTTAACCAGCTTCCGGATGTATTTCCTGTGTCACACATCCTCCCTTCGATAATTCCCGTGAACCTTACAGTGACCTCATGTGTACCCTTCGTTAAATGTTTGTTTTGGAGCGGCACTTTCACATTTCCCTGAGATGATTTTTTTGTCAAAGCTACTGATTTGATGGGCTCACCATCAATATCGATTGTAAGCGCTGAAGGCGGTATCAATAACTCAGAATGTAACCAGTCAAGCGAGAGATACTTTGACGAACCAGCTTGTTCATCGCCGACCATCGTATAAGTATAAGTACGGGCGGACGTTTCTCCAGGTAGGATGTCATCTCCCGTCGTTAATATACGCTCTCCTTCGCCATTTTCAGAATCAATGGATAAGGACGAACGAAGTTCAGTGGCAGCTTGAACCGAAGTTGTAGATAAAATCAAGAATGAACTTAGTAAGTATGGCAAGTAAGGTTTCATAATATCCTCCTATTCAGTCGAATCGGTCTGTTTTGTACCATTTGACTTCTTGATTAAATAAGACGCGTTTTGTTTCGAGATAAAGCGAGTAGATGACAAGCACGATCCATAATTGGCTGTACGTGAAGTACATCAAAATAACGGTAAAAAAGTTCTGCACATTAAATTCGGAGCGTTCGATACTGAGTGTGACGAACACTTCGGTCACAAATAGTAAAAATGCGAGAATCCATAGAATTAATGTGATATTTCCAACTTCTAGACCGATATCAACAAACAAATTAATCACAAATAAACTATTCGACAGAATCACGCCAAAGAAGAATAAAAAATAAGTGAAAAAAAAGTAAATGATATCGAACACGATTTTCTTTCGTTTCAGTGAAAATAGTTGACGCATGAATTTGAGAACAACGTATTGATTTCCGCGTGCCCAACGCGTCCGTTGTTTCCACCAAACTTTTAACGTTTGAGGTTCTTGTTCCCATGTGATTGCGGCAGGGAAGAATCGGATATGCCAACCAAGTTCATAGACCCGAATCGTGAGTTCGGTATCTTCTGCTAGCGCTGCTTCATCCCAGCCTCCAAGCTCTTCAATAATGGAACGACGGATGGCAAAGTTGGTTCCAGGAATTGTGGCAATGTTAAACCACTTCCATCTACCTGCTTGTGCCATCCATTGAAAACAGATGGTCTCGATATTGATCAAACGCGTAAGCAATGTTTCATATGCATTTGTGACACGAAATTTCCCTACGACCGCTCCTGCTTTTGGATCATTCAAAAGACCCATGACAAGATAATAGACACTGTCTTTTTCAGGTGTGTTATCCGCATCGTATACAACCAGTACATCTCCAGTTGATTGGGTCAGACCATAGTTCAAAGCAGACGATTTTCCTTTTCCCGCATATGCAGGTGTCGTTTGTACGACATGGATAAATGAAAACTTCTCTTCAAACTGTTTAGCAATTTCTCCGGTCTGATCTGAAGAGTTGTCATTAATTAAAATAACTTCAAGTTTGTCATGGGGGTAGGCAATTCGAGACATTGCTCGAAGTGTTGCTGCTACGACAACTGCTTCATTGTGAGCTGGAATTAGAACAGATACTTTTGGTAAGTCTTTCATATGTTTTGTCCATTCTGGGATTGGATCACGAAACGTCATGAAGTGCCAGAACCCGCCTTGCATCAAAAACATGTGGTATAGAAGCATCGTCCAAATCATGACGAGCGAGAACAGAAAGAGTAGATTTGCCATGATTAACCACGCTCCTTAAATAGTCGTTTTTTACGTTGCGTGCGAAGATAGAGAGTATAGGCTAAAAACATCAAAACGGCAGTAAACGTGATGATAGCTAGAGCCCATAGTGATTTTTCAAGAAACGAGTTTGGCATGTTTAACTTTAACTGACTCCATACAGGAGAACGATTGTCTTGAAGTGACATCGTTCCATTTGAGGTTTGAATTGACACATCCTCTGTACGAACCCACTCATTTTGATCACGTAAATCTAACCACTGGAAGTTAGGTGTAGATTCCATCATATCTACAAGATCTGCCAAATGTTCCATGCCGATATACGGGTGATAGAATCCTCCAATCATTGATTCTCGAACGATCAGTAATTCATCGCGAGCTCGACGCATTTCTTCAACTGGTCTTGGTAAGTCGGTTCTTACATACCCGATGGTTTCAGGGTACAAAGTCATCCCGTGTAATAAAGAAGGTTTTGATACGTAAGGGGTTATCCCCATAACTTCCCATTCGGTATTGCTCCATTGAATTTGACCAAATACGTTTGAAAAATAATTTGCAGTTAGCTGATATCCTGAATGTGACATCGTATAATGAGGTGCTTCAAAACCTAGCGGATGAAGCCCTAAAGAAACCAGCTCGTGAATAGATTTCGTTAATTTTGATTGAATGTAGGATGCTTCTCCTTCTAAAACATCACTTAAATAGGTGTTATAGTCCTTCGTATTACTGAAAGCCTCTTTTGGTTTTAAAATAATTGACTGCTCATCCGAAGGTGTGAGAACGGGTTGATTGTTCTCGACATCCCAGAATTCAAAACCTTCACCAGTTTCAGAGGAGCGATACTGGTGAGTGTATCCATGGGAGATGACCGAAGCTCCACGTTTTTCAAGGTTCTTTATAACATTCAGTAATTTGGGACGATTATTGAAGTGAATGTTTTGTCCACTATCTGGATCTACATACACTGGAATGACTGCTAATAGGACGGGGATGTTACGATCAAGTAAGTAGTTACCAGTTTCTTCAAGTAATTTTGGGTCCGTACTTGGGTTAACATCTTCTAGACGTATATACCCGAGGTGTTCTTGTTTTGCTTCTACTTTAAAAAAGTCGTACAAACTATCGGCGAAGAGTAAAGAAGAGCGATTTAATAAGTTATAAATACCGGAATAAAAATGCTCGTTGAGTTGGATGATTGTCGGGTACTCTTTATCTTTTTGTGTAATACGTGCATGTACATTCTTCGTTTGATGATTTACAGAGAAAACCGTATCCGCTAACGCGAATGTCAAACTTGTATTAGTCCGTTCTTGATAGAACTTTGAAACACCCTGTATTCGAGTTACGTCAATTTTTTCAAATGCTCTTAGTTGATTTGCATTAAACCCAATTCCATAAAGTGCAGCGTTCGACTCATTGATTTGTTTACGAGTAGCCGATGGAATCGTTGCAGAATTTAAACCAAAGTAGAAAAGGTGACTCGTCTTTTTAAAAGAAGTCTCTGTCACTTCTGTATCTCGAAGAATGTGAATGTTATCAGAAAAGCGAGAAATCAGTGCATCAAGTTTATAAATTTCTGGAGGCACATCGTTTGAGGTGGAACTATAAACAATCGTGACGTTTGGACTGTTTGCGTGCGCAACATGCGGAAAAGCAATTAACGCAAACAGGAGGATTAGCACTTTATAGCGCATAACTCTTCAACTCATTTCTCATTAAACCAAGAACATCATCCGGGGATTGAATCCCCGCTTCTTTTGTAACAGTGTAGTGAGCAATATGATTTGTGAAAGAAACCGTTTTACCGTTCTTGATGTCATAATCTCCAATCATTTGTTTAAATCGATTTAATATAACTTGCATGTTTTCTTCAGAAGCATAGGGCAAAATCAGTGCAAACTCTTCAGTAGAAATTCTAAATTTTTTATCTGTTGTTCGAGTTGATTGGTGTAAACGTTCACTAAAAAACTCTAAGAAACGAGTGGACTCATCGGCTCCATATAGTTTTCTGAATTCAGTAAAATGATCGATTTGGTATAGGAGGACGGTAAACGATTCGCCGTGACGGTTCGTTCGATCAATTTCTAACTGAAGTTCAAGTTCGAATCGGTCTTCATTATCCAGTCCTGTCTCATCATCGATTGCGACAAGACGTCTTATTTTTTCTTGTAATACAAGATTGTTTTGACTCAATTGATTGATTCGTTCATAAATACTGCCACTTAAAATGACAAGACCAATTAACCAAAGACCAAAATGAAAGAGTGTTGCTTCTGAAAAAAGGAAAGATTGGTCTTCAGGTCTAAAAAACATGTTCCAAAAATATAGACTTCCAAACAAGAATAGGACGAACAATGCAGAGAATAAACCGGCACGGATACCTGCAAACAAACTTATAAAGACGGCCAATGCGAGTAGCAGAATGCCTTCAGTCTGTACATTTCCTAAATCAGGAGTGTAGGTAAATAATATAGCGACAGCAATCAATAAAATACCGAATTGTAAACTGATGAGACTTGTTTTACGGAATGAGGTATCCATCTAAAAGTCCTCCTTCTGCTAGTAAAGGTAATAAATTATCAAACGAATGGGTTTCTTTATTCGTTACGTCAATGTATCCACCATAGTATTCAGATGACGAATCGGAAATCATGAACGTCTTTAAATGTTCCATGATTGTTTCAGCAAACTCCCTCTCGTCACGTTCTAGTAAATAAAAAATAGCTAATGCGTACACGGCCTGCGATTCATAATTGACAGCAGGTTCTTTAGAGTCAAGATCGTATCGCCCGTAAACAAGACCTTGATTGAACTGTTCTTTAATAAAGGTATAAAAAACGTCAGTATTCAGATTGAATTGTTCATATCGAATGGCAACATAGAATTGATCAATCATGTTGACCTCATCATCGAAATGATACGTTTGATCAGCCATTGAATACGATTTTGCGAAAAAAGGTCCTTGCAAAGGTGCCTCTTCAAGGAGCTTTTTGCTATTAAGATACAAATTGTTTGAAGAAGGCATATAGCGTAAAGCTGCTTCATCCAAATAACTAAGTGTCAAAACATCCCCTGTTTCATTCGTTGTTAAATCCACATAATCAACGGGCAGACCGTCTTTTACTCCTTTAGTCTTAAGGGCTGTCGAAATCTTTTCAGCTAACTTTGCGTAAGTAGGTTCGTTAAACACTTCTGCTGCTTTCGATAATGCGTGAATGATTCGTGCGTCATCAATCCATGCGTTGACCGGACTTGCTGTGATGTCATCACCTGTTTGTTCAAGGCGCCAACTGACTAAATTGGATTCATCTAAAAAATAGTGTTTAAAAATATCGATTTGATTGGCAAATTCGTCCTCTCGCTTTTGGTCTACTAAAAAGAGTAGATAAAGACCGATAGATTCAGATAAAAATTCATGTTGTCGATCCGAAACATTTGTCCGAATGAGCCCTTCTTTGGTCAATAAATTTTTTCGAACGAATGATTCGGTTGCGAATTTACTGTCATATGACTTCAGAGGTGGAGTTTCCTTGGAACATCCGCTTAATGTTAAGAATAATGCTGCTGAAAGCAAAACAAGTTGTCGCATAAGTAGCCCCTTTAAAATTAGCATATATACTATAAATGTAAATTACCCATTTTATTAATAAATATCTACATCTATATGGAAGAAATAATTTAATATATTCATTTTTATGTATTCCAATATTATTTTCGTAAAAATATTTATATTATATGATTATACTTGATATCGGCACGTCATTTATAAGTTTTGAGTAAGATAAGGAAAATAAGTACTCATTGGAAATGCATCTTTTTAACTAAATCAGGCGAGAATTCTCCCTCCTCTAAGCGTCTCGGGGCGAAGCCCGGCGTAGGTGGGTGATGAATCGCCCGGCCCAAAACTCTTCTCTCCCTGTGACAGATATGACGAACAAAAGTTCGTGATTCCGTCAGATTCTTCCTCTCCCTCCATGGGTATCGGATGAGGAGGACACATCACGATCTTCGGAAGGGAGGAGGGACGGACATGCTGAAAGGCTATAAATACAGGCTCCACCCGACGCCGGCACAGGCCGAGTTCCTCATCAAGACGATCGGCTGCACACGGTTCATCTACAACAAGCTGCTCGAGGACCGCATCGCCATCCGCGAGGAGGCGAAAGCGGGGACCGGGACGAGACGGAAACCGGCGACACCCGCGTCCTACAAGCCCCTGTTCCCGTTCCTCGCCGAGGCGGACAGCCTCGCACTCGCGAACGCGAAGCTGAACCTCGACACCGCGTTCGCGAAGTTCTTCGCCGGGACGGGCGGCTTCCCGGCCTTCAAATCGAGACGGCGGTCGCGCGCCTCCTACACGACGAACAACCAGCATGGCACGATCCGCATCGAGGCGGGCAAGGTCCGGCTGCCGAAGGTCGGGTTCGTGCGGTTCACACAACATCGTCCGTTCGAGGGCGTCATCCGGTCGGCGACGGTGTCGATGACCAAGACAGGCAAGTTCTTCGTCTCCATCCTCGTCGAACAGGACGATGCACCATGGATTCCAGCCGAGAACAAGGTCGGGATCGATCTCGGCCTAAAACACTTCGCCGTCATGACGAACGACGCGATGGTCTCGGAGAAGATCGACAACCCCCGACTCCTCCGGAAGTCCGAAGCGAAGGTCAACAAGGCGCAACGGGCGCTGTCGCGAAAGAAGATCGGGAGTAAGAATCGTGAAAAAGCCAAGTTACTTTTGGCCAAGAAACACGAAAAGATTGCCAACCAACGCAAGGACTTCCTTCATAAGCTGTCGAGACGGATCGTTGACGAGAACCAAGTCATCGTCGTGGAGACATTGAAGTCGAAGGATATGATGCAAAACCATAAGCTCGCCAAGTCCATCGGGGACGTCAGCTGGCATGAGTTCGTTCGTCAACTCGAATACAAATCAAACTTCTACGGACGGACACTCATCAAGGCAGACCCCTGGTACGCATCCACTCAAATCTGCTCCACTTGCGGAGTAAAGGGCGAGAAGAAAGCGATGGATGTCCGTGAATGGACGTGTGCCTGTGGCGCGCATCATGACCGTGACATCAACGCGAGCCTCAACCTATTGATGTTGGCCGACTGACAACCATTCAGGGCAGGGACTGCCCGACGAGCTTGGTAAACAACCGTGGCTAGTAAAAGTACGGTCTTCCCAAGAAGCTCCCACTTCAATTTGTGAAACAAATAAGTGGCGAGTAGTTCACTATATTATTACATACAAGGAAGAGGATTCTATCATATGAGAAAGTTGAATGAACATGTATTAGAAAAGTGAGGAGTTCGTCCCTCGCTTTTTTTGTTTTGTATGAATGACTGAAATGAAAAAGAAGAAAGCGGAACGGCATCATGACATGATGTTGCGAAAAAATGATAAATCCTTCTTTTCAATTATCAAGATGAAGGGGGTAAGAAGGTACTACAGTTAACCTGCGCCTGATTTCGGTCATTTAATCTGTCTGTAGGGAGGAAACCAACATGAAGGAACAAACGACGATCGTGGGCGATCTCGTGGAAGTTCTCAAGAAAAGTAAGAAATGGATGTTCGTGAGTATGGTTCTCGTCGGACTCTTAGCTTACTATTTGAGCACTTCATTCATCCAGCCGAAATATGAGGCGTCCACACAAGTGCTACTCGTTACACAACAAGAAGACAACCGCGTAGACAGTTCGGAAGTGTTATCCTCGCTCTCACTCGTCAATACGTATCGCGTCATCATGAAGAGCCCGGCTGTTCTTGAGAAAGTCAAAGAACAGGTGCCGAACGCACCAGACCCGCTCTCGGATGCACTCACCGTAGAAAGTGAAGAGGAATCGCAAGTCATCAATGTGTTCGTCACCGCGAACGACCCGGTCGTGGCAGCGGAAACGGCCAATGTGATCAGTGAAGTGTTCGTTTCTGAAATCCCGGATCTGATGAACATCGACAACGTTCGAATTTTATCTCCAGCCGAAATTCCGGAAGCGCCTGTCTCGCCAAACGTACTGCTCAACACGGCAATCGGTCTATTCGCCGGATTCTTGTTAGGGGGATTCATCGGTCTATTACGCCACGTCTTTGATAAACGCATCCGGAATGAGCAAGAAGCGGAACGGTTGCTGGATTTGCCAGTCATCGGATCGATTCCGACAATCGAGCGCCGGGATTTGAAAACGAAAAATGTGAAAGAAGCGACACCCCAAGTGAAAGGAGACGTTTCGCATGTTCGGTCGAAAAAAGAACGCCAATCGTCTTGATTATAAAAAACGGGATCTCGTCACGTTGGCGAATCCGAAGTCACCGATTTCTGAACAATATCGGACAATTCGGACCAATCTGGAGTTCACGTCCGTCGGCCATAAGTTACAGATGATCACGATCACTTCCGCTTCGTCCGGGGAAGGGAAGTCGACCACGGCGGCAAACCTAGGGGTCGTCTATGCGCAACTCGGAAAAAATGTCGTCATCATCGATTGTGATATGCGCAAACCGACGGCACACCAAACGTTTCAGTTGTCAGCACATGCGGGACTGTCTACCGTATTGGCCGGTCGCGTCACGCTCGAACACGCGCTCCAAAAAACGGATATTCCGCGTCTGACCTTGCTGGCGGCCGGTCCGATTCCACCGAATCCGACCGAACTAATCGCCTCGTCACGCATGACGGACCTCCTGAGTGATTTGCGTGAACAGTTTGATATCGTGATCGTCGACACACCTCCGATGATGCACGTCGCCGATGCTCGACTGTTGGCCAACGTATCCGACGGGACGATTCTCGTGATCGGTTGCGAGAACTCGGATCGTCAGCTCGTCCTGAAGGCGAAAGAACAACTTGAACGGACCGGGTCACAACTTCTCGGCCTCGTCCTCAACAAACGTTCTTCTCGTGATAACAACACCTACTACGCATACGAGTGAGGTGTCGGACATGAATATTCTACACATCAATGCCATCAACGAAGTGAAAAGCACCGGTCGGATGTGTAAAGAGCTCACATCCGTTCATGCCTCTTACGGACACAACGTCCGAATCGCCCATGCGACCGGACCAGTGACCGAGACGAGTGTGGTGGTCGGACAGGCGTGGGAAACGAAGCGACATGCGCTCCACGCCCGCGTGACGGGGCGCCAAGGGTACACATCCAAACGGTCGACGGCTGATTTGATTGCCTTCATGGACAGCTTTCGGCCGGACGTGGTTCATCTTCATAATCTTCACGCCAATTACCTTCATCTCCAGACGTTGTTTGAGTATTTGGCGAAGCACGACATTGCCACAGTCATGACGCTTCACGACTGCTGGCTATTCACCGGGAAATGTACCCACTACACGACGGTCGGGTGTGCGCGCTGGAAGGATGGATGTGGACAGTGCCCACTCTTGAAAGAAGACATCCCGAGCTGGTTTTTAGACCGGACCGGCGAGATGTTGGCGGACAAGCGCCAATGGTACGACGCCATTCCACGCTTGGCAGTAGTGGGAGTGTCGGATTGGATCACGATGGAAGCCCACTTCTCGATTCTGCAACATGCCTCCATCATTCGTCGCATCTACAACTGGGTCGATTTGGAGACGTTCACACCGAAAGAGGTAGCCCCACTTCGGGCACGCCTCGGGTTGACGGGACAGCACATTCTTCTCGGTGTGGCGAGCCATTGGACGGAGGCGAAAGGATTGTCTGCCTTCATGGAGTTGGCCACGGCCAGACCGTCCGACCAAATCGTCTTAGTCGGACAGATGTCTGAACAACATGACCTGCCGGCGAATGTGCTTCACATTCAGGAGACACATGACCCGAGCGAATTGGCTTCTTACTATGCCGCGGCAGACGTCTTGTTGAACCTGTCAGAGGAAGAATCATTTGGAAACGTGACGGCAGAGGCACTGGCCTGTGGCACGCCAGTTCTCGTCCTCAATTCCACGGCCAGTCCGGAACTTGTGACAGAACGGACCGGTGTCGTCGTCGCCACGCGATCGGTCGAAGATGTGATGGACGGACTTGATCGTCTCCGTCACGCCTCAATCTCACGAATCGCTTGTGCGAACGAAGCGCGTCAACGGTTCGACTTATTCGACCGGGCGGAGGACTACCTGCACGTGTATGAGGAGCTGCAAACCGAGAAAGTGAGGAACGCTTTATGACACCACTCGTATCCATCATCATCCCCGTCTATAACGGGAGCGATTATTTACGGACATGTATCGACAGCGCCTTGGCCCAGACGCATCCTTCGATTGAAGTGATCGTCGTCAACGACGGCTCGACTGATGACGGGAAAACGGCGGCGATTGCGACAAGTTACGGCAAGAGAATTCGCTACGTGGAAAAGGAGAATGGGGGCGTCTCGAGTGCGTTGAATCGTGGGATTGAAGAGATGAACGGAGACTATTTCTCCTGGCTCAGTCACGATGACGTGTACGCACCAACAAAAATCGAACGACAGCTCGCCGCATTGCACGAACAACATCTCCCGACGAACCAGACAATCGTCGTCACAGGGACGGCGTTCATTGACGAAAATGGGGAGGCAATCCGACGGGTGCAACGGAAAGTGAGCGGATTCTATTCGAGTCAGGACATGTTCCGTCACTTGCTGTTGTCCTCGACTTTGAACGGATGCGCGCTCTTGATTCCGCGACGAGCTTTCGAACATCGGCGTTTTTCGTTAGAGGACCGCTTCATTCAAGACTGGATCTGCTGGGTCGAGTTGGCGCTCGATGGGTTCGACTATTACGTGATGCGTGAGCCGCTCGTCTATTCACGGATTCACGGCGAGCAACAGACGAAAAAAATCGCACATCGAGCCACGATGGAATCGAATCGCTATCTGAAGCGGCTACTCCAGGACGTCGAGGTGCGTGATAACGAAGAGGAATTGACCGCCATCATTCTGAAGCACACGTTTAAAGAAAATGCGGCGGACGTACGGGAACAGTACTTAACGACACATGATGTGAATCGTTACTTTGGACCGCTGGAATATCGGTGGCTTCGCTGGAACGGTATCCTATTTTCAAACCTGCTGTCTCTATATCGAGGGATGACCAATCTGATTTATCGCTAGAAAGGAGGGGTTGAGATGACGATCTATTTAGTCAATATGGCGCTGTTGGTCGGTTGGGGACTGTTGTTGATCCGTCACGAGATTCCGAGTCGCCGTGCTTGGTTCGTATCTTTCGCCACGATTCAATGGATCGTCTTGTCAGGCTTCCGAGACGTCACCGTCGGGGCAGATACCGCGCAGTACAAGGCACTCTTCCTTCAGTCGCAAACGTTACCGCTCGGTGCGTTCACCGACCGCTTCTTTGAAATCGTCTTCACGGAGAGCGAGGACCCGGGTTTCTACCTGTTCCAACGTCTCATCCAGTATGTGATTACGGACTATCAAGTGTATCTCGTGCTCATCGCGATGATTTTCATGATTCCACTCGGCTATTTCATCTACAAATACTCGAGCGAACCGCTCATCAGTTTCCTGCTCTTTTCGGTCCTCTTCTATGAATTCTTCGCCGTCACCGGCTTACGTCAAACAGTGGCGACCGCGCTCGTCGTGCTCGTCGGATACCATTTCGTGCGGGCACGGAAGTTGGGCTGGTTCCTTCTGCTCGTTTGCATCGCCATGACGATTCATAAATCCTCGCTCATCTTCGTCCCGTTCTACTTTTTAGCGAACAAGCAACTGACCAAAGCGTATTTGATGACCATGTTCGGAGTCGTCATCGGATTGTTCGTCTTCCGGAATTCATTCTTCGATCTGCTCGTTCAAGTGTCTGGCTATGAGACCTACAGCGCCATGGAAGGGGCCGGCGCGGTCAACTTCAGTCTGATGTTGCTCTCTGTTCTCTTCGTGGCACTATGGCGAAAAGATCAAATTTTAGCGAACAATCCATCCGCCATTCATTTCTTCAACGCGTTGTTACTCGCCGCCTGTCTCTTGCCGTTGACGTTCTTAAACCCGTCCATGATGCGGCTCGTCCAATACTTCTCACTCTTCCTGTTGTTGATGATTCCGGAGATTGTCGGCACGTTCGAGCGGCGGGAACGACTCGTCGTCTATTACTCGGCAGTTATGTTGCTCGGTCTCTTGTTTATTCGCGAAGCGCCGGTGTATTCGTTCTTTTGGTAAAACGAGGAGGTGAAGCATATGTCGACACGCATGACGCTAGACGAGGCAGCCAGTAACCGCAAAATCAAGATTGGAGCGGTCATGTCCTACACACAGATCTTTTTCGGCATCTTATCCGGTCTCATCTATACACCGTGGATGATTCATGAAATCGGGCAGGCGAGTTATGGGTTGTATATGCTGACCATCTCTCTCATCAGTATGTTCGCGATGGACTTCGGGCTCGATGCGGCCGTCTCACGATTCATGAGCAAGTATATGGCGGAGGGGGACCACGAGCGGGCAGGACGATTTTTAGGCATCGCCTATAAACTGTTCATCGCCATCTCACTCGTCCTCTTCCTCATCCTCATCGTCGTCTACTTTTTCTTGGACTCGATTTACTCGAGTTTGACGGCGACCGAACTCGAACAGTTGAAAGTGCTCTATGTCATCGCAGGACTGTTCATCGTCGTCTCGTTCCCGACGAAACCATTCTCTGGCATTCTTGTATCCCATGAACAATTCCTCTTCTCGAGTGCCCTGCATCTCGCTGAGAAGGTCGGGACGGTCGCTTTGATGGTCACCGCGCTTCTTCTCGGCTATGGGTTGTACGCCCTTGTCATCGTCAATGCGTTGGTCGGCACGATTGTCCTACTCATCGAATACGTCTTCATTCGGCGCAAGACTCTCGTCCGTGCCAACTTTCAGAATCGAGAGAAAGGGATATATCGGGACATCTTTAGTTTCACGTCCTGGAGCACGATCACGCTCGTCGCTCAACGCTTCGTGTTGAATATCACCCCGAGTTTACTAGGGATTCTAGCAGGCAGTGCCTCGATCGCCCTCTTTTCCGTCGGGATGGTCATCGAAGGGTATGTCTGGACCATCGCGGCCTCGCTCGGTTACTTGTTCCTTCCGAAGGTCAGTCGGATGTTGTCCCGAAACGATCGTGAGGCCATCGGGTACCTCTTCGTCCGCATCGGTCGAATTCAACTGTATATCGTCGGACTCATTCTCGCTTCGTTCTTCATCCTCGGTCGAGAGTTCATGCACCTATGGGTCGGACCAGACTTCACCGACTCCTACGTCATCGCGCTTCTCTTGATTGCACCGAGTGTGATCACGTTGACGCAAGACATCGGCAACACGACACTCATTGCCGAGAACAAGGTGAAGTATCGGGCGTTCGCAGCCCTCATCGTGGCCGCCATCAGTATGACGCTCTCGCCACTGTTGATTCCACACTTTGGTCCGATCGGTGCAGCCATCGCCATTTGCATCGGCAACATCGTCGGTCTCGTCTTCTATATGAACGTGATTTATCATCGGGTCCTCGGTCTCGACATTCTTGGCTTTTTCCGCAAATGCCATCTGAAACTCTTGCCCGGTATTCTCCTGTACACGCTCATCGGCTGGGGAATTCAGTTCTTCTTCCCGTCCTCGAACTGGTTCGGCTTCGGCTTGAAGGGAATCGTGCTCATCAGCATATACACCATCATCATGTGGGGACTCGCATTTGATGAGACGGAGAAAGCCATGTTCCGCCAAGTGTTCGCTCAATTGAAACTACGCATCCTATCCATTCACCACACATCCTAGGAGGGAACAAGATGAAACGACTCAAGGTCATGACGATTGTTGGTACTAGACCCGAAATCATTCGATTGTCCGCCGTGATGGCACGTCTCGAAGCCTCCGAGGCAATCGATCATGTGCTCGTTCATACGGGACAAAACTATGATTACGAATTGAATCAGATTTTCTTTGAAGACTTTGGCCTGCGGACACCGGATTATGTGTTAGACGCCTCGGCGGATGGTCCGATGGCGACGATCGGCAATATCCTCATCGCCATCGATCCCGTGCTCGCATCCGAGCGTCCGGACGCGGTCTTGCTACTCGGGGACACGAACAGCTGTCTCGCAGCCATCGCCGTAAAACGTCATCACATTCCCATCTTCCATATGGAGGCGGGAAATCGCTGTTTTGACGAACGGGTCCCGGAGGAGACGAATCGTCGCATCGTCGACCATATCGCCGACATCAATCTGACCTATAGTGACATCGCACGCGAGTATCTGCTTCGTGAAGGGTTACCGGCGGACCGCATCATCAAGACGGGGAGCCCGATGTACGAAGTGCTCCATCGTCAACGGAAGAAGATTGAGCGGTCAGACGTGCTCGAACGGCTCGACTTGGAGCGAGATGCCTATTTCGTCGTATCGGCCCATCGCGATGAAAACATCAGTGATGACGAGAACTTTTTCGATCTGGTCGACACGCTCAATGCGGTCGCGACCACGTACCAGCTCCCCCTCATCGTCAGCACCCATCCCCGGACGGCAAAACGCATTCGTGAGAGTGGGGTGCGTCTCCATCCAAACATTCGTACCCTCAAGCCGCTCGGCTTCAGTGACTACGTCCACCTGCAACTCCATGCGAAGGCCGTGTTGTCGGACAGCGGTACGATCAGTGAAGAGAGCTCGATTCTTGGGATCAAAGGGTTGAACATCCGTCAGGCGCATGAGCGTCCGGAGGCGATGGAGGAAGGGGCGGCAATGATGGTCGGATTGAAGCGGGAGCGAGTGCTTCAGGCGCTTCGAATCTTAGAAGAGACGGAAGGTCCGATGCGACTCGTGAACGATTACGCCATGCCGAACGTCTCCGATAAAGTGCTCCGCATCTTGTTGTCCTACACGGACTATGTGATGCGAGAAGTGTGGAAGCAACATACGGTGTCGACCGAGAAGAAAGAGGTGTGAGCCATGGACTATATGACGTTCAAACGAGTTTTTGACGGGACGCTCAGCGGAGTCGCGCTCCTTCTTCTCGCACCGTTCCTGCTCCTCATCGCCCTCTTGATCAAAATCGATTCGAGGGGTCCCGTCTTTTTCAAACAGGAGCGCATCGGATTACGGGAGACACGTTTTTGGATGTATAAGTTCCGGACGATGCATCAAGACACCCCGAACGATGTCCCGACACATCTGTTTAACGACTCCACGAAACATATCACGCGCGTCGGGGCGTTTCTTCGCAAGACGAGTCTTGATGAATTGCCACAGCTCGTAAATATTTTAAAAGGCGAGATGGCCATCGTCGGACCGAGACCCGCACTGTGGAACCAGGACGACTTGGTCGAGGCTCGTCGAAAAGTGGGAGCGACAGAAGCGTTACCGGGTCTGACCGGATGGGCACAGGTGAAGGGGCGCGATGAGCTTCCGATTGAGGTGAAGGCGAAACTCGACGGGGACTACGTTCGCCAGATGAGCTTTTGGTTCGATCTGCGCTGTATCGCCTTGACCGTTCGGAACGTCTTACTCCGGGAAGGAATCGTGGAAGGGGCGCCTCCACCCAGCCCGACGTCTGAAGAAAAGAAGATGATGCATGTTGCGAAAAAATGATAACGGTTTCCATTAAGTTACCAATTTAAGTGAGACCAACCGGGTAAATGATGACATACCGCTCTTCCTACATCTGAGACTAGACAGCTACGAAAGGAGCCTTCTTATGTTTTCCAACAAAACATTGCTCATCACAGGTGGGACGGGATCGTTCGGCAATGCCGTGATGGAGCGATTCCTCGATACGAACATCAAAGAGATTCGCATCTTTTCACGGGATGAGAAGAAACAAGAAGACATTCGCAATCGCTATCATCATGACAAGTTAAAATTCTACATTGGCGATGTACGGGACCCGAACAGTGTCAAAAATGCCATGTACGGCGTCGATTACGTCTTTCACGCGGCGGCGCTAAAGCAAGTTCCCTCATGTGAGTTTTTCCCAATCGAAGCGGTGAAGACGAATATTCTCGGTACGGAAAACGTCTTGAACGCCGCCATCGAAGCGGGTGTGGAGAAGGTCATCTGTCTTTCGACGGATAAGGCGGCCTACCCGATCAATGCGATGGGAATCTCCAAAGCGATGATGGAAAAAGTCTTCGTCGCCAAGGCCCGTGCGGTCGGACCAGACCGGACGCTGATCTGCGGGACCCGTTACGGGAACGTGATGGCATCACGCGGATCGGTCATCCCATTATTCGTCGAGCAAATTAAAAAAGGGGAGCCGCTCACCGTGACCGATCCGCTCATGACGCGTTTCTTGATGAGCTTGGCCGATGCGGTCGAACTCGTCGTCTTCGCATTCCATCATGCGCATGCCGGTGACATCATGGTCCAAAAATCACCTGCCTCGACGATCGGTGTGCTCGCGGAAGCTGTGAAACAACTGTTCGGGGTCGATCTTCCCATCAAAGTCATCGGGACTCGCCACGGCGAGAAAGCGTTCGAGACGTTGATGACCCGGGAAGAGAAAGTCGTCTCCGAGGACATGGGTGGCTTCTTCCGCGTCCCGGCCGATAATCGTGACTTGAACTACGAGAAGTATTTCAGTGAAGGCAGCCAGGAGCTGACTGCTCAAGGCGAGTACAACTCGAACAATACGAGACAGCTCGATGTGGAGGAAGTGAAGGAACTCTTGTTGACGTTACCTTACATCCAGGAAGAACTCGCGAAATGGACAATTCCCGCTTCCGCGAAACGAATCGGGTGAGTGTGATGACCAGACAACGAATCGTCTTCTTATCCAATATGGCTTCCCCGTATCAAGTCAAATTCGCTGACGCGCTCCATAAATATTTTGATACTGAGTTTTGGTTTTATAGACAAATCACGGATCAACGTCCTGATTGGTGGGTCATCCCACTTGGTAAACGCTGTCGCATCTTGAGAGGATCCTATTTCTCGAAAAAGACGAACTATCTGTCACTCGATGTGTTTGTCCAACTCATCCGGTTTCGACCGCATATCTTGCTACTAGCCGGCTTTACCCCGTTTCATGCCTTGCTCTTACAAATCGTCAAACTGTTCGGGGTGCGCGTCGTCGTCATGAGTGAACCGATTCGAAGCGTACGAGGTGAGACGAGTGGAGAATCGACGTTATTGACAAGAGAAAACGGCTTGCACAAGACCACACGGATTCATCGACTGTTCAAGCGGGCCGATTTGATTTTTGGAATGGGAAACGTCGCACGCGATCAATTTATCAAGGAACTAGGCTTCCCTTCCGAACGAGTCGTCTCGGCACCCTATCCGATTGATATCGAGACGCATATGTCGCACCCATTGCGTCAGAAAGGAACAAATGACCCGATTCATCTGTTGTTTGCCAATCGCTTAATCGAACGTTATCAACCACTCGTCGCCTTGGAGGCGTATCGAATCTTGAAAGAAGAATATCCGAACCTTTCCATGTCGCTCAATCGCGACGGACACCTCGCAGATGCGTGTCGGCGATATATCGAGGACGAGCAGTTGGCGGACGTCACGTTCCTTGACGAAATCGAGTCGTGGGACGGATTGAATCTCGTTTACCGGAGTTCAGACATCCTCGTATTACCGGCGACCTATTCGAACGGGAACATCAGCATCATTGAAGCCTGCGCGTCCGGGATGGGGATTGTTGTCAGCCATGACGTCAACAACGTTGAGAGACATCTGCACGAAGGCATTAACTGTTACAAATGCGAACCGACGGTGGCGTCACTCGTAATCGAGCTCAAGCGGTATCTGGAACATCCTGAAAAATTGAAAGCTCACGGACAACAATCGAAAGAACTCGTGACACCGCGACTGAACGCCAGTACTGCTGCCATCTACGCCGATTTACTCCAACCACTTTACCGCAAAGGAGATTCTCACCATGCTGAAGCTGATGTTGCTCGGGGGCGCGATGCATCAAGTTCCCATCATCCAAAAAGCGAAACAACAAGGGATATTCACCGTACTTTGTGACTACCTACCAGATAATCCTGGCCGACTCGTGGCCGACCGTTATTACTGTACGAGCACCCTTGATCGGGAGGCAGTCCTCACCATCGCGAGAGAAGAAGGCATCGATGGGATTGTCGCCTATGCCTCCGACCCGGCGGCGCGAACGGCCGCCTATGTCGGAGAAGCGCTCGGTTTAGTGACGAACTCGCTTGAAACGGTCGAAACGTTGACGAATAAAGCGAAGTTTCGGACATTCCTACAGCGACATGACTTTGCCGTACCGGAAGCCTTTGCGTTCACCGAACTGGAAACGGCGGTCGACACGTTACGCGAGCGAGCAGGTGAATATATCATCAAACCGGCCGACGCCTCAGGGAGTAAAGGGATCAGCAAGTGGAGTCGTAAAAATGGGACCGACGAGCAGCTTCGTCACCATCTCCGAGCGGCCTTTGCGATGTCGTTCAATCAGGAAGTGGTCGTGGAGGAGTTCATCACGCGAGACGGCTATCAAATCGGCGGTGATGGGTTTGTCGTCGATGGAGAGTTAGTATTTCGTTGTTTCGGAAACGGACATTTCAATGTGAACGGAATCAACCCGTATGCTCCGATTAGTGCGAGTTTTCCGAGTGTTCATCCACCTCACGTGCTCGAACAGGTACATGAGACGTTGCAACGCATGTTGACTGAAGTCGGCTTCAAACAAGGGGCGTTCAATTTCGATATCTTCATCAAAGGAGAAGACGTCTATCTGATGGATCTCGGTCCACGGAACGGAGGAAATTATATCCCACAAATCATCGAACAAGCGACAGGCGTCGACTTGGTCCAGGCGACGATTGATGTCGCACTCGGGATGCCGTTGATGCTCGAGATGAAACCAGTGACCGTACCGTCCGCCTATTTCATCATCGGTAGTCAAGAAAAGGGTCAGTTCATGGGTGTCCATTTCGATGAGGACGCATATACGATTCGACAAGCGAATATCTATTACAACGTCGGAGATGTGGTCCCACGCTTCGAAGGGGCAAATCAAGCACTCGGTAGTTTGATTCTAGAGTTTGAAGACGTTGAGACGATGCTTCGACTCGTTGAACATCCCGAGCGATGGCTGACCTTACACATCCAGTCAACCGAAGAAACGGAGGGAGAATCATGGACATCGTCGTCACCGGTGCGAACGGTTTTTTAGGCAGACACCTCGTCCACGCCTTAGAGCGGGATGGGCATCTAGTCCTCCCAATCACCCGTTCGACATCATCCGTGGAACGAAGCTACTATCTACGTCGAGCCGACGCCGTCTATCATGTAGCCGGAGTGAACCGTCCTGAACGAGTCGAAGAATACACGACTGGAAACGTCGACTTGACCGAGGCGATTGCAATCGAATTGCTGTCCTATAATCAGGTCCCGGTCTTTTTCGCCTCGTCGATTCAAGCGACTCAAGACAATCCTTACGGAAACAGTAAACGAGAAGCGGAGGACATCTTGCGGCTTTACGGTCAACGGAGTGGGGCACCGGTTCACATTTATCGGCTCCCGAACTTGTTCGGCAAATGGGGGCGACCTTTCTATAACAGTGCGGTCACGACGTTTTGTTATCAGATTGCACGAGGAGAGGACGTCACGATCACACATCCAGATCACGTGTTGACGCTCGCCCATGTTGATGACGTCGTCGCATCATTTGTAGAGGCGCTGCGTAAAACAGAAAGCGCCGATCCAGATGTCCTGACGCACCAAATCACATTATTCGACCTCGCCCGAATGATTGAATCGTTCGAAGCGGTCCGTATGGCTAGAGGGGTACCGGATGTATCGGATCCCTTTACGAAAAAGCTGTACAGCACGTACTTAAGTTACTTGCCGAAAGAACGGATGGTCACGCCTCTCTTGATGCATCAGGACGTGCGGGGGTCGTTCACAGAACTGTTCAAGACGCCTGACCGTGGTCAAGTCTCCGTCAACGTGGCTAAACCTGGAATCACAAAAGGGGAACACTGGCATGAGTCGAAACATGAACAGTTCATCGTCGTCAGCGGTGAAGGCGTGATTCGGCTCCGGTTGATGGACCAAGATCAGATCATCTCGTTCCATGTCAGTGAAGAACAGCTTGAAGTTATCGAAATTCCGTCAGGTTACGTCCATCATATCGAAAACACGGGCGTGAAAGATTTAGTGACGGTGATGTGGGTGAACGAGCCGTTCGACGCGAGTCAACCGGACACCTATCCAGCCACTGTCGCACAAGACGCGGAAGTCTCATAAAGGAGGGGTTCATCATGGTCATGGTGAGCATCAACTGCATCACATACAATCACGAGAAATACATCGCTCAGGCGATTGAAGGCTTTTTGTCACAGCGTACGAACTTCGATGTCGAGATTCTCATCCATGATGACGCCTCAACGGATCGGACGGCAGACATCATCCGGAAATATGAACAGAAGTATCCTGAAAAGTTTAATGTCATCTATCAGACGGAGAACCAATATTCAAAAGGTGTGTTCATCGGTCGAATGAACGAGGAGCGAGCGCGAGGCAAATACATCGCAGTATGTGACGGAGACGATTATTGGACCGACCCATACAAACTGCAAAAACAAGTCGACTACATGGAAGCTAATCCAGACTGTACGCTTTGTTTCCACGATGCGTATGTCGAGACAGACGGGAAGCTCCACTCGAATTGGCGCGTCATCCCATGGATGCCGGAAAATCGAAAGCTCGCCTCTTCCGTGCCTCGTACGTATGACGCCGGAGAGTTGCAGTTACTCGGGTTCGTTCCCGCGATGTCCATGATGTATGTGAATGATTTCCGTGACGCCCCGCGATGGCTCGAGGAGACGCCGGCGAGAGATGCATCGATTCGCTTGTATATCACGAGCAGGGGATACGCCTACTACATGTCGGAAGTGATGAGTGTTTATCGCTACGAGGTCGAAGGGTCGGCGACGACCATTTGGAACGAGGGGAATGTCGAACGTGACGTGAAGCGACATGAGGAGTTCATTCATTTTATCAACTTATTTGATGCCTATACCGACGGGAAATACCATCAGAATTTAGAGTTATCACGAATCTCTTTTGAAGTGGGGCTCCACCGATTGAAAGGAGAGTATGATGCGTTACGTTCCACTCGGTATGACGCGTATCTGGATCGATTCGTCGGAATCGATCGAATCCGACCTTACTTGATGATCAAGCAGCCGCATTTAACGGAGTGGCTGATTAACGTACGAAACCGAGCATTCGCTTAAACGAAAGGAAAAGGGGCGATTTCACCATGAATGGTTCAAATGTAGAAGCAGATGCCGTCATTCCCGTCACGCGACCGAGTATGCCGGATTTTGATACGTATATCGAAATGATTCGTCCCCTTTGGGAATCGCGTCACTTGAGCAACCGTGGCGAGCATGTGCGGGCATTAGAAGAAGAGTTAGAGCAGCGTCTCGACGTCCCGCACGTCTCTTTATTGACGAACGGTCATCTGGCCCTCGAAACGGCGATTGACGTGCTCGGGTTGACGGGTGAGGTCATCACGACGCCGTTCACGTTCGCCTCGACGACACACGCCCTCATCCGAAAACAAATCACCCCTATTTTCTGTGACATCAACCCCGTCGACTATACGATTGACGTCGACAAAATCGAGGCACTGATCACGGAACGGACGACGGCCATCCTCCCCGTTCATGTGTATGGAAACGTATGTGACGTGGAGGCGATTGAACAACTCGCAAAACGCCATGGACTCCACGTCCTCTACGATGCAGCGCATGCGTTCGGTGTCCGTCACGACGGGCGCGATGTCTCGACGTTCGGCGATCTGACGATGTTCAGCTTTCATGCGACAAAAGTGTTTCACACGATTGAAGGTGGGGCGCTCACGTTCCGGGATGCCCGTTACGTCGAGGCGATTCATCAAGCCGTCAACTTTGGGATCACTGGACCAGAATCCGTCGAATCGGTTGGGGGTAACGCCAAGATGAATGAGTTTCAGGCGGCGATGGGACGGTGCAACCTCCCACGGATCGATACCGACATTGAAAAACGGAAACGTCTGGTCGAGCGATACGACACCCGTTTAAGGGACGCTTCGTTTCTTCGCTTGAACCTTCGGAATGAACGAACCGAGTCCAACTATGCGTACTATCCGGTTCTCGTCATGCCAGGGAAAGCGGCACGCGATGACATGATGGCATACTTAGCGCAGCATGGAATTCTCGCCCGGAAGTACTTCTATCCGCTCGTGACCGATTTTTCCTGCTACGCATTCGACGCATCTGTACCGAACGCCACGTACGTCTCAGATCGGGTGATCACGTTACCTCTGTATCCGGACATGACAATGGAGATGGTTGACCGCATTTGTGACGTAATCCTTGAAGGAGGGAATGAACGATGAAAGGGATCATTCTAGCGGGTGGGAACGGGACACGTCTCTACCCGATGACGAAAGCAGTCTCGAAACAGCTATTGCCGATCTACGACAAGCCCCTCATCTATTATCCGATGTCGGTGTTGATGCTCGCCGGCATCAAAGAGATTTTATTGATCTCGACCCCGAAAGACATCTCCGGGTATGAGCGACTGTTCGGTGACGGACATCAACTCGGAATCTCGATTACGTACCAAGTACAAGAGCGTCCGGTCGGTCTCGCGGATGCTTTCATCTTAGGAGAATCGTTCATCGGGGACGACTCGGTTTGCCTCATCTTAGGGGATAACGTCTTCTATGGTCCGAACTTGACGCGCTTTTTACAGGATGCGAAAGAGCGGCAGTCAGGCGCGACGGTGTTCGGGTATCCGGTAAAGGACCCACGGGCATTCGGTGTCGTCGAGTTCGATGCGGACCGTCGTGTCTTGTCCATCGAAGAGAAACCGGCGGTCCCCAAATCCAATTATGCGGTACCGGGGCTCTACTTTTATGACAATCAGGTCGTCGAGTTCGCGAAACAAGTGAAGCCGTCCCCGCGCGGTGAGCTTGAGATCACGTCGATCAATCAGATGTATTTGGAACGAGGCGAGTTGAACGTCGTCTTGTTCGGTCGCGGGATGGCTTGGCTCGATACCGGGACGCCAGAGGGGATGATCAAAGCCTCCATCTTCGTACAGACGGTGCAGGAACGACAAGGTTATTACATCGCTTGTTTGGAGGAGATTGCGTGGCGTCGTGGGTTCATCACGCGAGAGCAATTGGCCGACATCGGTCAGACGCTCAAGATGACTGATTACGGACAGTATTTGATATCGCTTCTAGAGGAAGGAGAACAGACCAATGCATACGATCCTAGTGACTGGCGGAGCCGGGTTCATCGGTTCAAATTTCATAAAACACTTTCGGGACAAACATCCAACGTCACGCATCCTTAACGTCGACGCGTTGACCTATGCCGGCAATTTAGAGAACGTCCAAGCGTTCGAGCACGACCCGCTCTACGTGTTTCGGAAAGTAGACATCCGCAACCGTTCGGCGATTGATGAACTGTTCTCTCTCTTTGAGATTGACGAAGTCGTGCATTTTGCGGCGGAATCACATGTCGACCGAAGTATCCTTGAGCCGGAGTTGTTCCTCTCGACAAATATCCTGGGCACACAAGTGTTGCTCGACGCGGCCATGCGACATTGGAAACGGTATCCGGACGATAAATACAGTCGAGAATACCGAGATGACGTCTGTTTCGTCCATGTCTCGACGGATGAGGTGTACGGGTCGCTCGGGGAGACGGGATTCTTTACTGAAGAGACGCCACTTTCCCCGAACAGTCCATATTCCGCCTCGAAGGCCGGGTCTGATTTGCTCGTTCGTTCCTATCATGAGACGTACGGCTTACCGATTAAGATCACCCGTTGCAGCAACAATTACGGTCCGTACCAGTTTCCTGAGAAACTGATTCCGCTCATGGTGCACCATTGTATGACCGATCAACTACTCCCAGTATATGGGGACGGAGGACATATCCGAGATTGGTTACATGTACAGGACCACTGTGAAGCGATCGATCTCGTTCGGCAAAAGGGACAGGTCGGAGAAGTCTATAACATCGGCGGACATAACGAGAAGACGAACCTCGAGCTCGTCCGAACGATTTTACAGGCTTTTGACTTACCCGATGACCGCATCCAATTCGTGACGGATCGCCCTGGTCACGACCGTCGTTATGCGATTGACGCGACGAAAATGAAAGACGAATTAGGGTGGATGCCACGCTACAGTTTTGAACATGGAATCGAAGAGACGATTGAATGGTATCGGTCACATCCGGAATGGGTCGAACGCATCGTCTCGGGAGCGTACAAAACCTATTATCAAGACATGTACTCTTCCTAAATCGGAGCCGTTCTATCATCTTAGGAAAGGAGGGAATCGACATGGTGATGGTCAGCATCGACTGCATCACGTATAACCACGAACCGTACATCGCCAAAACGATTGAAGGGTTTTTGATGCAGGAAACAGATTTTGAATTTGAAATTCTCATTCATGAGGATGCCTCAACGGATCGGACGGCAGACATCGTGCGTAAGTATGAAGAGCAGCATCCAAATCTCATTCGGGTCATCTATCAAATGGAAAACCAATATTCTCAAGGTGTGCTGGTGAATCTGTTGAACGAAGAGAGGGCGCGTGGCAAGTACATCGCGCTTTGTGACGGGGATGACTATTGGACCGACCCGCAAAAGTTGCAGAAACAAGTCGACTATATGGAAGCCCATCCGGACTGTACGCTCTGTTTTCATGATGCGTATGTCGAAACGGACGACACACTCCATACAGGATGGCGCGTCATCCCGTGGATGCCTGAAAATAGAAAGTATGCCTCGACGGAGTCGCGGACCTATCATGCCGGGGAGTTACAGCTACTCGGCTTCATTCCGACGATGTCCATGCTGTACCGAAATGGACTGACAGACCATCTGTTGGATTGGATCGGCGATACGCCCGCATTCGATGGCGCGCTCAAACTTCACGTCGCAAGCCAAGGTTACGCCTACTACATGCCTGAGGTGATGAGCGTATATCGATTCGGTGTGTCCGGGTCGGTCACCACCAAATGGCGTCAACGAAACAGGGAGCGCGATATCGAGCGGGTGGAAGCATTCATCCGAATGATGGATGCGTTCGATTCCTATACAGATGGCAGATTTCATCAAGAAATCGAAATCTCTCGCTTATCGTTCGAGGTCGGCTTGCATCGTCTCCGACGTGATTTTCAAGCGCTGAAGTCCCCTCGGTATGACCGATATGTGGAGCGTTTCGTCGGGAGAGAGCGGCTACGTCCCTATTTGATGGTACGACATCCGCATTTGATGGAGTGGTTGATTCGCATGCGCTCGTTCCAGCTGGGATAAGGAAGGTGGCTCAAATGAAATTAGGAATCATGCAGCCTTATTACTTCCCATACCTCGGATATATTCAATTGATGAACGCGGTGGACCAGTTTGTCATTTTGGACCATGTGCAATTTACGAAACGAGGATGGATTCATCGAAACCGCATTTTGGTCGAAGGAAACATCAAACCGATCCATCTGAAAATCGATCATATGACACAGCATCGTACAATCCGTGAGCATGAGCGGATTCTCGATCCGGTTCATGAGGCCTATCAACTGCGCTTATTGCATCATGCGTATCAGCACGCACCAAGTTATGTCGACGTCATGCCGATGGTGGAACGAATCATCAAAAACGGGGAACGCAATGTCGCCACTTATCTAGAAACGTTATTGACGGAAGTACGGGACTATCTCGAGATGGATACGGAGTTATTGGTCGCCTCCTCGCTCGACTACGACAAATCGCTGAAGTGTGAACAATTGGTACTCGAGATTTGTCATCATTTGCGTACCTCGCATTACATCAATGCGATTGGAGGGCAGGAACTTTATGACAAACAGCGTTTCGCGGAATCTGGGGTGCCGCTTGATTTTATCAGGATGGATGCGGTGGAATATGCTCAATTTGGTCATCCATTCACGCCCAACTTGTCCATCATCGATGTCTTGATGTTCAATTCGAAGACGAAAGTGCGTGAACTACTCGATGCCTATACGCTCGTCTAATGGGGCGAGATAGATGCCGCAATGATTAGGGGAAAGGGGACGAACACGTTGAACACATCATTTGAATGGACCAATCGACGTCTTTTCTTCAGCCCTCAACGAGACGCATCACTCGACTGGATGGATGCGTTCGCACAAGGACCTTGTGTGTTGGAACGCGATACCTATTTACGAATCTACTTCAGCTGTCGACCGAAACCGATCGATGGACGATACGTCAGTCACAGCGGGTATGTGGATGTCGCAAAAGAGGATTTCTCGATTCTTCGGGTGAGTGAACGACCGATACTGGAGCTCGGTGCACGTGGGACGTTCGACGAGTTTGGTGTCTATCCGTTCTCGGCGATTGAGGTTGGGGAAGAGGTGCACGCCTATTACGGGGGCTGGACGCGTACAGTGTCCGTTCCGTTTAATGTGAATATCGGAAAAGCCATCAGTCGAGACGGCGGACGTTCGTTTGAGCGTGTCGGTCCAGGACCGATTTTATCGTATACACTCGATGAACCGTTCATCTTGAGCGGTCCGAAGATTCGGCGCTTCCATGACACGTGGGTCTTGTTCTATATCGCCGGACGAGAGTGGGTCATGGATGGCGAACGTCCTGAACCGGTGTATAAGATTCGGCTGGCCACGTCGAAGGACGGGGTCACGTGGGTGAAGGCGGGACGCGATTTAATCGAAAGCGTACTTCCGAATGAAGCGCAGGCTAGTCCGGACGTCTTTTATGAGGATGGGCGCTATCATATGTTTTTCTGTTACCGAGATGCGACCGATTATCGGAAAAATCCAGAGCGGACTTATCGAATCGGGTATGCCTCTTCTCCGGATTTCCTCCATTGGACGCGTGACGATTCGGTCATGAGATTCTCGCGGACAGAATCGGGATTCGATGACGAGATGGTCGCCTACCCCCACACGTTCACGTTGAACGGGAAACGTTATTTACTCTATTTAGGGAATGAAGTCGGACGAGAAGGGTTCGGCATCGCGGAGCGCAAGGAGGGAGCGAGATGAAGTGGAAGAAACTCGGACACATCTTTGACCCGGCGCCGTATGGATTTTTCGGGGAGTATTCCTCGTTCGCCCAATCCCCTCAGGCGCTCGTCTTCGAAGATTTTGTGCGCATCTATTTCTCGACCCGTGAACCGGACGGTGACATGTTCAAAAGCCACGTCCGATATGTGGACATGACACGTGATTTCAACGTCATCGACGTGTCCACAGATGAAATCATCCCACTTGGAAAACGGGGGACGTTCGACGAACACGGGATCTTCCCATTTCACGTCACGCGGACGCGTGATGGGCTTTATGGCTATACGAGTGGCTGGAGCCGTCGAGACTCAGTAGCTGTCGAAACGGGGATTGGTCTCTCTGTCAGTCGGGATGAGGGAGAGACGTTCGAACGGCTCGGCGACGGACCGGTATTATCAGCGAGCATCGAGGAACCGTTTCTCGTCGGCGACCCCTTTGTCGTCACACGGGAACAATACTATATGTATTACATTTACGGGACGACATGGAAAGAGGGTCCGGATGGTGTCCAGGAACGGACCTATAAGATTGCGCTCGCCACGTCAGAAGATGGACAGATGTTCAAGCGTCACGGAAGAATCGTTTCGGATATGATCGCGGACGAGAGTCAGGCGCTTCCGACCGTGTTCGAAGCGGACGGACGCTACCATATGATTTTTTGTTTTCGAGACACCTTTGGCTTTCGGACCGATCCGTTACGCGGATATCGATTAGGTTACGCCTATTCGGAAAATCTGTTGGACTGGACGCGTGATGATGCGGCACTCGGATTCGAGCGAAGTTCTGACGGATGGGATGCGGACATGGAATGTTACCCGCACGTCTTCGAGTGGGACGGTCGGCACTATCTTCTCTATAACGGGAACGAGTTTGGGCGACATGGGTTTGGCGTCGCTGTCTTGGAGGATGTATGATGACTCGCGACCAAGGGACGGTTTCTGACTATGTGGCGCATCTTGAGGCGTGTGATCATCTGTTCCCGACCAAGCTGTCGGAGCGGGTAGCGCTAGAGCCATACGCTTTGAAGCTCTACGAACGGGCGACATCGTATGAAATTTGGAACGACGGGCGTCTCGTCGGGCTAATCGCAGCTTACATGGATACGGACATCGTCTTCATCAGCCATATTTGCGTGTTGCCGGAAGCGCCGTCCGGTAGTGGGCACTCCTTACTGGAAGCGTTATGCGAAGAAGCGGTTAAGACGAACAAACGGAAGATTCACTTGCACGTCGAGGCAATGAACGAACGGGCGATTGCCTTCTACATGCGACACGGCTTCAGCGAGCTCGAACGAATCGATGATGTGCTCGTCATGGAGAGTATATTATGAAACGCATCTCTCTCGTATTTTAGAATAAGAAAGTTAAATACAAACCGAAGCTGATCCTCGTCCATCGTACGAGGATTTTTTGATGAATGCAGGAAACTGATAAGCTTTATCGAATACGACAAAAAGAAAAAGCGCCTGACCGAGGTCAAACACTTTTCTTGAGCTCTCGTTTCCGGTCGCGTTGTACCTTCCAAATCACCGATCCAACGATGATCAGGATTGGCGCGATGACCCATGGACGGGCTTCGAGAATCGAGACGAGTTCAAAAATGGAGAGCCATCCGCTCACCATGATCAAGACTAGCAAAAAGGTTTTCAGTCCCCCCCGGACCGGAAGCCAAAAATAAACGAACAATGTCACTAAGAAGAAAGCGATTAAGCCCATGCGGTTTGTCCTTTCACCCATCATTTTGACTCATTATAGCAAAGAACATCGAGAGAGTGTTAGAAGCTTCACTTCTTCGGCGTGTTTCGGTACGCTTATAAAAGATGATTGAAGGAGGAACTGATGTGAAATTTGGAATTATTGGTTTAGGATACGTTGGATTGGCTACACTTTGTGGTTTGGCAAAAGCCGGTCATCACGTCATCGGGGTTGAAGCGGACGAAGAGAAGCTACGTCTTCTCATGAGTGGACACCCGCCATTCCATGAACCAGGCATGGCAGAGGTGTTGCAAGAGCACGCCGACCAGATCACCCTAACAAGCCGAATCGCGGATACGGAGCAGGTCGACTATTTGATTCTTGCGGTCGGGACACCGAGCAAGTCTGATGGAAGCTGTGACTTATCTTATATCGAAGCAGTCTTGTCGGAACTGAACACGAAGCATAAAATCGTCATTCGTAGCTCGGTCCCACCCGGCACGACCGATTTACTGAACATCATGTATCCCTCTCATACGTTTGCGATCGTACCTGAATTTTTACAAGAAGGACGCGCGCTCGCAGACGTCATGAAACCACACCGTGTCGTCATCGGGTGTGTAAACCTCGAAGTCGCAGAAGAGTTGGCGGGAATCTACGGACGACTTGGCGTTCCGCTCATCTGTACGACACCGATCAATGCAGAACTCATCAAATACGCCTCGAACGCCTTTTTGGCCACGAAAATCAGCTTCATGAACGACTTGTCGCGTCTAGCCGATCAAGCTGGTGCTGACATTTCGACGATTGCGGACGGGATGGGACTCGATCCGCGAATCGGGCGTTCGTTCTTGAACGCGGGCATCGGGTACGGAGGTTCATGCTTCCCGAAAGACATGAACGCACTCCTGCACGTCGCGAGTGAAAACGAGATCGACCTACGTGTCATTCGGGCGGCGGCGAAAGTGAATGAGACGCAAATCGAGTACGTGCTCTCGAAATTGAACGTTGAACCGAACATGCGCGTGGCTATCCTTGGTTTGGCATTCAAACCGGGAACGGACGATATGCGTGATGCCCCATCGATTCTCCTCGCCCACCACATGGTGGCCCGTAACGTGGACGTCATCGGGTATGACCCGATTGCGACGTGGGACTATCCGCAAGCGACGACGGTCGAAGAGGCGCTGAAGGGAGCCGATTATGCCATTCTCGTCACAGAATGGGATGAAATCGTGAACTTGGCACCGGATGCTTTCAATGGCATGCGCCAGCGTCGATTGATCGATGCACGAAACGCATGGAAGTTCGCACGCGATCCGGGCGATGTGTCATACGAAGGAATCGGACGGATGCAACGTCCGTCGAACACACCGACTTCAAACTAAAACTGTTCAGGACCGCTCATATAGGCGGTCCTGTTTTTGCGAGACGTGAATCTTTTGTAGCAGTCATGACGTATAGAAAGGAGAGGAGGCGAGGCATATGTGGATTCTCATTCTAGCAGCAGGAATCGTCATCGCGTTAGGCTTCGCGGTTGACCGGCTCGGTTGGTATCACTTGATCTCTGGATACAATACGATGTCGAAAGAGAAACAGGAGCGGGTCGACATCAAAAAAGTGGCGCGACTGATTGCCTGGATGTGTTACGGGATTGGTGCGCTTTTTCTCATCATTGCACTCATCGAACTGTCTGGTTGGAACGTCCCGCTCGAACCGTTCTTTCTCGTCCTGATGGTATTCATTGTCGGGATGCTCTGGCGGATGCAGCGCTATGACGGTAACATCTACGATGGAGCGGGGCGCTTGAGACCAGATGGGAAAAAACGTCTCATTCCGATCATCATCGTCTCTGTCGTCTTACTCGTCGGCGTGCCGGCTCTCATGTTTTGGTTCAGTCAACCGACTGAGGTGACCGTGACGGATGAAGCGATCGTGATTGAAGGCAGTTATGGTCGTGAGGTCCCGTTTGATGAAGTGGAAGACGTGACATGGACGACATTGCCGGATATCGCGCGTCGAACGAACGGAGCAGATACGGGAACACGTCTGACCGGACATTTTCGGACGGAAGCAGGGGAGGATGTGCTCCTCTTTATCGACCGTAATGTCGAGCCGGTGATTCGACTCGATTGGTCAGAAAAAACAATCTATCTCAATCAGTCTTCGGTTAAAGAAACGAGACAGTTATATGAGGACATTCGTTCACGCTGAAAAAAGGGACACTCAATGCGAGTGTCCCTTTTTGTTGACCCATGATTCGAATGAGGCTGCGTCCAGGGCGGGTGAGAAGTAGAAGCCCTGTCCGAGTTCGACCCCTTCACGAAGCATGCGGGACAGGTCGCTTTCGGTCTCAATCCCTTCGGCGAGAGCGGTCAGCTGTTGCTCGTTCGCGAAGCGAGAAACGGCACGTAAGAAGGAAGTACTTTCTTTCGCCTTTCCACTCACATACATCCGGTCAATTTTCACTTCTTGAATCGGTAGGTGCCAAATCGCTTCGAATGAGGCGTATCCGGTCCCGAAGTCGTCGATTGATAGGCAATAGCCGAGGTCGGAGATGTCTTCTAATCTTTCGAGTTCACTCGCATACGACATGATGTCCGAGGACTCGGTCAATTCAATCTTCAATCGGTCAGGTAGCCACGGGTATACCTCAATTGAATCCCGGAGCTTCGCCACGATGGAAGGGTCGACCGAATGGGCCGACAAGTTGAACGACAAGGAGATGTCTTCAAATGAAGTCCCTTGCCATGCGACGAGCTGGGCAATTGTCTGATCGAGAATATTATGTGAGAGCCATAAGATTTGATCGGAGCGTTCCGCGATGCGAATGAACTCGTTCGGTGGGATGACTCCGATGTCAGGATGTGTCCAACGAGCGAGTACTTCCGCGCCGACGACGCGACCGGTTTTCAATTCGACTTGCGGTTGATACGCGACCGTCAATTCTCCTTTTCGGATGGCGTCCGGAAGCGCTTGTTCAATCAGTGCGGCGAGTTGCATCTGGGCTAAAATTTCCGAGTCATACCAAACCGAAGGGGTACGTGTCTCTTTGGCGTGCTGTAACGCCTTCATTGCCTTGAACAGACAATCGTTGTAAGTCGATTCCGTCTCAGTTGCCCCGATTTGAATATGCACATTTTGACGTTTATGGTTGATTGTCACTTCTGTCGGGAAGAGCTCCAACAGCTCGTGCTCATCCTCGTACGAGAAGCCTTTGACATACAGCATAAACGTGTCGTCTCGGTATCGACCGAAGAGATGTTGGGCATATTTCGAAAGACGGGACTCGACGGCTCGCGCAAACTCAATCATGAGCAGATCGGCATACGCTGGGTCGTACCAATCGACGAGATGATGATAGTCATGAATCCGGATAAGGACAAATGCACCGTCAATCTCTTGCTTTTCCCACTTGCGAATAAAACCGTATTCGTTATAGAGATTGGTCGCCAAGTCGAAACGGACGAGACGGTCGACCTTCCGTTCCCGTTCGACCCGGTCTGTCTCATCTTCGACGATGAGGTAATACGTCAACTTTTCCTCACGCTTGAGCGGCGTCAGTTTCACATTCAGATAACGGAGGTGTTCCCCTTTCAGATGAATGATGAACTGGGCACTCGTCCCATGTTCAGTCACACCTTCGAGCGCTTGCTCGAACAAACGGCGACCCGTCTCGGTGAACAATTGATTAATCTCATATAAGTTCCGATCACCGAAAAACTGTCGGAACATCTCGTTGCGCTCAATTAAATTATACGAGTCATCCATCAGTGCGATGGCGAGTCCCGTCTCAGAGAAGAGGGACGACCAGCGTTCATGATAGCGCACGAGATCTTGCGAACGATTTTCAAGTTCATGAACGGTCGAATGGACACTCGTGGCAATCTCGCGTAACTCGTCCTCGATCCCTCGGAAATCATGTGTTTTCGGAAACATCGCTTCGACAGGTTCTAGGCTCGGGTCGATGGCGAGTGCGCGTGCCTTGAGATGCGCCAAATCGTGATTGTAACGATTGCGTGTATAGTAGAGCAGGAATAAGAGTCCGAGAGATAAGAGCAACGTCACCACGAATGAAGTGGTGGCTAAGACTTGATAATGCTTACTTTCTTCTTGAAGCATCGTCTCAGAACTCGAACGGATGGAACGAAGGGCACCATAGGCGTCCTCGTAGACATTCGTTGAATTGACGTAACGAGCTTCTAGAGACGCCTCGCGATTCGCCATATTCGCAAAGGATTGCCCGCTTTCCGCCACGTCGATGACCGCTTTCGACTGCAGTGTCTCATTCGATTCGATGATGGTTTGAACAAGTTTTGCTTCGCCGACAATCATGTCCACGGTGTTTGTGAGTTGATCCGCATCAATCGGGTTACGGAAGAGGGCTTCACGATTCCGCATAAGAATCGATTGCATTCGCATGATGGCATCAGTCAGTTCGTATGCCGCATTCGATTGATTCGTTTGCTCGAGTGCTTGATATAGCCATCGTCGATTGATGGAACTGATGACATCGGTTGGGACCGCCTCGAACTGTTCTGCCTCGAGAATTTGATTCAACTCATTTGAGAACGTCTGGAGCGTCTCCCGTTCCCGTTCGTTCACACCGTCCTCAAAGTCGTTCAATAAACGCTCATTGTATTGGAGTGCCCGTTCTTTGTACGGTGTGGAGAGGAAGGATGTCGTCTGATTCGACTGCTCCTCATACCGGGTCGCCGCCTCGAACAGAGAGACGTATGCTTCGACACCAGCTAGGTCTGCCGCTTGATTCAAATTCGTAATCGTCTGGTCGATGGCTTCTTGTTTTTCATGCCAATAAAAACTCGTGCCAAGTCCAAACAACAGGACACCGATGAGACAAGCAATCGCGAGCACCATCGTGTAGGTACGGTATGGAATTTTTGCAAAACGGGGTTGGCCCATCCGGCACCTCCTTTTTTTCCTTCATCATACTTCCGAATTCGGGTCAGGCGATAAAAATCCTGCAAAACGAAAGAAAAACCCGACTTTTGTCGGGTTTTTTAGCGTGACGAAAGTCACGGTCGTTTATAACCGATTAAGCGTGACTGCCAATACGGTTCTTTACTGATTTGGTTGTATCCTAATCCGGATGAACCGGCATGGATGAACGTATCGGAATTGATCATGATACCCATGTGCGATGGCCCGGCGGTATATGTGTTTTCGAAGAAGACGAGGTCACCGGCCTGCGGGACGAATGACTTGGGCAATTGAGGTCCGAAATAAGCACCACCCCAATAATTAGCCACGTTTGTCCGTGGGATGCTGACGCCGGATTGATTGAATACATAATAGATGAGTCCTGAGCAATCGAATCCACCATTTGCCGGGCTTGATGATGCCCATACGTACGGTGTGCCGACGAAGCGTTTTGCCACATCGATGGTCGAAAGCCTAGTAGCTTGGGCACTTTGCCCTTTGATTTCAGTGACGGCTGATTTTGCGACGAATCCTGATGCGAGACGATAGTGGGTCGATGTCTCTCCGATCACGTTCAAGAGTTCTCCCCGAAGTGTCGAGCCGACCGTGCTACTCGACTCGTTCGCCTGTGACCGAATCGATGTCGGATAGTACGTATAATATGAATTCGAATCATAAGAACCTTCAACCCAAGACGGGCCGTCTGCCGAACCTTTCGGGACGGTTTTCACATAAGCCGAGGCGACAAATCCTACCGTATTCCCGTAATAGATTTGAAGCCAGCCTTTTGACGACTGGACGACGCGCAACGTCTGTCCTGCTTTGACACTCCCGATGATGGTCGCGCTCGTCGATGCGCTCGAACGTACGTTCAAGGACGGTGTGTTGACGATATAATCGACAGCCGCATTACCAGCACCGGCATCGCCTTCGTTCGGAGCCGGGTTGCTCGGTGTCGTGGACGTCTGCTTCAAGTAACCGGCGCTCACGTATCCGGACTTCCCATTATACGTGACATAGTACCAGCTACCCGACTGTTTCGTCGCTTTGACGACGGTTCCGTTTGGGATGGTCG
This sequence comes from Exiguobacterium sp. SRB7LM, assembly GCF_015712685.1. Classification (GTDB taxonomy): domain Bacteria; phylum Bacillota; class Bacilli; order Exiguobacteriales; family Exiguobacteriaceae; genus Exiguobacterium; species Exiguobacterium profundum. The sequence continues at coordinate 1,647,148 of NZ_VWVR01000006.1, read as the reverse complement.
TGACGAGCGGATAACCGACGCCTGCACCTTGTCGAACGTTCAAGTTTGCCGTCGTAGTGAATTGTTGATTGATCGATGGTCCTGTACTCGGTGTTGTCGGTGTCGCCGCTCCTGATGTCGTTAAATATGTATTGGCGACATATCCTGTTTTCGACCCGTACTTCACTTTCGACCATGACCCTTCGACAGATAAGACGGTCACGGTCTTGCCTTTTGGAATCGTGAGCAATACGGTCGTCTTCGTAGACTTCGACGAACGCAGATTCAAGTTGGCTTTCGTTTGAGCTGTAGCCGAGCTTGGTGTGACCGTTGTTGGTTTATCGGTACTGCTAGACATAGATGCTTTTTGCAAATAGTCGTTATGCACCCATCCGGTCTGTCCGCCGTAACTGACTTTTGTCCATGAACCGTTTGATTGAATCGACGTGAGCGTCGTACCTTTTGGAATCGTCAAGAGGACGCGATGCCATGTTCCGCCCGCGACGCGCATGTTCAATGCGTGTGTCGTCGTGACGCGGTTCGTACTCGTGGTGGTTAACGAGGAACCACCTGTCGCAGCAGAGGGACTGCCTGTGAGCTTTAGTTTTTGACCGATGCGAATGCTATCGGAAGAGAGACCGTTCAACGATTTAATCGTCGCAACGGACACATCATAGGACCGACTGATCGACCATAACGTATCACCCGAACGCACCGTATGTGTGCTCGCCGCTGCTGCTTCGTCTGCGTGGGCAAGCACGCTGACCGCTGCAAGTGCCGCGAATGAATAGGTGAGACCAGACTTTGGATTCATAGCGTCACATCCTTTCAAAGAGTGAGAACGAAACAATTCAACAAGTGAAACAATACAAGTTCATTGTACGGTGAGAGGAAAAGGACAATCAATGGGACAAAGGGTCAATTCACACCACTTTCTTAAAAAGGAGGTCAATAATTTATAAATGGGAATAAATTCAAATTTTGTTTATTTAAAAACGAAGCAAGCATTGACTCTCTGTTGAATTTTGGAAAACGCTGTATCGGATGATTCATGCTATCATTAGGTCAAATTTAAATGGGTGAGGTAGCAGACTGATGATCGAGAACAACTTTTCAAACCGAGTATATCGTAAACATCAAGAGAAACTGTTCGCGCTCGTACGGATGCCGATTGTAACGGAAGAAACGGTGCAGGAGGCAATTCTGTATATGTGTGAGATTGTCGCCGATATGTTGGCAGTCGATACAGTCTCGATCTGGCATTTTGATACATCGCATCGATCTATTTCATGTCAAGTCGCTTATTCTCACGAATCAGGGACACATCATCCGAAGTTGACGGTCCATCGTGAACTCGCGCCTGACTATTTTGATGCGCTTCAAACAGAGCGAATCCTTTCGTTTGAGGATGTTCGCAGTCATCCATGGGTGAAGGACCTGTACAAAGAGTACTTCGTAGAAGGAAAGCGTGTGTACTCTATGCTAGATGCTCCGATTTATGCAAACAATCGTGCCACAGGTGTTATTTGTTGCGAGACGTTTCTGCCTCGGGAGTGGAACTATCTTGAGGAATTGATTGTGAGTACACTTGCGGATTTTATTGCCATCCTGTACTTCCGGCTTGACCGGCAGCTTGTGGATGAACGGATTCATCAGTTAGCCTACACGGACGAACTGACAGGTTTGATGAACAAATATGCATTTGTCGAGGAAGTCGATCAATTACGTCAACAAACGAGAGGGTTTTTAGGAGCTGTTTTATATATTCGAGCAGACGATTTTCGGTCTATTGAGGATGCGATTGGAACCGAAACATCGAATTTGATCGTGAAAGAAATGGCGAAACGACTAAGAGCAGTAATCGATGAATCTAGGATGGCACGTACCTCGCAATCGGGATTTGTCATTTGGGTACCTTACGGGGAACGCAGGAAAATACGTTCGTTTGCAGAACATTTATGCGAGCAAGTGACGCGTGCGCCATATCGAATCAATGAATTGGACGTTGTACTGACGACGAGTGCATTCATTTCCATTGAACATGAAAGTCGATCTACTTTGGATATGATTCATACAACACGTGTCGTTGCAGGTCAATCAGATGAGAAACGTGGGGTCATCAAGTTTTTTGAAGAGGCCATGGCGCAAGAAGCATCTGAGAGACTCTTGTTAGAGATGAATTTACGTACTGGTGTGATATCAGGTCAGTTTGAACTGTATTTCCAACCGAAAGTGAATGCTTCCTCAGGTAAACTGAAAGGGTTTGAAGGGTTGATGCGCTGGAATCACCCGGAGCGAGGTCTCGTGCCGCCGCTCGACTTCATTCCGCTTGCCGAATCAACGGGTGTCATCATCGACTTAGAGGAATGGGCGTTCGTGACGGCTTGTCGCCAGCTCAAACGTTGGCATGAACGGGGAGACCGGTATGAACTCGCCCTCAATTTATCGGCGCGTCACTTCTTATCCGAAGGGGTCGTCGAAAAGTTTGCCCAAATCGCACGGGAAGAAGGGGTCAGTACGAGTTATTTGACCTTAGAAATCACGGAAAGCGTCGGGATGGAGAACCAGAAGCACGTCATCGATCGTTTTGTGGCATTCCGAGAAGAAGGTTTTTCCATCTCGATTGACGACTTCGGGACAGGGTTCTCGGCGTTCGTCTACTTGAAGCACTATCCGATTCATGAGATCAAAATCGATCGCCAGTTCATTCAAGTGACCGAGAATGACCCGACCGGAAACGTCATCGTTGAATCGATTGTCGATTTGGCCCGTGGCTTGAACTTGAAGACGGTGTGCGAAGGCGTCGAGACGCTTGAGCAGTGGAACGCGTTACGCGAACTCGGCTGTGACGAGATGCAAGGATATTATTTCTCTAGACCGTTACCGCTTGAAGAACTTGAAGAATGGATCGTTGACTATACGACACAGAAAAGGGACGCCTGAGCGTCCCTTTTAGAATTGTATATATCAATATCTTTCACTCTTATAACTTACCTAAAGTTTAGATTGGGGACTCAAATACATATGAATAGCTCAACGCCACAACAGTCAACTCATGAAATTACTTTTTTTAGCCAATTCAAGAATTATATCTTGTTAGGGTTATTGGGAATTTTCTTGGGATGCTTAGATCAATATGCGAGTAGTTCCCCTTTGATTGATTTTGATACTACACTTGAGTTTTGGCTATTCCTAGTGACATTAGTAGCTGTGTTTAGCAAGTCACGATTAAACGCTTCCATTCATTCGATTATTTTGCTTGTTTCCACAGTTTTAGCTTATTACCTAATGTTCTATTTGAACTTAGGATTCTTACCTTATCAACTATTTGGAATATGGCTAACTATCGCAGTCCTATCCTCTGTCTATGCGTTAATCATTTGGAATGCCGGTAAAAGAGGGATAGGCGCCGCTATTCTAGGTTCAATACCTACTGCCTTTCTATTCAAACAAGGCTACTATTTTCTTCCAGATCTCTTATTTAATACTGAAGCAGCTCAAGTACGTATTCACTACTTTGGTATCGATATTCAAAGTGGATTTAATCTTGTGACTGCGGTTGTGCTTTATTCAATATTTTTTAAGATAACAGAACGTCGAATCATTTTAACTGTTTCTACGGTTATCATGTTCTTCATTTTTAAAGAAACTGGCATCCTGTCGTTTCTGTCTTTTTAAATATAAAAAGAAAAGCATCTACTTTATTCGCGTTGAAATGAAGTAGGTGCTTTTTTGTCTATAGTCTGCAAAGGACGCCTGAGCGTCCCTTTTGCTATGGCATGAATGTGATTCGAATTGTGGTGCCGTGTCCCGGTGCACTGTCGACTTCTATTTTCCCGCCGTGGGCTTCGATGATGTCCCGTGAGATGGCCATGCCGAGACCACTCCCGCGTGCGTCGTCTGTATTCGTGCCTCGGTAATAGCGTTCAAAGATATAAGGCAATTCGGATTCTGCAATCCCATTTCCATCATCTCCAATCGTCACGACGTCACCCTCGATGTGGACCGTCACGTGCACCGAATCGTCATTATGGAGAAGAGCATTATACAAGAAGTTGAGCAAGGCTCGCTTCATAAAGTGACGATCGAGCGAGACGGTCGCTGCTTGAGTCGCCTCAAACTCGATGTGACGCTCCCCAAAGCGAGAATCGTTCAACACGTCGATGACGAGCTCACGAACGAACGGCTCGAGGTTTGTCTCTTCGAGCGTAAGTGGGAAATCGCCGTGTTGCAGACGCATCGTCAAATTGAAATCGTCGAGCAGTTCCTTCATATACTTAGCCTGCCGTTCAATCACATGTACGTATTGTCTGCGCTCGGTGTCATCTAACGAATCATCATCAAGTAGTTCGGCGTAGCCTTGGATGGAGGCGAGCGGGGTCTTCAGGTCGTGCGATACGTTGCTCATCCACTCTTTTCGACGTTCTTCGAGTTCTTCGCGCTGACGTTCATACGTTTTAAGTGTCTGTGAGACGGCATTCAAGTCATAGAAAACAGGACGGTAAATCCCTGACTGCTTCGGTTCGGTAGTCGAAAAATCACGTTGCTTCAGCTGTTGAATCCGTTCGGTCAAGCGATATACAGGGCGCGTCAATCGTGAACTGAACAATAAACCGATCAAGGCGGCGACAAGTAAATCGACAACTAGAATCCAGAAGGACGCCTTCGTGATATACGAAAGGACCGCCTGTTCGTCTAACATAAAGAGCACCCGACGCTCATTTGCCTCCGGCACACCGATGAGATAACTGTACGATTCATACTCCCCGATGAAGTAGAGTCGGAGGTCATCATCCATATATTTATACATTTGAATCAATTCGATTGGAGAATAGGCGTCTGGTAATCCACTAGGGGCATCGACCTCGCTGACGACACGTCCCGTCTCATCTAAAAAGCGGACGAATGCACCCGTTTGGCGAAGAGCTTCCCGCCCGACTTCTGACACAACGGGTTCACCGTCCTCAAGCGATACATAGGTGCTGAAGTTTCGGGTGAAGGTCTCCCCGGCGTTGCTCTCGACATCATCAAGTCCCGTTCGGTCATTGATAAGGAGGCCGAATAAGATTGTAATGTTCAAGAAGACGACGAGCGCAACAATAAGGAGAATCGACAACAAATAGCGACCGGTCAGTTTCCATTTCATCATGATCGCTCCTTACACCGTCAACCGATAGCCAAGTCCCTTGACCGTCTTGATATATGTCGGATTAGATGGATTCGGTTCGACTTTTTCACGGAGACGTCGGATGTGGACCATGACCGTGTTGTCGGATCCGAAGAATGATTCACCCCACACTTGCGTGAAGAGCGTCTCTTTGCTGAGAATCCGGTTCGGGTTGCGTAAAAAGCAGGCGAGAAGACCGACTTCTTTAGCCGTCAACTCCAATCGTTCCCCGTTCACATACACTTCGGTCTCGTCTTCATTCATTTGAAAGGGGCCGACGGTCGTCGTCTCGGGCATTGGTGCTTCCATCATTGAAACCCGTCGGAGCTGAGCCTTTACACGGAATGCCACTTCTTTTGGACTGAACGGCTTCGTGATGTAGTCATCTCCACCGATGGCGAGGCCGAGCAGTTTATCGACCTCTTCCGATTTGGCAGAGAGAAAGAGGATCGGGATGTTGGACTGCGCTCGCATCTGTTGGCAGAGCTGATAGCCTTCTCCGTCAGGTAACATGACGTCTAAGATCGCCAAGTGAGGGCGGAACGTCTCGAAGACATCAAATCCGTCTTTCAATGTGTGAGCGGTCCGAATCTCATGAAATCCTTCTTTTTCAAGCGCGCGTTGAATCAATATACATAAATCTTGTTCATCATCCACGATGAGAATCCGTGGCTGTTCCATCGTCATCACCTCTTTCTAAGCATATCACGTAAGGATTTTGTAAGGTACGCGTGAGTTGGAGTTAAGACAGAGGGCGTAATGTAAGGGACAGAAAGAGGTGCTGAACATGGAAACATTATTACAAGTAAAAGCGATTCAAAAGACATACGGGAAAGGGGACGCGACGTTTCGAGCGCTCGATGACGTCTCCTTCACCATTGAACATGGGGAGTTCGTTGGAATCATGGGGCCGTCCGGGGCCGGGAAATCGACGTTGCTCAACGTCCTCGCGACAATCGATACACCGACGTCGGGTGAGATTTTAGTCGAAGGCGATGACATTGCGGCGATGAATGAGGAGGCTCTTGCCGATTTCCGACGTGACCATCTTGGATTCATCTTTCAGGACTATAACTTGCTCGATTCATTGACGGTCCGGGAAAACATGTTGCTCCCGCTCGCCGTCTCGAAGACGCCGGTTCATGAGACACGCGCAAAGGTCGAGCGGTTAGCGAAACGATTCGGACTCGAAGGGATCCTCGAGCAGTACCCGTACCAAATCTCAGGCGGACAGAAACAACGGACGGCTGTTTGTCGGGCGCTCATCTCGGACCCGAAACTCATCTTTGCCGATGAACCGACCGGTGCGCTCGACTCGAAGTCGGCGACCGATCTCTTAGATACCCTCGCTCGGTTGAATGAAGCGGAGACGACCATCATGATGGTGACGCATGACGCCTTCGCCGCAAGTTTTTGCCGCCGAGTCCTCTATATTCAAGACGGACAGTTGAAGAAAGAGCTCATTCGCGGCAACGCCTCACGAGACGCATTCTATCAATCAATCCTTGAGGAGCTCGCGAAAGGCGGTGCGGTCGATGACGCTATTTGAGCTCGCTAAGAAAAACGTCGTACGGAATCTGTCGCGATACGCACTCTATGTCGGGACGACCATCTTTTCCATCGTCATCTACTTCACGTTCGCGACACTCAAGCACAGTCATGAAATCAGTGCGCTTGCAGAAACATCACAAAAGATTAGCGGGTTGATGAGCACGTCGACGTTCATCCTCATGTTGTTCGTCGCTTTGTTTATCGCCTACTCGAACGCCTTCTTTTTGAGAGGACGTAAGCGAGAGGTCGGGCTCTACTCATTACTCGGGGTCCGAAAGAAACAGATTGGACTCTTGCTCTTGTTTGAGAATATCGTCATTGGAGCGGTGTCCCTGGTCGTCGGAATCGTGCTCGGCCTGTTCGGGTCGAATGCGCTTTTGCAACTGTTGATGCGATTGATGGACAGTGACTTGAACATCGGATTCGCTTTCTCTGCGTCGGCATTCATCGAGACGTTCCTTGTCTTTCTTGCTATTTTTCTTTTCACATCATTCCAAGGGTACCGGGTCATCTATCGCTTCAAGTTGATTGACTTGTTCCATGCGGATAAGAGTGGGGAAGGAGTTCCAACGGCGAAAGGATGGGTCGCCCTTACAGGTGTGCTCACGATTGGAGCAGCGTACTGGCTCGCGCTCCAGGATCTGATGACGTCATCGCTATGGCGAATGCTCGGACTCGCGATGCCGCTTCTCATTATCGGATTGAGCGTCATCGGGTCTGCGCTTCTTTTTCACAGTGTCTTGATTTTCGCATTGACATGGTTGAAAGGGAACGAACGCTGGTCGTGGAAACGACTCAATTTGTTGACGACATCACAGCTCCTCTATCGCATTCGCGGAAACGCGAAGACGCTCACATTGATCAGCATCATCAGCGCGACAGCAATCACGGCAGGAGGTGCCATCTTTAGCGTCTACTACTACGCGGAAGAGAATGTCGCCTCTTATACACCATACACGTATGCCTGGAAAGGGGATGCGGTCGAGGTGAACGGAGCGACGTTCGAATCAAGTGTCGAACAAAAGACGATTCGGACGGAAGCGCAATACGGAGAGCGTGAGCTCGGGGTCATCGATGAATCGACATACCGCCATCTTCTGCAAGGTCTCGGCGTGGCAGAGCCGGCACCGTTCAAACAGGATGAGGTCGTATGGGTCGACCCGTTCTATGACAAACGTTACTCGGAAAATCTCGAATCGGTCGAACTGTCAGGACAGACGGTTGACGTGTCGACGCGTCTTGAAGAATCACCGCTCAACGTGATGACGTTCGGCGGGTCGTTCCTCGTCGTCGCCGACGACATCTTCAAAACGATGACGGAGCCGAGCGAGACGTATCACGTTGCCCTCACGGAGTCGTTCAAAGATCAGCACGAACAGTCTGAGCGTTTAGCGGGACTCGGGCTCGAATCGTTCTCGAGTGCACCGGACGTGTACGCCGAGACGATGGCAATGAACGGGGCGCTCCTCTTTGTCGGGACATTCCTTGGGCTCGTCTTCCTCGTTGCAACAGGTAGCGTCATTTACTTCAAGACGATGACGGAGGCAGAGGACGACCGGGCGAAGTATGCGATATTACAGAAAATCGGGATATCCGATCGGGACGTGCGCCGGACAGTGCGCCAACAGATCATCGTCGTATTTCTCGCCCCGTTCGCGCTCGGGATTCTTCATGCGACCGTGGCGCTCATCGCGTTTTCAAACTTGTTGAGCATGAATTTCACGATACCGGTTCTCGTGTGGATGGGCGTCTATACGGCCATTTATGCGGTCTATTATGGCATCACAGTTCGCCGCTTCATGACGGCGATTCGATAAGGAGAGAAAAATATGAAAAAATGGATTGGAATTGCAATTGTTTCGATTGTATTGGTCGTTGGATTAACGCAGGTGGATTGGAATCGAATTGGGAAGGATAACCTTTTCGTTGAGATCGGAGGGGCAACGGATGTAGAAGAGACAACGCTCGAGAACGGCGACGTGATGAAGCGTTACATTTATACACAATCCGCGTTCACGGAGGAAGGTGATCAGAAAGAAGTCACCTTTACCGCCGGGAAAGAACTTCGGGAGGGGGCGTTCTTACGTCTTTATGTCAAAGATGAAGATACCGTGACTTCGTACGACGAAGTGAAACGGGAAGAACTTCCTCGTCCAGTCATTGAGAAGTTGTAACAAAAAAATCATTCGTCACGAACATCATGACGAATGATTTTTTTTGCCTACTCAGACGAGAGGAGTTTCCTAGGCATGAAGTTCAAGTTTGAGTATGTACGTTAGTTCATGATGCGCCAATTCAGAGAAGTTTGTTTTCTTCACATGTGTTCGTGGACGCAATCCGCATTCCAGTGCGATGTCGACAATGGTACGAATCTGATTTTCCGTATAGAATCGCTTCCGGCCGAACGTAAATGGGGTCGGTGGCAAGACGCCATCTGTTTCCCATTTGATCAATTGCTGTTGGCTGCGTGGGATGCCGGCCACACTAAAGGCGCGACTCAATTCTTTGAGCGGATAGACCATTAGATGCTGCTCTTTATACGAAATTAGTTTTCCCTGTTCCGGTCGGTACGTATCCCATTCGGTCGCTGAAAACGTCAGGTCGGCTTGGTCGAAGTCGTGTTGAGCGGAAGGAATTGAGGCAAAGCTTGCGAGGTCTAGGCTGTTCATCGTGTATGTCTCCTTCTTCAAGACTGACTAGTAAAATTCAAAAAATGCCCTCCTACGTATCGTACCCCATTTACAAGAATTTAACTTACAGTTTTTTCAAATGTGGGGAATAAATCATGGTACTTTTGACGTATTTTTGAATGCTGTCTGCCGAAGATTAAGATACCCTACTTAATATGAAAACTCAAGAAAAGTAGATAGAAATTAAAAAATGAATAAATATTCAGATAGTTTAGGACTTATGTCATATACCTAGTACGAAAAATAGAATGAGCACTTTGACCTTGTAAGCGGTTAATAAGGACGAAGGAGGTGAGACAAATGGCAGCATATCGAGAAACGGCGACGATGCTTTATTTGGACACCCGACGACAACTCGACGGCAAAGAGAAAAAGCAACTCGTCCGCTATGGACCGCTTGGAAGTCGGATGGATGAGGCGCGGATGAAACAGTTTGGTGACTTGATCAAGGCACTGATTGATGTGGAATCCGCCAACTACGTCGTGGCCCAAGAATTTCTAGTGTATTAACAGGGAGGACTTATGAAAAACCTCACTCGTCCCGCTGCCAATCCTCGGCACGATGAGCAGGTGGTCACATGAGTTGGCCCGAACTCATCTCAAATCTGGGGTTCCCTATCGTTGTCTCGCTCTATTTGCTTCATCGGATTGAGACGAAGCTCGATCGTATGATCCAGCTGCTCGAACGAATGGACACCTCGACCGCATCAGAAACCTAATCCCCTATTGAAAGGAGCCATCCCCCATGGCTGTCTTAACAGAGAAGAAAGCAACGTTTGTGTTGACGACTCATCATGACGTACAAACAGCGAAACCGACGAAAAAAGCACAACGGTTCGGCCCGATTCGTGCCGACCTGACGGCAGATACGATTGATGTGTTCGGTCGTCTCTTGATTGATCTCGTCATTCAAGAGGGAGCAGACCTCGGCGTCGTCCGTGAATACGATTTAGTCTAACCCACATCTTAAGGAGGAGAATAACCCATGACTGACACAAAACTTGAAATCTCATTTTTAGATGCATTCCACAAGGTCGTACGCTTCCGCTTGAACAACGTGAAACAACCGGTTGAAGCCCAAAAAGTAGAAGCGCTTGCTGACTTCATGGTCGCCAACGATCCGCTCGCGAAGAACGTGATGGAGTGGACCGAAATCAAGATGATTGAAGGTACGCAGACCGTATTGAGTGAGAAGTAAGGTCAAGAAGCATCGCCATGGCGATGCTTCTTTTTATTTACATAATTATCTTTCAAAAATCATAATTAACAATTATATTAAAAGAAGCAAAAAATAAATAAAATAAGGAAGGGTTTGTAAAAGGTTGAAACGATATCTATATGCCATCATGCTGATGATGATGTTGCTTATGTTGCCAAAGCAGGAGGCGTTGGCTGCTTCTGTCATCGAAACCGGGACGAAACTTGAACAATCAATTAAAGTCATCCCGCAGTCACCATTTTATCTAGACTATCTGAACGGGAAGACGCGCCTGCATGACCCGAATAGTCAGTCCACCGTTATCATTGACTATCCCGGGGACTTAACGACGCATTCATCTGGTGACGAGGGGAGCTACGGAGGTGTTCGCTCGTGGATTGCGAGTTTAGACAGACAGGAATGGATTGCCGTTCCGCAATATGATCAACCTCTCATCCGTATCCAACGAGACGGAACGACATCTAGAATCGATTCCTTAGAATCACCACATCGGGCGTACCTCGTATCGTATGATGCCAGTCGAGACGTGATGCTCTGGCGTGATTCGTACAAAGGCGAGTGGGCGTTGACGGATATGAAAGGAACGGTCAAAAGGACTTACCCGCTCATTTCGGGACAAAGTCTGATATTAGGGACGAATCTTGATGAATTGATTGCATTCAACACGTCCGACAAGTCGATCACACACCTCTCACTTGAAACGGGAGAGGAACTAGGAAAGACGACGTATCCGAATGAATCGTTGTCCATCGATTTTGAGTCGAAGACCGATCGACTCTTTATGAAAGGCTCCAATCATTTATACGTTTACGATTTCGCGACCCGAACGATGCAAACGCTCAATTTGAACGGGCAGGTCCACTACGATCTCACATCACTGATTTATCACGATGGGCTTTATTATGGTGTGACGTTTGATGATTCGATGGTAACGATTGATTTGGCGGAAGGTCGCATCACGGAGACGAGCTTGCGCACGCGCAATACGAATAGCCAGTTCGAATTGATAGAGAATGGATATTTCGTACAAGACAAGCAGTGGTTCATGCCAATCGAACGTTTCGGGCAAAAACCGAAAGAAATGTACACGTGGTTGAAAGCTACTGGCAACTCGGAGGAGGGGCATACGTGGCTGAATCATGCATATCAACTCATGGCGACCATCACAACCGTTGATGGGACCGAACATAAGGTGACTGTTGCTGAATTGCCGGCGGATGTGACACGAGTCGAGTCGGCACAATCGTTCGCGGAAGGCTATACGATTCCATCATTTGATCAATCGTTCTCCGCTAAGGTCAGCTTTGCCATGCTGGACCATTGGAAGTCGTTCAAACCGGTCAAACAACTTCCGCTTCAAGTGGACACCTCGTTCGAATACGGAGCAGTCGGGGAGATTAGCGGAATGACGGCACCGAATGCGACCGTATATCTTTCGTGTGAAAAAGCATCGTTTGCTACGTGTTCGAGTCCCGTTCAAGCAGACGAGACTGGTCGCTTCAAGCTCTCGAATGGAATCATCGAAGGAAATCAAACAATCGAGTTATATGTTTCTGATGCATGGGATTACCGTCAAGCAACAGAAGCGTCTGTCAAAAAGAGATTTATGCTTGGACAGCCGGTAATCAACAATCCAACAAAAGTTCTGACAGAAACGCGAATGGAAGGGGTCTCTATCCAGACAGAACCTCACGCAAAAGTGGAAGTAAGACAATTAAATTCGAAAACAGCATTTGAAGTGAGAGAAGTTCAGGCGGATGAACACGGTGTGGCGCAATTGACGACATACAGTTCTGACCAACCCTTGTCATACCGGATCTTTTTCCGTGTCCTTGGACAAGAACGTCCTTACGAGATGGTCTACGTCACGAAAGACTATCCGATGCCGTCTTTCACGTGGACAAAACCACCAAAAACAGGTGACACGACGATTACCGTATTTAACGACAAGTTAGACCCGGTTCTCGCTGTTTCTCGTAACGGTAGATCCGAATCGGCGAAACGCCTGACGAAAGGTCTCAACGTCATCAACTTGAAAGAACCGCTACGCGAAGGCCAGACAATTAAACTTGTTGCGAGTTTTCGTCCAGAACTTACCCAAACGCTAGAGAAAAAAGTGACGAGTGACACACCAAAAGTATTGACGGTGAAAGATGTTCTCCTCACGTCTTCATCCGCGACGTTCACGTTGGCACACGATCCAAATACGGATATCAATTTCATCTCAAACGGAGTCGTACTCTATACTCGCGTTGTCGGGACGAATCGATATCATATTTCGGCAAAACCGGGAACAACAGTCATCATCGAATCTTCATACGGATCGAAACGAAAGACGCTAACGTATAGGCTACCAAGTGCGACAATCCCATCGGTGACGTTGACGGACGAACAGACGAAACGGGTCGGGAAGACACTACCTAACGCGACCGTGACGTTAAAGAATGGCTCGAAAATCATCGCGACAACAAAATCGAATGCAAATGGGTCCTACACGCTTACGTTTAGCCGTCCTCGTGCTGGAACGAAACTCTATTTCGAGGCCAAGTCGGGAATTCATCGTGATGCGAAATCAGTTGTGGTCAAATCAGGAATCCGTCCGACAATCAACACAGGGACCATCCGTTCGACGACAAAATCGGTAGCGGTGCGTACGAACGTCCCGTATGGCACGCTGTACGTCTACAACGGCAGTAAGTTGGTCGCCAAAAAGTCCATCGGCTCGACGACGACCAACGTCTATATCGGAACGCAGCGACGTGGGTCGAAACTGACATTCAAAGTCGTGACGCCTGCGAATCGAACGAATCAAACAACGAAATCTGTGTATTGAATAATCAGAAGGTGACTCTTGCAGTTTGAGTCACCTTTTTTAAGTTTGGTCAATCCTCTTCATTATTTTCTGAAAATTGTCGATAGTATAGGAAACACTGTATGATTGAGAGGGGAATACATAGATGGCATGGAAATCAACATGGTCTAAGGCACTAAGCCGGATCAAACGAAAACCGACATGGACGTGGAAACCGACACTCAAATGGAAACGCGGAGAGAAGCGTGAACGCACGACATCTTTCGGAGCGAACGTTGGAAAGAATTTGACGATACGTCAAAAATTATGGGGGCTCGTCATCATATCGCTCGTCATGGTCTTTGGCGTTGGTGGTTACGCACTGTTTTCAATGAGTGACGCGAACCGTCAAGCGGACGATATCGTCAATAACTGGAACAAAGGGCTCGATTATGCTCATGAACTCAACACACTCGCCGCAAACTATCGAACACTCGAACTCGATCACATCGTGACAGAGGATGCGACCAAAAAAGAAGAGCTCATGACACAGATGAAAGAGATTCGTGAAGAAATCAATACGATTGCACCAAAGTATGAAAAAACGGCTTCAGGTGCGGAAGACAAAGAACTATTCCAGAATTTCTCGCGTCAATGGGAGATGTATCAACGCGTCTCGGACAACATGTTGACGTTCAGCTCGACCGGTAACACAGGGATGGCGCGCTCATACTATGATGCACAGTCTAAATCTACATATGACAACTTCACACAAAAACTAGCGGACCTTGTCGACTACAACTCGGAAGGTTCACAACGTGTCGGACACAACATGGAAAGTGAATTCATGCAGTCCCTCATGGCGTTGATTGCCGTGACGATTGGGGCTGTGGCGATTCTCTTGTTCCTCGGGCTCAGCCTGTTGCGTTCGATTATCCGACCGATGCGCACACTTCAGACACGCTTTGATGAACTCGCGACTCAAGGTGGCGATTTGACGATGACGATTCCGGTCACGTCGAATGATGAGATTGCACAAGTCAGTCGTTCATTCAACACGTTCCTCGCGACACTACGTGAGATCATGATTGATGTCGATGAGACAGCGAAAGTCGTTCTCTCGTCTTCAAAAGACGTATCTGCTGAAGTGACGCGACTCAGTCACTATATGGAAGAGACGTCTGGAACGGTCGAAGAATTGACGGCCGGTATGGAAGAAACGGCAGCCTCTTCGCAAGAAATGAGTGCCTCGACGACAGAAATGGGAAGTTCGATCGATTCAATCGTCGACTTATCCAATGAGAGTGCCGAAACGGCAAATCGTGTCGAAGCTCGAGCGCACGAGATGCGGGAGCAAGCCGTTGTTTCGAAAACAGAAGCAGTGTCGATTATCGAGAAGAAACAGGTCGAGCTCGCAGAAGCCATCAAAGGAGCACAGTCGGTTGAAGAGATTCGTGTCTTGACGACAGCTATTCTTGCGATTGCTGACCAGACAAACTTACTCGCTTTGAACGCTTCGATTGAAGCGGCACGTGCTGGTGAGGCAGGTCGCGGCTTTGCGGTCGTTGCATCAGAAATCCGCAAATTGGCGGAAAACTCACGTCAGACGGTCAACGAGATTCGTGACGTGTCAAACACGGTCATCGATTCGGTCGAACGACTCAATACGAGTTCGGAAGATATGTTGACGTTCCTCAATACGAAAGTCATGGCCGACTACGACCGTCTCGAAGAGTCGGCAACGCAATATGAACAGGATGCGACAGTGTTCGGAGAGACAGCGAAGACGTTCGAAGGTAACGCGCTTCAACTTCGCCATATGACGGACAACATTCTTGGTGTTATTCAAGAAGTGGCGACGACCGTGACAGAAGGTGCGGACGGAACGCAGTCGATTTCAGAAAAAGTTCAACTCTCAGTCGAGCGTTTCAACGACGTTCAGGCGAAGATGGGCGAAACAGAAAAACGGGCGACCGAACTCTCGAATCGCGTGGCGCAATTCAAGCTATAAGCAAGACTCAGAACCAGGCAGATGTCTGGTTCTTTTTTTGTGCCTAGTACAAAAAATAAAAAGATAGGTCAATACATAAATGAATTTCAAATTGTTGGTACAAATTAGGCTGTTGCGTCCGATAAAGAAAAGGCAATACATAAAAATAGAGAGAAAAAGAGGTGGAAGAGGAGATTACTCCTCGTAGTACGTGAAAAAGATGTTGAACGAATGGACGTTATCAAGAAAAATCATGACGAGTATCGGTTTGATTCTAATTTTGACAATCGTTGGAATGGGATACAATCTGTGGACGCTCGATCGGATGACGAGTCAATATGAACACATGATTTCAAACGATGTCATGAAGATGAAAGCGGCAGACGACTTGGCGCTCGGGATGGTCCGTCAAGCGTATGGTGTCCGCGGGTATGTGCTCCTACAGGATAATGAGCGCAAACAACAAATCAGCCGGGGCGGAGAAGAGAAGAAAGCCGCCATCGAATCGTTGATTGAACTCGCGGACAATGAGACCGAACGAAAGGAATATGAATCGTTACTCGGATACGCGACAGGATATGATGAGTTGGCGACACAAGCCATCGCGGCAATTGACTCAAAAGATCAAGAAGCAATCGATCGATTAGTATTCCGTCTCATGCCGGACGTGACCAAATCCATCTCATCGACAGGTGAGACGTTACAAGCCGAAACAGAAGAGCAGTTAATTGCGATGCAAGCCGAATTGCAGGAGGCAGGTGAGCGTGCCTTTTGGTACTCAGTCGTGATTGCAGTTGTCAGTCTGATACTGATGTTTGGTGCCGGATATGCCATTAGTCATATGGTCACGACCCCGTTGCGATTCTTAGCGAAAGAAGTAGAAGTAGTCGCGGAAGGTGATTTGACCCGCGATGACCTTCAGGCGCTCACGCAAGATGAAATCGGACAATTGATGACCGGATTCAACCGCATGAAGGGAAATTTGCGTGAACTCATTGACCGCGTCACCCAAAACGCACAGGAAATCACAGCACAATCGGAAGAACTGTATGCGAGTACGGAAGAGATGGCGTCACAGACGGAGGAAACGACACGTCTCATCGACCGAGTCGTGGAAGAAACGGTCGCGCAGGCGAAAGAAGCGACTGGAACATCTCAAGCGGTGGCTGCTGCCGATGAAGGCATCGGTCGCATCGCTGGCTCGATCGGCTCGATTGACGATGACGTGTCACAGAGTTTGAAGCTCGCCGAAGAAGGTGGTGCGACGATGGCTCAGGCGAAAGACGAAGTGCTCGCACTGGAGCGGGAGACACGTCTGACGGGAGAATCGATTTCGGCACTGAAGCAACAGTCTGACGAGATCGCCCTTATCACCGAGGTCATCCAATCGATTACCGACCAGACAAACTTGTTGGCATTGAACGCGGCCATCGAAGCGGCACGTGCCGGTGAGCAAGGAAAAGGATTCGCCGTTGTTGCAGAAGAAGTGCGTAAACTTGCCGAGCAGTCGAAGCAGTCGGCGACACAGATCGCCGGATTGATCGAGTCGATTCAGACACAGTCGAACGCCGTTCTCGACCAACACGTCGTCAGTGCGAAACGCGTCGAGACGAACACGTTGTTGCTCGAACGAGCGACACGTGCGTTCGAACAGATTGTCAGTCAGCTCGAGACATCAGTCGATAATACGTCACATATCCGCATCGCCTCGCATGAGATTGCGGAGACGACGAAACAAGTCGCGACGTCCTCTCTTCAAATGTCACAAGACAGTGAAGGGATGGCCGACACGATGCGTACGGTCGGTGAGACGGCTGACGCCCAACTCGCGATGATTCAAGAATTGAACGGTGTCGCCGAATCACTCGGCAATATGACGAGTGACCTGCAGACACTGATTGGTCGATTCACGACATAAGTTGAAAGCCCTGTCTCCTTGGAGTCAGGGCTTTTCGTTCACATCGGAACGATTCGCGATGAAGAAAGTGGGGAATGAACAACAAGGTAAATGAAAAAAAGGAGTGGATTATATGAAGTATACGGTCATTACAGGAGCCAGTTCAGGTATAGGGTATGAGACAGCGAAACTTTTAGCTGAAAAAGGAAAGTCGCTCGTGCTCGTCGCAAGACGAAAAGAAGAGTTGGAGTCGTTACGCGATGAAATCAAATCGATCTCGTCGGACAGTGACGTCATCATCAAATCGACCGACCTATCATATAGCGAGAACGTGTACGGATTATATGAATCGCTTGCGGACCTCGACATCGAGACGTGGATCAACAATGCAGGATTCGGGGATGCAGATCTCATCAAGGACGTCGACCTTGGTAAAATCGAGAACATGATTCGTTTGAATATCGAGGCACTCACCGTCTTATCGAGTCTATACGTTCGGGATTATCATGACGTCGAAGGGGCACAACTGTTGAACGTGTCGTCTGTCGGGGGATATCGAATCGTCCCGAACTCGGTCACATATTGTGCGACGAAGTTCTTCGTCAGTGCGTATACGGAAGGACTCGCACAAGAGTTGAAGCAGAGTGGTGCCAAACTTCGGGCGAAAGTACTCGCACCGGCCGCGACGGAGACGAGCTTCGCTGACCGGGCTCGCGATACGGAAGGATTCGACTACAGTGAGAACGTCGCGAAGTATCATACGGCGCGTGAGATGGCAGAGTTCCTATGGGAGTTACTTGAAGGCGACGAAGTCGTCGGGATTGTCGATCCGGAGGACTACTCGTTCAGCCTGCGCGGACCGATTAAACCGTATGCCGGATAAACAAAAACATCACGCCATGTTGGCGTGATGTTTTTTAGGATGTCGGTACAGAGTAGCCACCCGTGAAGCGGTGTGTCAGGCGACGTGTCAAGTAACGCAACCGAAGGCGCCATACATACAACTGTGACGTGTTCGGAAGAATGACGTTGTCGACGTATTCCGCGAACATGTGGCGGAACATTCGCTCTTCGCTGCGGTCATAGGTCGCACTCCACATCCCGTGATTCTCGACTTCAAGGAGCATCCAAATCATCTCGTCGGTAAGCGGGTCATCGTCCTTCAACTCGGCCGTCAGTGCAGCGAAACGATGGCTACACATAGACGCGTATAAGGAGTGGGCATGTGGGTCATGCGGGTTTAATGTTAAGTAACCGCTCGCCGTCTTCATCAGTTCATCGACCATATCGAGCGGAATGTCGTCATACACTTGGAAAAATTCGAGCAACATCGGGACAGTGTCCGGACCAAATCCGGCAAGTCGGACATAGTTCATGATATGAAGACCGGCCTCGCCATGGAACTTGCGGTCGAAGTAGTGGACGGCAAGGGCGCGATGCATGATTGGGACATCCGGGTAGCGTTCGACGCCACGGAGAAAGTGTTGTTCCGCCTCGAA
Source organism: Exiguobacterium sp. SRB7LM (assembly GCF_015712685.1). Lineage (GTDB taxonomy): Bacteria > Bacillota > Bacilli > Exiguobacteriales > Exiguobacteriaceae > Exiguobacterium > Exiguobacterium profundum. The sequence goes on along the minus strand of NZ_VWVR01000006.1, from coordinate 1,628,365 downwards.
CGTGAATCCGGTGTCTTCACTGACAAATCCTTTTAACATATGAAGAATGTAGTGATCGCCGAGCGCGCTCGCTTTCTCGAGCCACGGTTTGGCCGAATCGGTGTCACCTTCTCGAATATATGGATAAGCACGCATCGCCGGGAAGAATGGGTCGTCCGGGAACGCGGTCTCGCCCCGTGTCGCCATGTCATTGATGGCTTCAGCGTTATAAGCTTCCGTTAATTCTGCGAGGAGCATCATCTCAAGGAACGTGCGCTGGAACTCTGGGGTGTGTAAATCGATCGTTTGTGTCATAGGGTGTCCTCCTCACAAGTACTAGTGTCGCTCTATTATACTTGTTCTTGTCACAGTCGAGTAGCATCTTTTGCAAAAACGGGAAATGGACAGTAAGGACTGGAAAGGAGGGGAACGGCATGGCGACGTTCACTGGATATGTCGCAGAGGTGATGGATGAGAAAATCCGCGTCACGCCGACGCGGGAGGCAGAACCGTTTGACGGCATCGTGTTTCATGTAGCGAGACCTCTTTTGGATGAGACACCGCTTCTCATCGGACAACAGGTTCGAGTCGAGCATGATGAACGGTTGACGCGCTCCTTGCCACCGCAAGCGACGGCACGTCGGGTCGATGTGTTATGATGAGGACGAGGTGAATGACATGGGACAACGGAACTTTCTATGGCTTGGAGCCGTCGTCGGCTTCAGTGCCCTCGTCGTCTGGTTATTGCAAGACGCGCTCCCGTTCTGGGCGCTGTCGATTCTACTACTCGGACTAGGAGCGGTGCTCGGCAATCTCCAACGACGTTTCACACGTGACGAATAACAAGCACTCCATCATTCGGATGGGGTGCTTGTGTCGTTTTCTTCTTCATTTATGTTTTCTTCAGTGTCCGGATCGTCTTCGACGATGGAGTCCTCATCCCCGTCTGGTTCGAGTGTCGTCGGTTCTTCTGGCTCCGCTGGCTCTTCCGGTTCGCTCGGTTCCTCCGGCTCAGTCACTGGAGGATCGTCTTCAATCGGCTCTTCCGTTTCCGGTGGATCCGTCGGTTCCTCCGGTTCACTCGGCGGTTCCGCAGGTTCTTCTGGCGTCACTTCAGGTGTCGTCGGTTCGGGCTCTTCCACAACCTCCTCTTCGACTTCTTCCTCGACCGGTGCCTCCGGTTCAGTGACAGGTGGGATTTCAGGTTGTGCCTCAGGAATAGAAGGCGTTTCCGGAACGACGACCGGTTCTTCTGTCAAATCCGGTTTGATCGGCTCGACCGGTGCGAGTTCGATGGGTGGCGGTGCCGGTGCATCTTTTGCGATGAACGTACGGATGTCTTGTTCAAATAGTGCGGTCGGCAAGGCGATTCCACGCAAATGGATGGCGACGACTCGCCCGGATGCTGAAAGGAGTGGACTGCCATACGCATGACGTGGCAATTCAAAGTTTCGGCTATAGCCGTTCTCGGCGAATGTGACCGTACCGTTGATGCGTTCTTGCATCGTCAATGTGGTCAACGTCTCGTCCTCTGCGGCGATCGCTTGCGTGAGTGTGTATGGTGTGTTCTCCGTCTCTTCGATTCGAATGACAGCAATGAGTTTCGTCCGACCGACGACGGTGCCGGAGACGGCCTCACCGTCATGGTACATGATGATATTCGTCAACCCGGCCACATTCGAGGCGGCGGTGACGACATCGCGTGAGCTCACCAAAAATCCCGTTCCGTAACTGACGGTGAAGAGGCTGTCCTGTAAGGCGGCGAAGTCGACCGGTGTCGCTTCGTCAGCGGAGACCGTATCTTCCCCAATCGGCAAGTTGACCTGATCGGCGAGCGAGTCGGTCGAACGTAGCATGTCCTTGAAATAGGCGTTTCCAATGAAGGTGACAAAGGCAATGAGTGCGATAGCGAATGGAGTGGCAAATAACCAAATCGTGCGACGTGAGCGGCGGCCACACGTCGGACAGACCGTTTTCGATCGTGTCTTCTTTCCGCAGTGGGGACAAGTCACGGGGGCACCTTCTTTCCATAAAGTTCGATGCTATGCTTATTCCTTCATTTGGAAAGAGGTAAACAAATATTTTGGAGGGTGTTCGGATGAATTGTGTTGTTTTCCCTGTGAAAGAATGATTTTTAGGAATCGGGGAAAAAGTAGGTATGATTCCATGAAAGGAGACATGCCATGCAACCCTTCTGGCTCACCCCGGCCTTTCGTAACGGGATTTGGGTGCTGCTCATCTTAACGATTCTTTTTATGTTGAAGCAAGTCGAATTTATCTTTTACCCACTCGGAATCTTTTTTGCCACGGTCCTCACGCCATTTCTAATCGCAGGAGTCTTATTCTATCTCACTGTCGGATTCGTCGATTGGCTCGAAAGTAGGTTAAAGCGACGATCGTTTGCGATTCTCATCATTCTAATGATATTACTCCTCCTCACTGTGTTGTTTGTGATTACCCTCGGTCCGATTTTGACTCGCCAACTCTTCGCTCTCCTCGATGCCTTTCCTCGAGTGGCGGAAGCGAGTTACCGGCAACTTGTCAACTTGTATCGAGCCTTGGAAGAATATACGTGGTTCCAGAACTATATCAATCAAAATGAGACCTCCATTGATACGTGGATTCGTCAATTGACGGATACGGTCGGTGCAGTGATTGGAAGTGTAGCCGGGTCACTCGGTCGTGTCCTCGCGTTTATCATCTCGGGATTATTCACCCTATTTATTGCCTTGTTCTTGTATGTGTTTATGCTGATTGATGGAGGAAAACTGGCGAGTGCGATTGTGCGCTGGGTCCCAGGAACTTATGAACAAGATGCTCGTCAAATCCTTCATGACATGCATGAGACAATCAAACGATACGTTCGAGCCCAGTTGATCGTCTGTACGTTCGTCGGCTTCTTCGCGACGATTGCGCTCTGGTTACTCGATGTCCCGTTCTTCTTGCCGCTCGGAATCTTTATCTTTGCTACGAACATCATTCCTTATTTCGGTCCTTTTCTCGGGGCCGCTCCAGCTGTCTTGATCGCGTTCATTGATGAACCGGTCAAAGCGATTTATGTCATTGTCGCGATTACCATCATTCAACAATTAGATGCCAATGTCATCTCTCCTCTTGTACAAGGAAAGTCGCTACGGGTCCACCCCATCACGATTACCTTGGTCTTACTCGTCGCAGGTCGATTAGCCGGTATTGTCGGTATGTTGCTTGCTGTTCCTTTCTACGCCGTGTTAAAAGTCACATTCCTTAACCTTCAAAAATTGTATCAATTGCGTAAATCGTCGAAACAACCTATCGAAAGGAATGATTGAGATGTCATCCCGATTGACGGAAACGTTTATGGAACTTGTGCGAATCGATTCGGAATCCTATGCAGAAGGTCCGTTTTTAGATGAATTAAAAGAACGATGTGCCCGCATGGGTCTCGAAATCGATGAAGATGATTCGAAAGATCGGACCAATCTTGGATCGAACAATCTGATTGCTCGTCTGAAAGGAGATTCTTCAATCGAACCGTTATTTTTATCGGCTCATATCGATACGGTGTCTCCGGGGAAAGGAATCGTTCCAATCGTCCGGGATGATATCGTTTTTTCTGAAGGGGAGACGATTTTGGCGGCCGATGATAAAGCGGGAATTGCCATCATGCTCGAAGTCGTGGAGCGTTTGCAGAGTGAAGGCATTCGACACGGACCAATCGAGCTTGTCTTTACCCCTGGCGAGGAAGTTGGATTGCTTGGTGCTAAAGCGCTTGATATGTCGACGATTCAAGCAACACATGGGCTGATTCTTGACAATGGTGGGTCGGTCGGCGGTATCATCTTAAGTTCCCCAAGCATGTTTAGTCTTCAAGTCGACATTCACGGACGAGCTGCCCATGCGGGACTTGAGCCGGAAAAAGGAATCTCTGCACTCCTCATTGCTTCGGACGCCATTCAAAACATGAAACTCGGCAGGATATCGGAAAAGACGACAGCAAACATTGGCAAAATATCCGGAGGAACGGGGAGTAATGTCGTCATGGAGCAGGTGACGTTAGTCGGGGAGGCGAGATCACTTGATCATGAAGCGTGTGTGGACCAGGTGAAGCACATGATTCTTGCATTTGAACAGGCAGCTTCAAATCATGGAGGGACAGTCGACATCAAAACAGAACAGATGATTCGGAGCTATCGGTTTTCAGAAGATGAACCGTTCGTTCAACACGTGGCGGAAGCATTGACGGATCAATCTTTTTCAGTCCGCTACGAGCATAGTGGCGGAGGAAGTGATGCGAACGTGTTCAACGAGTCCGGGAAAGTGGCGTTGAATGTTTCGATTGGATATGAAGCCATTCATACCGTCGACGAATCGATTCCAATCAAAGAATTAGAAGATAGTGTCTCTTTTGTCTTACGGGTCATTGAGACGATGCAGACGTTCCGCTCGTGAGAGGAAGGGATTGTGATGCGTAAAAGAATAAGTGATGTCGCGGTAATTCTCGCTGCCATCATCGTCATCGGGTTAGCCATCAATCTATTTTTAGGTCCTCACGACATCGCCGCAGGCGGTGTGACCGGGATTGGGATTCTATTAGAGGAAGTCCTTGATATCGATCGTTCGATTGTCGTCTCGGTTCTAAACGGACTCTTGCTCATCCTGACATTCGTCTTTCTTGGGAAGAAAGTGTTTTATAACACTTTACTCGGTAGTCTGTTTTTACCGATTGCGCTCGCGGTCATTCCGAAGTATATGGTCACGTCAGATCGGTTCTTCTCGGTCGTCTTCGGTAGCATCTTGTTCGCCGTTGCCGTCGCGATGCTCTATCGAATCGGGGCTTCGAGTGGGGGGACCACAATTCCGCCGTTGATATTGCACAAATATACGGGATTGAATACGGCGATCGGATTCTTTTTGACGGACGCCCTTATCGTCGTATCGAGTGTGTTCGTATTTGGAGTCGAGTCGTTCCTATTCGCCATCTCCTCCATTATTTTGACATCGGCCGTCATGGCGTATATCGAACTCGGGCTCGATCGGAAGAAAGCGATCTTTATTATGAGTGAGTCTCATCTCGATGAAATCAAACAAGCGCTCTATCGAGAAGTCGACCGAGGCATTACCGTGTTTGATGTCAGAGGAGGATTTCAAGGGGAAGATCGAGAGATGTTGATGATCGTGTTGACGCGGAGCGAGTACCAGACAGCACTCAAAGCCGTCAATGCGATCGACAAACAGTCGTTCATGATTGTCTACAATGTCGCAGACGTACACGGTTTAGGATTTAGTTATCAACCACGTGTTTGAACCCAGAAAGGGGATTTCGCGCATGAACTCCTTACTCGCCTTTACGATTGTCATGTTGATATGGACGGTGAGCGATTATGTCGCCAAAAAAACGAAAGCTCTATTATCTTCATTATTTGTGGCGTCCATCATTTTTCTCGTCGGGTTTAAATCCGGGTTGTTCCCGGAAGACTTGTTGCCGTCGTCTTCATTGTTAGCGCTCGGTCAGACAGTCGTCGGACTCGTCATCGTCCATCTCGGAACGCTCATCAGCCTAGATGAATTTAAACGTCAATGGAAAACGTTCGTGATCGGGGTGTCTGCTGTCGTAGGTATTGCCGTCTTCATGTACGCGTTTGGACAGATTTTTCTCGATACGAACTATATCTTGAGTGGCATTGCAGCCATCAGCGGCGGAACCATCTCGATCATTCTCGTTCAAGACGCCGCAATCAACGCGGGGCTTGTGTCGGTCGCCGTGTTTCCGGTACTGATTGCAGCGACTCAAGGTTTGATCGGCTTTCCGCTCACGTCCATCATTTTGAGAAAAGAAGCGCGTCGGATTCAGACCGCCTATCGGGATGGGACGCTCGCCACACCGAAAGAGCACGCAGTCGTCCATGATGAGACAGATGATTCGATCTTGCCAGCACCTTTCCATACGACGGCAGGAACTTTGTTCGTCATGGGAGGCGTCGTGTTGATTGCCACCGTCATCAGCGGTTGGACGAACGGCTACTTGAACACGTTCGTGATCGCCTTGATTCTCGGAATCATCTTACGTCGCTTCAAAGTGCTGAAAGCGAACGCCTTGAACGGGATCGATGCATATGGGTTGATCATGATTGCAATTTTGCTCATCATCTTCGGACCGCTCGCCACGTTGTCTCCGAGCGACCTGTTCGACTTGATCGTCCCAATTACCATCGCATTTGCATTCGGGGTGACCGGGCTTCTCTTATTCGCCTTCCTCGCCGGGCGGTTCCTCGGCTATTCAAAAGAGATGTCGATGGCAATCGGATTGACGGCGTTATATGGTTTCCCAGGGACGCTGATCTTAAGTGAGGAGGCGGCGAAAAATATCGGTGAGACGGAAGAGGAGGTGCATATTATTGAAGATGAGATTTTACCGAAAATGATTGTTGCTGGATTCTCGACGGTCACCATCACATCTGTCTTTATCACGGGGATACTCGCTGCGTTTATCTATTAAGGAGGAGTTATGATGGCATTATCAACTGAACTTGGAAAGATCAAGAAACTTCATAATGCAGAGGCAGGGGTGCTCAGTCTTTACTTGAGCACCAAGCCAAGTGAGCGGGATAAATGGGAGATTCATTTGAAGAATGAGTTGCGCCGGCTCGAACAAGAAGTCGAAGCGAGCGGGGATGAGACATTGGTGAAGGCGTTCAAAGGAGTGAGGGAACGGACCGAACAAGAGATTAAAAGCAATGAACATAAACTGTTGCGAAGCATCGTCTTATTCGCAGAAGGGAAAGATGGATTGTTCGAACTTCATTTCCTTCAACTCGATGTCGACAATGAGTTTCACTATGAAAAAGAACCGGTCCTCAATCAAATTGAAAAATTAGATGCCGAGTTCCCGAATACCGGCATCTTGCTTCCGCAGATGGATGCGATCACCGTTTATGATACGAGACTCGGTGAGGTCGAAGACGTCACGGTCTATGAACTCGATTTGAATTCGGATGAGTGGCGCAGGTATCAGGGACGTGGTTCGAGACAACATGCTGCTTCAAGTAGTCAAGTCGATCAATTCGACAGTCGGAAAGAAAAACAAATCCAGCGATTCTATCGTGAAATCGCTGGAGAGATTCGGTCTCTGCGGAAGAAACATCATTGGAACGAGATCGTCATCATCGGGCAAGAGCGGAGCGCAAGCCTTTTAAAAGAGGAGCTCAACATCGAGGTGGAGCGAGTGGTGCATCGGAATCTCGGAAATGCAGAGGAAGAAGAAGTGCTGCGTCGGGCGTTTGAAGGATGAGGAACAGGCGGGTGACAGTTGTCATCCGTCTTTATTCTGCCCATCGGTTGTCATGTGTGAACGAAATCGTCAACCATTTCTCATAAGGTAAGAAAGCCAAAGCGTCCTCCATCTTTTGACGAATCATGTCCTGATCGGCAATCTTGTCGTATCGATAAGTGGTCGGGACGACGAGATCAATCTCGATAAACAATAGATTCCCAGACTTTGTCGTTCGGACGTATGTCTTGATGACGTCGTATTGATGGGCGACTTGTAGGATGGTCAACGTGATTTGTTTACTATAAGGAGTCTCCGTATTCATTCCAATCAACTCTTTGATGGCTGTCCACATCTCAACAAGTGGTGTTTTGACTAGCCACATCGTGATGAGAAGTAACATGACCGGATCCACATAGGGGGAGATGGCTTCGAAGGACAACCAGACGAGCACTTGGGCGATCAAGTAACCGACGAGCGCCCCACCCGTCAAGACGAAGCTGAGCCGCCATTGGACAATCTCGGCACTTACGAGGCCAGAACTTGCCTTTAGCTGAAACGTTCGTAAATAACGAAAGATTCCATAGGTCAACGCGGCACTGATGGCCAAATAGACGAGTGCCCCTCCAAGGACGAGTTCGTTCCCTCCACCTCGAATGTCCTCGATTGCCCCGAGGAAGGCGGTGACGATGACATAGAGGAGTACCCCATATTGAAACAGAATGATGAACGGTTCGATTGTACTTTTACCGAACGGGAATCGTTTATCTGCCGTCAGCATGAACACCCCGGCTCGCAGAGAGATCCAACTCATGATGACGCTCAAAAACGAGTAGATTCCGTCGAATAAGATAAAGGCAGAGGAGAGATAGTAACCGACAATGATTCCAGAAATGGCAAAGAATAAAGAAGCAAAAACCGAGACACGTAATACAAAACGTTCGAGCTGAGGATCTTTCGGCATAAGAGTGCCCCCTTTGAACAAGACGGACCATCGATGGTCTGTATTTTCCCGTTCACTTAAAATCTAATACATCCATAAAAAGGGAAGTTTATCACATGATGAATTGGGAAAATTGGTCAATCGCATGAAAATCGGCGCCGGCTTTAGTATGATAAATGAAATGAACAGACACAAAAGGGGCTCATCCAATGAAATTCATCATCTTATTTGGTCCACAAGCCGTCGGCAAGATGACGGTCGGACAGGCGCTCGCCGATAAAACCGGACTGAAATTATTCCACAACCATATGACGATCGACCTCGTTGGACCGTTCTTCAATTACGGGACGCCGGAAGGGAAGCGACTCGTCCAACACTTTCGTCAAGAACTGTTCGAGGCGGTCGCCAAGAGTGATTTACCCGGCATGATTTTCACGTTCGTCTGGGCGTTTGACATGCAGGAGGACTGGGATTACGTGAAGAAGGTGACGGGCTTGTTCGAGTCACACGGGGCGGACATCTACTATGTCGAGCTCGAGGCCGAGATAGAGGAGCGCCTTGCGCGCAACACGACGGAGAACCGCCTCACCCATAAACCGTCGAAGCGCGACATCGCCTGGTCCGAGGCGGAACTGAAGCAGACGGCGACGATGTATCGATTGAACTCACGTCCGGGGGAATTAGACGTCGAGCATTATCTTCGGATCGATAACACGAACTTAAGTCCGGAAGAGACAGCGGCACAGATTCAACAAGCGTTCGACCTATGAAAAAGCGGGTCCCCGTGAAAGGGAACCCGCTTTTGTCATGCCCACCATTCGGGGCGTTCATAGTCGACCAACACCTGTTTTTCGAGGAGGCGTGGTACAAGGTATGAGGTGACGTTCGGAAGACGATCATCGAGGTCGGCCGGATGGACCATCACTTCGATGGATCGTCCTGGTTCGATGGCATCGAGCGTCGCATGGGAGACGCCATCCGCGTAGAACTGATCACTGAACCGTTCGGTCACCCACAAGTCTCGGCGTGACCCGAGCGTTGTTAAGGCCCGAAACGTCGTGTCGTATTCTTCAGCGAGCCGAATGATGACGTCGTGCAGGACCGGCCAACCGTGAATGTGATGGTGGCTGTCGAGATGGTCGAGTGGAAGTCCTGTCGCAAGGAACGCCTCGATTTGGGCTTTCCACTCCAGATAGACGAGTTCCGGGTCAGGCGAGTCTTCAGTCATGAAGCGGCTCGTGTAGCGGAACGTGCCATCTTCTTTCGTGAGGGGAGCACTCGTGTCGGCGAGCGGTTTGCCCCAAGACAAGACGAGATGGACCCCGACACGGAGCGACGGATGTTGTTTCGCGAGTCGGACCGCTTCCTCGACGGCATACCCGTTCATGATCATCGTCGCCGAATTGACGATTCCATTCACGTGACTGTCGAGTGTGCCGGCGTTCACACCCGTCGTCATGCCGAAGTCATCGGCGTTGACGAGGACGAACGTTTTAAGCATTGACGAGACCGAGTGCCTGGTCGAGGACCAGGTCGCCTTTCATCATCCCATACGCCATGTTATCGATGACCGCGACTGGGACGTCGACGGACGACTTGATTTTGCCTTCGAGGTAGCGGACTTGTGGTCCGATCAAGATGACGTCGACGTTCGACTGTTCTTTCAAGCGCGACTCCGGAATCGCGTCAATGGATGCGTCGAGTCCGCGTGCGGCAGCTTCCTTCCGCATTTTTTCCACTAAGATTGATGTCGACATTCCTGCCGAGCAGACGAGTAAGATGTTCATGTCGTTTCCTCCAATCGATTCAAACGGGTGATCATGTCAATCATTTCGACGGCGAGCTCTTTCACGGTCATCGCCGTCATAAGATGGTCTTGTGCGTGGACGAGGAGGACGCTCATGTCGCTCGTCGTCCCCCGTGCCTCTTCTTGTAACAGCTCCGTTTGTAGCTTGTGTGCGTCCAAGAAGGCCGCGTCGGCTTCTTTCAACTTTGCCGCCGCTTCGTCCGCTTCACCGCGTTTCGCAGCAGCGATAGCCTCGAATGCAGATGAGCGTGCATTTCCGGCATGTAAGATAATCATAAACGAGAGTTCTTGGATGGTTTCGGTTTTCACGAAATCTTTTCTCCTTCCTCAGTAGCAGCTTTGTTTTTATTGATTTCGACTGTCATCGCCTTCGCTCCTGCCATGACGAATGGAATATACATCGCTGTCGCAATCGACAAGTTGACGATTTGGAGCAAGACGCCGCGAACGCTACCGCCCGTGACCAAATAGCCACTGATGATTGGTGGCGTTGTCCAAGGGACGATGGCGACTGTCTTCGGAACCATGCCTGTCGAGAGCGCGACATAAGAGACGATGGTGAGCGTGACCGGCACTAAGATGAACGGTACGAGCATGATCGGGTTCAATACGATTGGAAGACCGAAGATGACCGGTTCGTTGATGTTAAAGAGACTGGCTGGTGTCGACAGTTTTGCAACTTGGTGATACGGGTGATTCCGTTGTTTGCGGACTACGATGAAAATCGCGAGTAAGAGCGCGAACGTCGTACCCGATCCACCCATGAAGACGAACGCATCCAAGAACGGTTTTGTGACCGTGTATGGTACATCAAACGCTGACGTTCCAGCTTGGAAGGCAGCCAAGTTTTGCTCGATGAGCGGGAGGTAGACCGGTTCGATGACCGAGCCGATGATGTTCGTCCCGTGAAGCCCGAAGAACCAAAGGATGTGGTTCAAGAAGGCGATGAGCAAGGCAGCCGGGAGTGAGTCGCCGAATCCTTGGAGCGGTTGTTGGATCGCTTTAAAGATGACTTCAAATACACTGAGTTCGACGACGAGCGTCATGAAGAGCTGGAATCCTGCGACGACCGTCAAGATGATCATCGATGGGATGAGCGCTTGGAATGAACGAGTGACCCCACCTGGTACACCTTCTGGCATCTTGATCGTCAGTTTCGTATTGATGAGGTAGCGGAACATTTCTGTAACGACAATCGATACGATGATGGCGACGAAGAGACCTTGTGCGCCGAGCCATGCGAAGTTGAGACCCCAGTCAGCAGTGACCGGTACGAGCATGATATACGAGGCGAGCGACAAGATCCCCGCCGCGAGCCCGTCAATCCCGTATGAACGGGCCAAGTTATACCCGATGGAGAAGGCGATCAGGAGCCCGAGTATCGCGAAGGACGCGTTCCAAATGCTACCGCCAAGCCCTTGCCAATTACCTTCGCCGAACATACTGTTCATCGATCCGACGAAGTCGAGTGAGAGACCACCGATGTTGATGGCTGGGAAGTTGTTGATGAGGACCGCGAGCGACCCGACGATGATGAGTGGCATGACGGAAACGAATCCGTCACGGATGGCGACTAAGTGCCTTTGGGACCCGATGCGTCCCGCGATTTCAATAAACTTGTTCATGAGTAAACCTCCTTCTTGAATTGGGGTAGGTACGCCTCGTGCGCTGTGAACAGCTCTTTAAGAAGCGGGTCGATCCGTTTCTCGTCTTGAATGAGCGGGTTCATGAGGCAGGCAAGGTAGGCGTCCTCGTACGTGCCAGATACAGCCGCTTGGATGGCGAGCTGTTCAAACGTTTTTAAATTCGTGATAAGCCCACGAATCGGTAGCGGTAACGCGCCGATGGAGATTGGGCGAGGCCCCGACTTCGTGATGACGGCGTTCACTTCGATGACCGCGTCGTCTGGTAAATCTCGAATCGTGCCGTTATTGAGCGTGTTGACCGTCTGGATGTCACCGCGGTCGTTGTGAATCGAGTCCATCAAGTTGCAGGCGGCGTCTGAATAGTAGGCGCCTCCACGTTTTTCAAGCTCTTCCGGTTTGACGGCGAGATCGACGTCTTTGTATTTCTCGAACAACTGTGCCTCGACTTGTTGCACGACTTCGGCACGGGTGCCATTTTGTGCGTACGCCTCGAGATCTTTCTTCAACACATCTTTCGTCTGGAAGTAATACTGGTGATACGGGTTCGGTAACATGCCGAGTGACGATAGGAACGATTCGCTCCAACCGAGACCGACGATGTTCGCCGGCGAGTAGTCGTTGCCTGAGTTGAGTGAGGCGAGGACGTCACTCGTCCGGTCTACGCCATCGACCCATACGTGACGACCGAAGACGAAGTGGTTCAATCCGATAAATTCAATCGCGACTCGTTCGACAGGCGTCTCGAGGATCTCAGCGACCGAGTTTCGCATGTTGAACGGGATGTTGCATACACCGATGACCTTCTTATGAGATGAGTGCTTGAGTACGGCCTCGGTGACGATGCCCGCCGGATTGGTGAAGTTGACGAGCCAGGCATCCGGACAAATCTCGGCGACTTCATTTGCCAAGTCGATCAAGACCGGGATGGTACGGAACGCTTTGAATAATCCGCCTGCGCCGTTCGTCTCTTGCCCGATGAAGCCGTGCTTGAGCGGGATGCGTTCATCGAGCGCGCGTGCCTTGAGTCCACCGACCCGAATCTGTGTGGATACAAAATCTGCGCCGACGAGTGCGGCTCTTCGATCGAGCGTCCAACTGAGTGTGATCTCGGCGTTTGCCTTTTCAATCATCCGCTGAGCGAGACGACCGACGATCTCTAGTTTCTCCCTCCCTTCTTCGATATCGACGAGCACAATCTCCCGAACGGGGAACGTTGCCTGTCGATCAATCAATCCTTCGATGATTTCCGGGGTGTAACTGGACCCACCGCCGATGATGACGACCTTGACTGCCATGGTGCCAACTCCTCCTTTGAAAGCGATTTCTTTTTGTCGTAACAAATATAACAAATGATACAACTTTCAGCAATATAAAAAATACAAATAATACAAATAAGTTTTTGTATTTGCATTTGTATGCTTGCTGTATCACAATAAAGGAACCAACCCAACGTAAAGGAGATGGAGACATGTCGCAATCGACGCTCCAAACCGCAATCAAGGATGAACTGCTGTCCCGCATCAAGAGTGGGCACTATAAAGAAGGGGAAAAATTTCCGACCGAATACGCGCTTTGCGAGGAGTTCGATGTGAGCCGGACGACGGTGCGTGGCGCCCTCAACCAGTTGACGACGGAAGGCTATCTGGTCCGTCAACAAGGTCGCGGGACGTTCGTCGCCGGGAAGAAAGTACAACAGACGTTGTCGTACACGCCGAACAACTATGCGGCCCAGCTCGCCGTCCAAGGGAAACGTGGGCAAGTCGCCTTGATTGACATCTCGGTCATCTCGGCCTCCGGTCAAATCGCATCGGTGTTTGAAGCGGAAGACAACGCCCCGATTCAAAAGATTGAGCGAATCCGTCATGCGGACGGGGAACCGACACAGTATGAGGTCTCGTTCATCCCGTGGCAGATTGCACCGGGGATCACGAAAGAACAGGCGGAACATTCGCTCTTCCGGACACTAGCGGAGGTCCACGACGTTCATGTCGCGAAGACGACGGAGGCATTGGAGATTGCCTTGGCTGATGAGAAGGTGAGTGCGCTCCTTGATTGTCCACTCGGGTCGCCGTGCTTCCATATCGAGACGGTGACAGAGGATGAGTCGGGACGGGCGATTGAATACTCACGCTCCTACTTCCGCGGGGACAAGACGAGCTTCGTCATTGAACGGGATTATAACTAATAAAAGCGCCCGACTGTTTCGTATGGAAACGGTCGGGCGCTTTGTTTGTTTAACCTGTAACAAAAAGAAACATGGTCATTTTGAGTGGAAATGACTATGTTTAAGCATAAATGAACATGTTTAAACACGATAAACATGTTCATTTTGTTCTGAGATGACTATGTTTATCAAGGAAATGAGTATGAAATGAACGCATTAGACGGACAAGGGATTTCAAAATATAACTCGAATGTTGTAACAGATGACATGATTCGAAAGGTAACAAAATATGACCGTAACTACATTTGTAGGTTTCCTGATTTTTGGTCTCTTACTTTTAGGGTTGGGAATTCGCTCAAAAGATTGAAGAGAATAAATTCAAGTAATGAATGACGAGTGGGGGAAGCTAGATGAATGAATGGGAAAAATGGATTCCGGTAGAGTCTATTCCAGAACGTCTGCATAAAGAGTCCTTAATAGATGATGGTGATTCTTTGCGAATAATAGTAAGTGACGCAACAGAGGGACAGAAATATTCATTTCTGTTTGATGGTCTTTTGCTTTCTTATCGAAACTCGGATGAAGGTTCACGATTGAGGATGTTAGAGCATTTAGATAGGTATTATGCACATCTTGAGTACGGGAATTGGACATTATTCAAAATGAAAAATTCTAGTTATCTGGAATGGTTTGCCCAAGAGTCTCTTGAACGATATGTGGGCATGGGTGAAGTGGAGCACTATGTCTTTCTTACATCAAATGATGTGATTGAAGTGCTATCCGCTGATCCTCCGACTGTAACAAAGATGGTTTAACGTAGATTTTATTTGCAAAGAAGGTGTAAGGAATGGCGATTGTAGAGCGTGCTGGATTGTTTTTTGAACTCTTTCCTCGAAAATATGAAGAAAAGGAAGACGATCCATTTATTTTTTCAACGCTAGCGTTATCGGTCGAATCGAGAGGGAGTTTTCATTTTTATGGTGCTTTACTCATGAAATCGGAGTATGAATATCTGATTTCACAAATTGCGCTCATGTTAGACGGGGAACTGAACAAATTCATTCTCAATCCTGTTGAACCGATTTTTAGAATGACAATTGAACGTGAAGAGGTAATTCTTTATAGGTTCATGCTCCGTTTCCAGACAGGTAAACCACGTGAATTAATCTTTTATATGAATGATTGTGAAATAAATAGATTCAAAGAGGAATTGAAAGTAGAAATGACTCAAATCCTTCCTCCACCATTTCTGCCTTAGAAATGTACATACCGAAACAGTAAACTGCTAATGATTGATTTTCTTGGACAGCCGATTCCAGACTGCATTCTTGACCACCTCATCCTCTCTTTTTTGTACACTAGAACCAGGAGGCGAGAGAAGCATGTCAATCATTGAATTCAAAGATGTGAGTCATCAAGACATCCTGCAGCATGTGTCCGGGTCGTTCCGGGAAGGACGAATCACGACGTTCGTCGGACCGAGCGGCGCCGGCAAGACGACGTGTCTGAAGCATATCAACGGATTGCTGTCACCAGATACGGGCACGATTCTTTTTAAAGGGGCAGACATCGCGGAGATGGACATCCTCGAACTTCGAAAGAAAATCGGGATGGCGTTCCAAAGCGCGCCGATGATTCAAGGGACCGTATACGACAATTTGAATCTCCCGAAAGCCATCTTCGACGAGACACTTGACCGCGACCGGGCTGCCGAATTGCTCCATCGCGTCGACTTGAGTGAGGCGCTCCTCGATCAACCCGTCAAATCACTGTCGGGTGGGGAACGGAGCCGGGTCGCCATCGCCCGGACGCTCGTCAATAAACCGGACGTGCTCTTGCTCGATGAAATCACGGCGAGCCTCGATTACCGGACGGTGAAAGAGATCGAGCGACTCATTCGAAAACTGCAACAATCGTATGGTGTGACCGTCATTTGGATCACCCATGATCTCGACCAGGCACGGCGGGTGAGTGACGACATGTGGTTCTTGAAGGACGGGGAATTACTTGCATTTGGGGACGCATCGTTCATCGATGAGACAGATAATCCCGTCATCCAACGATTCGTCAGGGGGGAAGATTGATGTCATATATTGAACTCGCGACGGCGCTCATCTTCGTCGTCATCCCGCTTGCCTTGACACTCGTCCTACGACTTGGACTCGAGCGTGATATTATCATTGCGACCGTCCGCTCCATCATTCAACTATTGATCATCGGCTATATCTTGACGTTCGTCTTTGAAAGTGACAGTCCGATTTTCATGCTGTTGATGATTTTACTCATGATTGTCGCGGCGACACAAAATATCCGACGGAAAGGGGACGGGATTCCGGGCATCATGTGGATTATCGTCTTGACGCTCGTGACGATCGAAGCGCTGACGATGGGACTCATGCTCGGGCTCGGTATCATCCCGTTTGAGCCGGAAAAGGTCATTCCGATCAGTGGGATGGTCATCGGGAACAGCATGGTGTTGTCGCTCCTGTTCTTGAACAAGTTCAAAGACGAGGTCGAGCGGAGTGATGACGTCATCGAACTCATTCTTTCACTCGGCGGTACACCGAAAGTGGCCATCGACCGCAGCTTGAAGAATGCGATTCGCACGAGTATGATTCCGACTGTCGAGGCGCAAAAGACGATGGGACTCGTCCAACTACCGGGGATGATGAGCGGTCTCATCATCGGAGGAGCTGACCCGATGGAAGCGGTCCTGTATCAACTCTTGATCCTGTTCTTGATTTTGACGACCGCCTCAATCTCGGCGACGCTCGTCGGCTATCTGGCGTACCCACGTCTGTTCAATGAGAAGATGCAGTATATCGGACTGACCTATCGGAAATAGAAATACGAGAGATATAGAAATGGCTGGATGAAGGTTTATTTTCTTCATCCAGCCATTTTTTATGTATTAAAAGTTAGTAAGACAAGTGAGAACCGAATAAGACTTTCGGCAAAACAAAATATCTTGTTTGAGGAGATAAGTGGATTACATCTTGATAAGTGCCACTAGAATCTTTCCAAGATACTTGAACGACATATTCATCCTGTTTATCAGAAAATGTTTTGGTTGTAGACAGATACTCAATTTCTTGGTTCTTCGTTACGGTTTCATTGACATCTAAATCGTGAATGAGTTTACCATTTTTACTCAAAGCAATCGTTTGGACCTCAACTCGGTGGTCCTGTTCAGAATAGATTCTTCCGCTCCAATACCCTTTTGGAGAAGTCACTTCACTATTGAAGTCCGCTTCCCATTTGCCATCCGTTGATTGTCCGAACCATTTTGGGGGCTGATTGATTGAATATGTTATCCAAAGTACAAGAAAAGCGAAGGAGACAGTAATGTATATGACTTTTTTGTTTTTCCACATGACCTTATCCTCAATTCTTTTTTTAATACATTGTATATGAATCATTTGGAAAATGATTGCAATATACAAGATATGATCAAAATGGTCTAATACTTTTTGAATCTTATTAATCAATACCGAACAGGCGAGTCACTTGCTCCCATTCGGACGGGTAGGCGTTGTTGCCATGATGCTCGTGAATGAGTGTCCCGTTCGTGTATACGCTGAGGCTCCACTGTGTGCCATCTAGTGTACGTACCCCTTCCAGTTCTTCGAAAACGGTTGGCCACCAATTCGTGCCAAGCAGATGAAACGCCACACGCATCTGTTTGGCTTCCTCCCCTTCGTAGTATTCGAATTCAAAGGGCTTGGTGATCGATCGGTCGGACCGCTCGATGTGACGAAGGACGGTGCCCCTCTCAAAACAGGTGATCGTACTCACATCATACGTGCCGAATCCACCGACGCGGAAGATGACCTCGACCATCGATTCCTGAGGACGACCGATCGCCTGAAGGACGCGCTTTTGGAGTGGGTGTTCGACGAAAGAAGGAGGGATATG
Source organism: Exiguobacterium sp. SRB7LM (assembly GCF_015712685.1). GTDB lineage: Bacteria > Bacillota > Bacilli > Exiguobacteriales > Exiguobacteriaceae > Exiguobacterium > Exiguobacterium profundum. The sequence continues at coordinate 1,610,662 of NZ_VWVR01000006.1, read as the reverse complement.
ATAAAGGGCGCGAAACGTTTTGTCTTTCATGAAACTTCAACCTTTCTCGGGCATAAGATGCCCCGAGTATAGCGGAATCTTCCGGACGAGGGAGACAAAATAAAGTGCAAGGTACGAAAAAAGCACCTCTTGAAGAGATGCTTCGTTGTTAATATACTTCGTACGTTTGTCCAGTCTGCGCGCCTTCGACACTCTTCACATAGGCGAGGGCGACCCGTTCACCCGGTACCGCCTCGTAACCACGGAAGTAAGGACCATACGCATCGAGTGCTTCGACGAGGACGTTCGGACTGACGTTGTTGATGCGGATGCCCCGTGGCATTTCGATCGCCGCACCGGTCACGAATCCTTTGATGGCCCCGTTCGCCAGTGCCGCCGATGCGCCTTCTTTGATGGGGTCGTCCATCAAGATTCCGCTCGTCAGTGTGAAGCTACCACCATCGTTCACATGATCGAGCCCGAGAAGGACGAGGTTGACTTGTCCTTTGATCTTGCTGTCGATACTCTTCTGATTATCTGCCGGCGTCATCTCGGAAAGCGGACCGAAATGCGTGCTGCCCGCCGTACTGATGACCGCGTCGACCCGACCGACCGTCTCATACATGTGGCGGATGCTGTCTTCGGAAGTGAGGTCGACTTGCACGTCCGCCCCGTTACGCCCAGCTCGGATGATCGTATGTGCTTTCTCCAACTCTTTTGCGACGGCCTGACCGACCGTGCCGCTTGCCCCAATGAGTAAAATGTTCATGTGAAAACTGCCCCTTTCGTCACGCTTAGATTCCACTTCAGAGTAGCGGATGGTGAGGACGTTCGGCAATCAAGTTGCCTCTGGCGGAACGACCGTGCCTTGATGGAATCGCATCTTCCACCGTCCGTCCACGAATACCCAAATCGAGCTACGGCGTGTTTCGCGTTTCAATACCGATTGAACGAGACGGTACGTCACGAAGACGTGTCCTTCCGTCAACGGATGCAGCGTGAATTCGGATAACTCCGCCTCGATCGGGTCGAGCTGGAGTGTCGTCTGATTCCAATCTTGATACAGCAACTGTCCCGAGCTACCGATTTCAAAGAAGTCGTCGGTCAATAGTTCACGCAATCGCTCCGTCGACTGCCTGACCTCCGTCGTCAATAACGCTTCTTCTAGTGTTTGAAGATGATCTGCCAACTCGTTCATGTCACGACTTCCTCTCTTCGTTGATTCATCACGATGACGCCGAGGACGATCAACAAGAGACCGATTCCGTTCAATGCAGAGAGAACTTCCCCGTATATAAAAACTCCGATGAGTCCCGTCGCCACAGTCCCGAGTCCGGCCCAGATGCTATAGGCGATACTGAGCGGGATCGTCTTCAACACGATGCCCATGAGGGTGAACGAGGCGGCGAAACTGACCAAGAGGATGATACTCGGCACGAGATTCGTGAATCCGTCCGACAGTTTCAACATCGACGTCCCGAGTACCTCAAATCCGATAGAAAAGAAGAGTAAAAGATAGGCTTGCATTCCGATTCACCTCACACTTTCATCAAGACGAGCCCGATGATGACGAGCCCAATCCCTGCAATTTTTTGACGACTGATTTGTTCCCGAAAGACGACGAACCCGATCACTGCCGTGAGTGCCGTCCCGACCCCGCTCCAAAACGCATACGCGAAGCTGAGCGGGATGGTGAAGAGGGCAAGTGATAAGAGATAAAACGCCGTCCCATAACCGAAGGCGACCCCGAGAATTGGGAGACGGCTCGTCGAGGTGGCGTTCACTTTCAACATGCTCGACCCGAACAGTTCCGAGGCGATGGCCCCGATCAAATAGATGAATCCCATATTACAACCCTCCTTGAAGCAACTCGTCACATGCTTCCCGAATGAGTGTCGCCGCACGGTCCTTGCACGATTCGCTATACCCATACAAGACAGCGAACCAAAAGCCGTCACAGAGAAGGCGAAGTTTTAAAATCGCATCCTGGTCCGGCCCGTCGACAGCGAAACGCTCGTCCCAACCGGTCGACACGTCACTCCAAATCGACTCGCTCGTCGCATCTTCTTGCGAGGAGATAAAGACGGCGACGAGGTCCATATCTCCGTGATCGACATCATCCAATGTCGCCAGTGCATAGGCACGGGTAAACGAATATGGACCGTCCGATAGATGGGCGGTGATTCGTTTCTCGAACGTCTCGATGGCGAATTCGTTCATCTGTCGCAATAAGTTGGCCTTATTGTCGAAATGATAGAGGACCCCGGCTTTCGTGATTCCTGCTTTCGTCGCCAATCGTTCGAGCGACAACTGACTGATTCCGTCTTCTCGAATCATCTGGGCGGCAGTCTGTAGCAACAATTGTTTTTTACTCATCCCATCACACCTCTCTATACTTTACTGACCGTTCGGTAAAGTTAGTCTATCAAAATTTGCGAGGGGTTGTCGAGATAGAACATTGATGGAATAATCAGGGAAAAGGGGGGCGTGACATGGGTTCACATTTGATGCATCTCGTCATCGCGAATGAGATGTTACCAGCGTTGTCGGAGGTGGATGAGGTCGCATTTTTGCTTGGAAGTCTCGCACCGGATGCAACGACAGAAAAAGAGGCATCCCATTACTACGCAGGACGCCATGATGATTTATCTCGTCGTTTAGATCTTTCCCAATACTGGATTGACAGCAAGGAGGAAGACTTCTCATATCGACTCGGCTATTACGCGCATCTCGTCGCGGATGAGATCTGGTTGCAGGGATTCTATAAAGGTTGGTTGAAAGAGCTCATCACCCAGGACCCGTCAAAACAGGCGGCCTATTATGCGGACTTTGATGCATACAATGCCCGTCTCTCGGAACGCCTCGGGACGTTCGATTTTGAACGTTTGAAAGGAAATCCAGAGCTCGTTGAACTGGTCGAGAAAGTCGAGCAGGACGCGGCGATGACGGAGGAGGGGACGTACACGATGTTCCTCCCTGATCAATTGGATGGCTATGTCGATACGTGTGTCCGCCGCTGCCTGGAGATGGTCAAACGGAAGCGGGCGATGCTCGTATGAAGAGGCGATACGCACCACTCTACGCCACGATCGGACTATTTATCCTGACGGTGATCACCTTCTTCACCTTGAACGGTCGGGTATTCCCGAATCTCGAATTGATGACGGTCATTTGGGTATATCTCGCGATTGACATCGCCTTGTTCGCCACGTTGATATGGGGTCTGTTCACGAAGGATCGAATCATAAAAATTTACACGCTTCTTGCGACAATCGGGTTGATGATCCCGTTGTCGATTTGGATTTTCTTGTTGCTGTTGGCAAACGGGATCTCGGAGGCATAAGTTGAATGACTGAGAACGAGAAAAAATTACCTTTTGTGGCGCAAGCAGTTCCATTTTTGATTGGTTGTCTGATTTTCGGACCAATCGGATTGGTTATCGTATTGTTTGTTTGGAGACGCTTAGAACGCGATGAACGAATCATCTATTTGATTGTCTCTATCTTTTTCACGTTACTTGAGGCTCTCGATTATTTTACGGATGGCATAATCTATTACTTCGTTTGAGAAAGTGGACCTTCCACTTTCTTTTTTTATGCGTGCATCTATAGAAAGGAAATTTTTCCTATCCGAATCTTGTCAATTTGGCATTGCGTATCCACATTTTGTTTGTTATGCTACTTGATGAAAACGACAATGATAATCATTATCACTGATAACGAGAACGCGATACTAGACATACATAACCAACGCGGCTCGTTTTTGGTGGGAGGATCATTGAAACTTACATACAGAGGAGATGGATGAAGTGGGGAAATTCAAGATTTCACTCATGTTGACGTTGCTCGTCTTCGTACTCGCCGCATGTGGCGGAACGAGTGAGACGAAGAAAGAAGAAAACGTCGACGGCGCAACAAAGACAGAGACGGTCGAAATTACAGACGCACATGGCACAATCGAGGTACCGGTCAACCCGGAGAAGGTCGTCGCCCTGGATAACCGGACGTTTGAAACATTGGCAGCATGGGATATCGACTTGGTGGCGGCACCAATCGGACTCCTTCCAGCAGAGTCGCCATATGCATCAGACAAAGACATCGCGGACGTCGGCATGCACTTCGAGCCGAACTTAGAAGCGATTGCAGGAGTTGACCCGGACGTCGTCATCGTCGGTCAACGTTTCGCAGATTACTACGAGGACATTAAAAAGTTGGTACCAGAAGCAGCGGTCATCGATTTGAACATCGAGATCCCAGAAGATTCAGGTACACCGGGTGAGATTTTAGTCAAAGGATTGACAGACACGACGCTCACACTCGGAAAAATCTTTGACAAAAACACAGAAGCTGAAGCCATCGTCGCTGACCTCGACAAGTCGATCGAAGACGCGAAAGCGGCATACAACGGAAAAGATACAATCATGTCGGTCATCGTATCGGGTGGAGACATCGGGTTCTCAGCTCCGGTAACGGGACGCGTGTTCGGACCGATGTACGACATCTTCGGATGGGTCCCAGCTCTTGAAGTCGAGAAGAAGACAGGTGACCACGAAGGTGACGAAGTATCCGTCGAAGCCATCGCAGAAAGCAACCCAGACTGGTTGTTCGTTCTCGACCGTGACGCACCACTCGGTGACGCAGAAGGCGCAGTACCAGCAGAAGACGTAATCGACAACGCACCGGCGCTTCAAAAGACGACGGCTGTGTCGAAAGAACAAATCGTCTATGCCCCGAAAGACACGTACTTGAACGAATCGATTCAAACGTACGCGGAATTCTTCAACAGTGTCACGGAAGCGCTCGCGAAGTAAGGTTCCGTCATGCAAAAACCATTGACAGCCAGGGTTGAGACGATGTCTCAGCCCTCCTTTTCTAGATTGTGGACGAAGTCGTTCGTGTTCACCGTAATCATCGTCCTCGGTTTGGCGGTGCTGTCGCTTTTTACCGGGGTGTACGATCTGTCACGGACAGACGGCTTCGATATGTTTTGGATCACCCGAGTCCCACGGACGGTCGCCCTTATGCTGACGGGTGCGGCGATGGCAATGGCGGGGCTCGTCATGCAGCTCATCACACAAAACCGACTCGTCGAACCGACGACGACGGGGACGCTCGAATGGGCGGGACTCGGACTGCTCACCGTTTACTTGCTTGTACCGGCACCGAGCCTCATGATGCGGATGACCGGGGCGATCGTCTTCTCGTTCATTGGGACTATGGTCTTCTTCTGGTTCTTACGTTCGGTCAAACTTCGTTCATCGCTCATCGTGCCAATCATCGGACTCATGTTAGGGGCGGTCATCTCCGCCATCTCGACGTTCCTCGGTCTGTTCTTCCGGGCAAGCCAGGCGATCGAGGGCTGGTTCGTCGGTTCGTTCGCCTCGGTGCAAATCGGGCGCTACGAGTATCTATGGGTCATCATCGTCGTGACGGTACTCATCTTCTTACTGGCGAATCGCTTGACGCTCGCGGGGTTAGGTGAAGACATCGCGACGAGTCTCGGCGTGAATTATAACCAGCTCATGATGATGGCGACGGGGCTCATCGCCTTATCGGTCGGGGTCGTGGCGACGGTCATCGGGAATTTACCGTTCCTTGGACTCATCGTCCCGAACCTCGTCTCGATGTTCCGCGGGGATGATTTGCGCAGCAACCTGCCATGGGTCTGTCTTGTCGGGATGGGCGCGATTCTCGTCAGTGACTTGATTTCACGGACGATCATCATGCCGTTCGAACTCCCGGTCTCACTGATTCTCGGGACGGTCGGGGCGGTCGTCTTCATCATGATCTTGATGCGACAACGGAAGAAGGGAGGGGTTCGATGAGTACGGTCATGGAACGAGACGGTGTCGAAGTATCAATCGGGGAATTGAGAGAAGAACGTCATGCTTCAGCGTTTCAATCGAAACGGGCGAGCAGGCGATATTGGCTCTTCTTAAGTGCCTTCATTCTCGGCGGACTGTTGTGTGCGCTCGGGCTTCTCCTTTATAACAATCCGGTCCCGATGGACTCTCCGTCATTCGTGCCGGTCGTGGAACGGCGAATCGTCGCCATCGTTACGATGTTGATTGCGGCACTCTGTCAAAGTCTTGCGACGGTCGCATTCCACTCCGTGACGAACAACCGCATCATCACGCCATCGCTGCTTGGATTTGACGCGCTCTATTCGACGATTCAGACGAGCATGGTCTTCTTCTTCGGGGCAGGGGCGTTGATCGGTTTCTCGGGGACAAGCGCCTTCTTGACACAGGTCGGCCTTATGGTGACGATGAGTCTCCTCCTTTACGGATGGCTTTTGTCAGGGAAATACGCCAACCTGCAGCTCATGCTGCTCATCGGGATCATCATCGGGACGGGTCTGAACTCGGTGTCGTCGTTCATGCGCCGCATGCTCGCCCCGTCCGAGTTCGATATCCTGCAGGCACGACTGTTCGGTTCGGTGACGAATGCCGACGTGGCGTACTTTCCCATCGTCATCCCGATCGTCGTCATCGCTGGGACACTCTTGTTCCTGTTCTCGAATCGATTGAATATCGTCGCACTCGGCAAGGACGTCGCGACGACGTTCGGGGTGAACCATCGGAGGAGCGTCATTTACACGCTCGTCCTGATCTCACTCCTCATGTCCGTCTCGACTGCGCTCATCGGACCGCTCACGTTCTTCGGATTCTTAGTCGCGACGCTCAGCTATCAGGTCGCCTCGACGTATGACCATAAGTACGTCTTTCCGATGGCGTTCGCCCTAGGGTTCTTCGTCCTGACAAGTGCATATTTCTTTATGTATCACATATTCCAGACGCCAAGTGTCGTCTCCGTCATCATCGAACTGTTCGGCGGACTCATCTTCTTGGCCGTCATTCTAAGGAAGAGGTCGCTATGATTCAAATCGAACAAGTCAAAAAATCGTATACAGACGATGTCCACATCGGACCGCTCACGCTCGATATCCCGAAAGCCGGGTTCACCTCACTCATTGGACCGAACGGAGCGGGCAAATCGACGACGCTCATGATGATCGGACGGTTGCTCAACTTAGACGAGGGACAGATCCAAGTCGCCGGTATGGACGTATCGAGCACGAAGTCGAAAGACTTGGCGAAAATCATCACCATCCTGCGTCAAGAAAACCACTTCGTGACACGGCTCACGGTCCGACAACTCGCCGGGTTCGGACGTTTCCCTTACTCGAAAGGGCGCCTCACAAAAGAGGACGAGGCGATCATCTCGAAATATATCGACTTCCTCGACTTGACCGCGCTCGAGAACCGCTATCTCGACGAGCTCTCAGGAGGACAAAGGCAGCGTGCCTACGTGGCGATGGTGCTCTGTCAGGAGACGGAATACGTCCTCCTCGATGAACCGCTCAACAACTTAGACATCGCTCGTTCGGTACAGATGATGGAGTATTTGCGCCACGTCGCCGACGAGTTCGGACGGACAATCGTCACGGTGCTCCACGACATCAACTTCGCGGCGAAATACTCGGATCGCATCTGTGCGATGAAAGACGGACAGATCGCTGCGTTTGGAACGGTCGATGAGATCATGGACGCGAAGATTTTATCCGAAATTTTTGAGACGAAACTGGAAATCATCGAAGGGCCGTATGGGCCGATTGCGGTGTATTAACGAAAGGGAGAATTCACATGAAAATTGACTGGACACCGATTACTAAAGTCGTAAGCGAGGCACCGGATACATACACGTTCCATCTCGCCTTGCCACCTGAGTTCACGTGGCAGGAAGGGGCGCACACGCATCTCGCGCTCGAAGGGTTCAACGCTGGGGACAAGCCGGACCGAAGTCTCGTCCGCCATATGTCGATCTCCACATTGCCGCACGAAGGGGCAATCGGCATCACGACCCGCATCAAGTCCGAATGCTCGACGTTCAAATCGATCCTTCGTGACATGGTACCGGGGGAAAAGGTTGCCTTGTTCAAGACACATTCGAACGTCCCGCTCGAACGGAGTGGGAAGAACGTCTACCTCTTATCGGCGGGTGTCGGACTCGCGACATTCCGTCCGGTCGTCCTCGAGTACTTGGCGAACGGGGAAGGTGTCCCGCATCTCCATTCGTTGAACGTCGATTCGTCGAAGGCGTATCTGTTCGGTGACGTCTTCGAATCGAACGAGCACTTCACGTCAGAGTTCGTGCCGAGTCGTAAAGACTACTACGAACGCGTGGAGATGATGGCATCCGACAAGGACGCCTTGTTCTATATCGTTGGTAGTGATGAGTTGTTGCGTGAAACGATCCAGGTGCTCCGGTCGAACGGGGTGGCATGTGACAACATCAAGATCGACAAGCATGATTTTCAACGAGAAGACTTTTTAGGTTGATACTCAAACCGGGGACACGTGCCCCGGTTTTTTCGTGCACAACTTGACGAATCGTTCGAAGATGCCACGTCCGTCCGGGGTCCCGATCGACTCGGGATGGAACTGGACCCCGTACGTCGGATGGGTCGGGTGTTCGAGTGCCATGATGACACCGTCTGTCGTCTCGGCCGTGACCGTCAGTTCGGTCTTTTGTACGACGAGCGAGTGATAGCGCATGACGTCCATCGATAGCCCTTCGAAGAGGACGCTTGGCACCGTATTGATCCGTGAGACTTTCCCATGCATCACCTCGTTTGCCCGTCCGACGACCCCACCGAACGCCTCGGCGATGACCTGATGGCCGAGACAGACCCCGAGAATCGGAATATAGCCGGAAAGTTCTCGCACGACCGCAAGCGACACACCGGCATCTTTTGGACCACCGGGACCGGGGGAGAGGATGATGCCATTCGGGTTCATACGACGGATTTCTTCTATACTATGTTCATCGTTCCGGATGACGCAGACGTCACTGAAGCGGGCGACGTCTTGATAGACGTTATACGTGAACGAATCATAGTTGTCGATGAGGAGAATCATGCGAACACCTCCAATAGGGATTTGGCTTTATGCAGCGTTTCTTCATATTCCGATACCGGGTCTGAGTCATAGACGATGCCGGCGCCGGCTTGGACGTGGGCCGTGTCACCTTGGACGACCATCGTCCGGATGGCAAGGGCGAAGTCGAATCCGCCCCGGACGTCGAGATAGCCGACCGCCCCGGCGTAGACTTCTCGTTTCACCGTCTCAAGCTCGTCAATCAACTGCATCGCCCGAATCTTTGGAGCTCCGGACACGGTCCCGGCCGGAAGACAAGCACGGAGCGCATCGATCGAAGTCACATCGTCACGTAAATCACCTTCGACTTCGGAGACGAGATGCATCACGTTTTTGAATCGTTCGAGCTCGATGCGTTTCGGGATGGTGACTGTGCCAACTTTGGCGACCCGCCCAATATCGTTTCGTCCGAGGTCGAGGAGCATCCGATGCTCGGCGAGTTCCTTCTCGTCTTGAAGGAGTGACTCCGCGTGACGCATGTCTTCCTCGACGGTCTTCCCACGAGGGCGTGTCCCAGCGATCGGGTTCGTCGTCACTTTGCCGTTCTCGACCCGGACGAGACTTTCAGGAGAAGCACCGAGAACGATCGCTTCCCCGAGGTCGATGTAGAACAAGTACGGACTCGGATTTTGTTTCCGCAGCGTCCGGTAAAAGTGGAACGGATCCCCGGTGAACGTCGCGTCGATTCGTTGCGACAAGACGAGTTGGAACACCTCGCCCGCAAGGATCGCCTCTTTCGCCTGGAGCACGCGGTCGATAAATTTGTCCTTCGGCGTCAAGATGTGCTCGCTCGTCCGGACGACCGGTTCGAGGGCGTGTGTCTCCGGTGTTTCGAGCTGTTCACGGATGGACTCGAGTCGCATCGTCGCATCCGTCTCACTCGTATCGATCAGAATGACCTGTTCCTCGAGGTGGTCGTATAAGACGACCGTCTCATAGCGTTGGAAGAGGGCGTCCGGCAAATCACGCGTCACGGTCGGCGTGTTCGGGATCGGTTCATACACCCGAAGCAAGTCATAACCGATATAGCCGACGGCACCGCCGATGAACGGGTACGGTGCAGTGAAGTCGTCACGTGTGATGCGTTCGGATAAGGCGTGGAGCGGGTCGTCTGCATAAATTGTCCCTGTTGCATCTGTCACGTCGTTCCCATCGACTCGGATCGTCTCGACCGGGTTCGCCGCGATGATGGAGTAGCGACCGTGTTTGCCTTCCGCGCGACTTTCGAGTAATACCTTTCGTTCACCTTGTAGTCGGTGGAAGATTGCCACCGGTGTGAGTTCGTCACCATTGATGATCCGTTGTTGCATTGAAAGAACCTCCTTATAATGGGTAATAGAAAGGGGATATGCCGATGTCAGTCTTACGACCTGACCAATTTTCAGGTGAAGCGTTGACCGAGCACATCGAACTCGAGGACACGCTGTCACCTTACGTTGATATCAAATCCTATGAACTGAATCTTGAATATTTTGAGGCAGTCGTTCGACATGCCCAGCAATTGTTTGATGCGTTGTTCGAAGAGGGCGACCCCATCCGAATCGTTTGGCATGTACATGGACAGCCCGTCAAACCGACCCTCTTGTTCCGTTATATCCGGGACAAATCGGTGCGCTTCAAGACGACCGCCACATCGTGCACGTTCGATGACGAACCGTTATGGATGTTCACCGTGCCGGTAGCAGACAAGTCCGAAATCCGTGTGCGACCACTCCTCGAGGCGATTTGTTATCAAGATTTTTATACAAAATCGAAGCCTCGTTTGAACGGAGAGTTCACAACGTATCCGTTCGTTCAGTTCATCCACGAACGAGAGGGTCACGTCTTGTTCGTATACGATGACCGCGGTGCGTATATCCGTGGTACGTCACCAGCCCACCTCCAATCGCTCAAACAAAAAATCTCCTCGTCCCGCATGCCCAATCGGACATGAAGGACGAGGAGATTCCCCGTGTTGCCACCTTCGTTGAAAGACGCCTTGTCTTCCCACTCATCGCGAACCATCATTCGCTGTCCCCGATAACGGGAGGACCCGTCAGAGCCTACATGTCGGTCTGAACGCTCAAAAGCCCATTCACGCAAGGCACGACACCGGTTCGCATCGACCACCGGCTTTCTGAAGACGTCCCTTCGCGCTACTCTTCTTTCTCATCGCGAGTTCGTATGAATGTTATCGTTACTTTAACGGGATAAAGATGCATTGTCAAGCATCATTTGACCGAAGCGTGCCCCACCTGACGTTTCCCGATGAATGTGAACGTGATCCCAAATGCCAAAAGGGGAAGGAGCCACCACTTCGTAAAGAAGAAGAGGGTGCCCCGATACATGAACCACTCCATGCCCAAGTAGGAGAAGAGCGTGATCAAGGGAGCGATAGACAAGCGCTTCAAGTGCAATGCGATGGCAACCCCTAGTCCGATCGTAAACGTTGGGACAATCACGAGTTGCCATAGGAACGGATCGATATAGTGAAACATGGAGAATCCTCCTTATAACGATTTGTACCCTAAGAAGTACGGGCGCCACATCGGGTCATGGATCGAGTTGATTTGAAGCATCTCGCCTCCGGCATGGATGAAGAACTCGTCATCGAGCATGATGCCGATGTGCGATGGACCGGATTTGTACGTGCCGGCGAAGAAGACGATGTCCCCGCGACGGCCACTCGTGATACCCGTCCGTTTGTTCTTGAAATGGCCGCTATGCCAGTAACCTGACACGTTGGTGCGACCGCCGATTTTACCGGCTTGATTCGTCGCGTAGTGGATGAGACCGGAACAGTCAAAACCGCCGTTCAGCGGAGACTGTGAGCCCCACGTGTACGGTGTCCCGAGATGTTTCACCGCGACGGCAATCATGCGTTCTTTTTGTGAGTTGTCCCGTTTCTTCAACAAGGCATCTCGTTTGATACGAATGTCTTTCGTCTTGACGTAGACCGGACGCCAGTCGTATTGGATGAGATACGAGTCACCACTCTTCCCACGAGGGTAGATGCGACGACCGGCATCGAGATACCCGATCGGACGGGTGTCGTTCGGGTTGGCGTAGAACGGCGTCTTCTTCGTCGTCCCATAGTGGGCGGCCGTATAGACGCTCGCCGGTTGAATCGCCTTCGGTTTCGTTTCGGCGATATAGGGGTTCAACACGTACACGCGTTTCCCGGACGGAAGACGGACGTGCCAGAAGTCGGCATCGATCGAGCGGAGCCCGACGAGTTTCGTCCCACGGGACAGAGTGCCGGCCGGACGACCATACGCAACGTCAGCCGAGAAGTAAGGTGTCCCGTTGAACTGTGTATAGAAGACCGTTCCTACCTTCGGCTTCGCGGTCGGTTTCGAGACAGCGAGGTAGCCAGTCGCGACATAGCGATAGGCTCCGTTTAATCGGATGCGCGTGTAGTAGCCGCTCGTCCCATATGTCTCGATGAGCTGACCTCGTTTCAATGAACCGACTTGTTTCGCGATTGAGGTCGAGGCATATACTTCGACCTCGTTATAACGGCTGTATCGTTTCCCTGTCGCTTCGAAGCGAGGTGGTTTTTTCGTACTCGTCACGCTCGTCGGGACGAAGTAATAGTTCCCTTTCGTGAAGATGCGGGTATAGCTTCCACGGGTGCCATAGATGTATACGAGCTGTCCCCGTTTCAGGGACAAGTTCGTCTTGGATGATTTCATCGTCCGAGCATAGACCGGTGTGTTTTTCGTGATGTACCGTTGTCCGGTTTTAAGATAAGGTGGCTCCGTCGTCCCAAGCGATGCGGATTCGATGAAGACATATTGTCCGTTGTAATAGACACGGGTGAACAGACCGTCTGTCCCATAGATGCTGACGAGTTGGCTCCGCTTGAGTGAACCGACGACTTGCTTCTTGTCTGTGTCTAAATAAATTGATGTTTCTTTTTGAGCATAACGGCTCCCTGTTTTAGCGTAGCGGGGCATCTTGGCAGCGAGTGCGTCTCGCTTCATATACACGTACATGCCATTTTGATAAAGGCGGGCCATCGAGCCATTTGTCCCATATACGCTTACTCGTTTGCCCCGGGCAATCGTCCCGACGATCTCTCCGTCCTCATTCATATAAGAGGATGTCGTCAAGACGAATTGCGAGTCCGTCTTGAATGGGATTCGATTTGTCATCGAGAGCGGGATGTATCCGACAGTTCCATTTAGATTGACACGCATCTGTCCGTCGATGAGGAGACCGTTCAAGGTTTGACCGGCTTCAAGTGGAGTCATGGTTCCACCATCTGGTGAAGACGAGAGGGTCGCTCCCTCTTTTGCGTAGCGGGTCACTGTCGCCGGGATCGTGTCTCCGAGGGCGTCACGGGAGACATATGTCCCGTCCGTCGTGAGGAGAAGGTCGCCTTCGATATCGAAGACGTCGACCGCTGTTCCGATGGCGAGTGTTGCGACTACATTTCCGGCAGCGTCGCGTGCATCCGTCTCCGTATGGACGTAGCGGGTGACAGCGTATGATAAGGCGTCGTTTCGGACGAATCCTTTTTGTGAAGCGACGGTGACGGACGTATGGGTCTCGGTCACCTCATGGACATCCACACGCTCCGCTTGGTCTGTGACCAAGAGGACGACCGTTTCTTCTGGATCGGCATAGAGAGTCGTGCCGGCACGAAGCATGGCCTCAGACCCGACCGCTTGAGCGGTGAGTGTCCAATAGAAGGTAAAGAGAAAGAGCAAACTGAAGATTCGTTTCAACATTTCCACCTCGATTCATGAAATTTACAGTTTTTAGTATATACATAGTGGAGATGAAAAAGGTTGCTTATTTCGATAAAAGGGAAATGATTGAAGGAATCCGTGCTCAGCATTCCACTCGTTCGTTTGCGACCATCTGTGCTATGATGGACGGGGAAAGGAAGGGACAACTATGGAGACACTCAACATGAAACAACTTTCTGACGACCGATCGGCCCATCAGGTAGCCGGCGATCTCGACGCGATGCGGGCGCTCATGCACGACTCGTTCCGATATGTCGATTCGAGCGGGCGTCAGTTCGATAAAGAGACGTTCTTAGACCAGTTCGTCGACCCGACAGCGATTCAATGGATCGCACAGGACACGGTCACGTTCGATGAGACGGTACGCGGTGACCTCGCCGTCGTCCAACTCTTGTTCGAGGAAAAATTCATTCTCGGCACGAACGCGTACGAAGGTCGCTTCTGGATGCTTCATCTTTATGTGAAAGAAGATGGCGTCTGGTTATGGCAAGGCGGACAAGCGACGATGATCAACGAAGGTTAATAAGCGTTCAGACACTCCGAATCGATGGAGTGTCTTTTTTATTAAATGAAGGAAATGTGAATTTGAAAAATATATGCCTATTTTAGAAAAAAATATGTACCCTTTTGAAAAAGGACAGATTATAATAAATTTGTAAACGATTGTCATTATTCTTGAGGGGGACCCTACTTATTATGAAACAACCGAAATATGCAGCACTTTTCCTAGCTACCACACTCGCATTCGGAGGTATCGCGCCTTCGACAATCGTCAACGCAGAGACGACGGAAGACGTGACTGCTCCTGACGCACCGGTATTATCGGCACCACTCCACACGTCGACAGCACTCACGATCACTGGTGAAGTGGCTGCGAAAGCGGAGATTTTGATCAACGGCAAGACATACGTCCGTACAATCCTCGAAGGTGGCGAGGCCGTCTTCAAGATGTCACCACAGTCGGTCGGCAAGGTCATCGACGTCCGTCTCGTCGACGCGAGCGGCAACGTGAGTGACACGACGCGTGCCATCGTCGCCGAAGACCCGAACGCACGTCCAGACGCACCAGTCATCAAACCGTTGACGGAGACGTCACGTGAAGTACGCGTCGTCGGGGAGCCGGGACAATATGTCGAGCTCTCGATCGGCAGCAGCACGTATAAAGGAAAGTTCGATGCAAACGGGCTCTACCGTCGTGGCATCGCACCGCAACCGGCCTACTCATGGCTCTCGGCGAAGACGATCTCGACGAAAGGCGCGACGAGCGACGTCTCGAAACGTAGCGTCTACACAGACCGCGTCGCGCCGAGAACGGCGACATTGACACAGTCCGTGACGGCGGCATCATACGGCGTCTTCGGAAAAGCCGAACCGTATGCGACGGCCATCGTCAAGATTGGCACGAAGTCATACACGGCACCGGTCATGTCGACTGGGAAGTTCATCGTGAAGATCCCACGTCAATCGATGGGGCAGAAGATGTCACTCGTCATCCGTGACGGCGCTGGCAACGTCAGCCAATCGAAGACAATCACAGTACAGCACGCGCTCTACAACAACTTCCATCGTGTCTACATGGAAGACATGAAGTTGACGGTTCATAAAGAAGTCTTCTATGCAGATTCGACGACGAAATACGCGGACACGTTCGTGCCACTCTTCGTAGGACATCCGTCGAAGTCGGGCCTCGGCTTCCTCCTCAGCAGCTACACGGAGGATGGCTCGGTCGCTGGATTCGAGAAGTTGACGCTCCGTGTCGGTCGTGCGACTTATTCGCAAAACATCAACGATTACGAAGTCTACTATGAAGAGTATGAGGACGGCTCGGTCGAAGAGTCATACTTGTTCCAGCCAGATGCGAAACTCATCAGCTTCGTCGACAAGTACGTCCGTCCGGAAAACCGGATCACGGTCATGGTCCAAGGGACGGACTACGACCTCGAGTTCAACTTATCGGGTGCGGAGAAACGCGCATTCATCCAATCGCTTCAATACGCAGGATACTAATTCCTTAGGACCGGTGGAGACACCGGTCTTTTTGGTGAATGGAGTTGCAACATGAAAGACAGGCGAGATCTCATTTATTCGCTCAAACCACTGCCGGTGACACCCGTCTCGTCGCATCGATTTATGTGGTGGATGAAAGCATTTCTTCTATTATTACTCCTCGGTTGGTGCATGACGATGCTGAACATCGTGAGTGAGAACTCGACGGAGCGTTACATGAAACACGAGTACGGTGTAGAGGAAATCTATTTCATGGAAGAAGGTCGCTTCTATTACGTGATCGATCGCCAGTTCAAGTTCGAGAAGTTCTCGAGCGCGACGGAAGACCATGGCTATTTACGCATCGAGCAGATCGACTACACCGACCGATACGGCAACAAGGTCGACTTTCGCTTCATCAAAGTCGCCGGGATTTTCTTTGACCGGACCGACCATGAAGCCAATTATCGCGTGCTCGAACGCAAGAAATTGAGCAACGAGCAATCATTCGACGAGTGAGTCGACATCTTGTCGAAACATTTTTGTTACATTTTTGAAACATAAACCGATAAATAACGTAGAACAACGTGGAGCCAAGTGCTTCACTATTTAAGAAAAGAGGGAAAAGGTATGAAACAAGCTTTGCAACGCCTCGTTGCATTTGTATCGGTCCTTGCGCTCGTCGTGTCGCTCGTCCCAATGCGGACGATGGCAGCTGGCGCGGCCGATGTGAGCGGGGCCACATTACTTACACCAGGACAGACTGTCGACTTCACGACAGGGACAGATCCGGTGAACACGTATTGGTTCAAGATGGAGCGAGAAGCTTCAGCTATGACACATATGGAGATTGCGATGGAAGCGTCTGCCGTGACGAACATCTCGGTCTATCCGAGCGCTGAGACGGCAGCGGCCGATGAGACGTTCGATCGCTACCGGGCGAGCGCTTCTCCGGACGCAGAGACGTCAGTCGCAAAAATCCAATTCCCATACGCATGGGAAGGTCCGTATTACATTAAAGTGGAATACATGCCACTCGAGACAATCGATGAAGAGGGCGCGGTGATTCCACCGACGGCAGCAGATGTCTCACTTGGTTATAAATCAGTGAAACTCCCAGTGAAGTATGAAGAAGGAAACGGAACGATGTGTCCGGTCGAATCGTTGCTCCCGATGCCAGAAGATGGCGGGTTGCTCGATATGATTCGTCGCCTGCAAGAAGAGATCCTTGGTGGATCGAAAGAAGGACGTCAATTGGAGGCACTTTACTACAAGTCGTCCCCGTACCTCGTCCGCAAGTTGGCATTCGACAAACAGAAACGCGAAGAGGCGTTGACGGACCTTCAAACGTTACGTCCGCTCATCACGTCACTCGTCAACAAAGAAAGTCACACTATCTCGAAAAATGAAGCGGCTGCAATCAACCGCATGCACGCCTTGGTCAAATCAAGCGTACCGAGCGGAATCAAGTCGGACGTCAATGACTTGGCTTCATCGGTCGATATGACACGCCTCGCCGGTTCAACGGTGGAAGACGTGTTCGCACAGATTGGAATGGAGCTTCAAACGGTGGATACACCGCGTTATATCGTCAAATACAAATCACAACCATCGACATCGATCGGCAAGATGAACGCGATGACGGATGTATCGGCAGAGCGTATCTCGATCGGTCGTCCGGGAGACTATTTCGCGCTCGTTGACGTCGAGTCGGCAAGCACGAAGATGCAAGCAAAAGCGAAAGCGACGTTGAACGCTGATTCGAACGTCGAGTTCATCGAGCCAGTCCAGACGTACAAAGCGTTTGCGACAGATTCGAGCTATGAGTATCAATGGGCAATCAATGAAAAATCAGTCCTTCAACCGATGAAGTATGCGGGTGTCGGATTAGAAGGCTATGAGGCACTCCGCCTTCCAGGTCGTTCAATCAAAGTAGCCGTACTCGATACAGGCGTGGATGATCGTCTGCTCGACTTTAAAGGAAAAGTCGATGTCGCGAACGGAAAAGACTTCACGGACCCGAACGGGGATGGAAGCTCTCGCGATGAGAACGGTCACGGGACGCACGTGGCAGGTGTCATCGGGGCAGTACGAGACAACGGTGTCTCGATGCGCGGGATGGTACCGAACGTATCGATCCTCCCGGTCAAAGTGCTCGGAGCAGACGGGACGGGTGACACGGATCAAATCGCACTCGGAATCAAATATGCGGTCGATGCTGGAGCAAAAGTCATCAACATGAGTCTCGGTGGCGGCGAAAGTCGTACAATCGGTTACATGTTGAAGTATGCCTATGACCGCGGTGTCGTCGTCGTTGCGGCGACGGGGAACGAAAGTGAACCGGAAGTATCTTATCCGGCCTCTTCGAAGTATACAATCTCGGTCGGAGCGACGAACTCGCTCGGAATCGTCGCAGATTACTCGAACTTCGGATACGGCGTCGATGTCGTGGCACCAGGTTCGAAAATCGCGAGCCTTGTCCCAGATGGGAATGTCGTTTATTTGGACGGCACGAGCATGGCGACTCCACACGTCGCTGGCGTCGTGGCCCTCTTGAAATCACAACACCCGACCCTCTCGGTCGAGTCGATCCGTACGCTCTTGCAACGGACGGCTGACCCGGTCGCCTTCTCAGGCGGAGATGTGCCGGAAGTACCGGTGGATGAGGAAGACGAGTGGGCATTTGAAGACATGAGTGTCGAGTTCACGTTACCAGTGGCATATTACGACGTGTTAGGCGGTTACGGGAAGGTAAACCTTCACCGTGCCGAGTCGATGCTCCGTTTGAACGCGAACCGTGCGGTCGTGGCGGAAAATGCGGCAAACTTCAAAGTGAACGTGAAGTCTGGCACGGTCGTCTCCGTATATAATGGCGATCAAGTCGTCGGACGCGGGACGGCGAAGCAAGCGGTCGCATCGTTCAAGATGAAACCACAACCTGCAGGGACAGTCTTGCGCGTCGTTTACACGAACGGCAAGTATCAGTCGACGGAACGGTTGATCGTGGCGGCGGGCAAACGTCCGGCTAGTCCAGCGGTCACAACGCTCCGTGCTGGCGCGAGAGCAGTGTCTGGTAAAGCGACACCGGGTATGACGGTTGTCGTTCGCAATGCGCAGCGTCAATTGTTCGGGACGGCGATGATCCGTCCGGACGGCACGTACAGCGTTAAGACGCGGGCACTCCGTAAAGGAGAATCAATCTACGTCCACGTGGAAGATTTGAACGGCCGTGCCGGACAAATGACACGTGCGATTGTCAAATAAGCTAGTTACACCGGGAGACGGGTATGCCGATGAGCATATCCGTCTCTTTGTATGGAGTGAATGCCACGGGCGAGATGGCCTGACAAGGTTCGAATGATGGAAAAGTGGATCTCACAGAGAAAAGGGCGTCATGAGGATGCGATTCGTCTGTAATCGGGTGGGTCGAAAGTCCTCACGGCACGAGAGAAGGTTGAAACGAGAGGCGCAGATGCCTAAAATGGAACATACCCGTTACTTTTGGATAACTTTGGTTTTGTTAAACAGGTCAATGATTTTATGGGTTGGAAATAACTAAGGTAAACATTGGACTTTGAGAATCATCAATGTAAATTAAATACTAAAGGTAATTAATGGTATAAAAATGGTTTTCAACTATTATTTCCGCCAAAAACGCATGAAATCAACAAAAATCGACGTGTTTCGACATTTCCAAAAAAGGTAAATCCAAAAATGAATTAAACTAAAATCTCCAAAATTCAAAAACGTTACCATTTTTGCGAAAAAAAACGCTTGTGTCGCTTGGAAGTGTTATGTATATTATGGATGTAAGGTTTTCCAAGAACAGTCTTGGTAAATTGTTCAAGATGATTCTTGCAAAGACTTCTACCGGGGGAGAACGCCCGGTCTAAAGAAGAGTCGGTTACATAATCATTAGTACTTTATTCATTGTTATGGATACATGACTCCGAACGAGATCGGTTGGGCGAGGACGGTAGAAAAACCTATCTACCTAAGGGAGGATTTACATCAGATGGCTAAGAAGAAACAATTCGTTACTGCAGCGGCAGCGTTCGCAGTAGCAGCATCAGCAGTAGCGCCTGCAATCACAGCAGACGCAGCATCAACAACAGTCCAACTTTCATCGGACTACGTACGCGGCGGGGACCTCGACGCGGCACTTGACAAAGAGTACAAAGGTAGCGAGATCTACTGGTACAAATCGTCAGTCGACATGAACAAACTTGGCGTGTTCCAAACTGCTAAAGGTTTTGTAAAAGGCCAAGGCATCCGCGTTGAGAAAAAACTTCGCGTCTTGAACCACGCACAAGATATCCAACCTGAAGAAATCGTCCTCGAAGAAGGCGTTCCTGCATCAGGTCTTCGTATTCAGCCAGTTCTCTTCGCAGACGGCGTGAAATACAACAAAGTTGTTACTTACAAAGGATTCTCAACTGAGAAAGCTGGAGAGTTCGAAGGAACATTCACTTACTCTAACAAAGCATTCGGCGTTGTAACTAAAACAGTTAAATACAAAGTAGTTGCTTCGAAAGTAGAACTTTCTGAAGTGAAGAGCGAAGTTATGGACGACGTTCTCTCAGTAACTGCTGACGTGAAAAACCTCAAAGACGGCGAAAAAGTTGAACTCGTTGTGTACGCTAACCGCGACATGAACGCAGCTCTTCCAGCTGTTCAAGCAGAAGTGAAAGATGGCAAACTTTCAGTTAAGTCTGGTAAACTTCCTGCAGGTAACCACTCATTTATCCTCCGTTCAGGCGAAGTGAAGACTGACGTTATGAACTTTGTTGTTGAAGCGCCAATGGTTAAAGACGTTAAGGCGATTAACGGTAAAGACCATGTTGTTGAATTCAACAAGTCTGTCGATAAGATTACTGCTGAAAACAAAGCAAACTATGAAATCTCAGTTAACAATGGTGCTGCACTAGCGGCGGCTGATTATACTGTAGCTGTAGATGAAAAAGATCCTACAAAAGTTAAAATTACTCTTGCTGATGGATCTGCATTAAGTAATGGCGCATATGTTTCTGTCAAAGTGAAGAAAGCAATCCTTGACACAAACTTGAAACCACTTGCTGATGACTTCACTAAGACTTTCACATTCGTTGATAACTCAGCAGCGACAATCGAAAAAGTTGAAGTTGACGGTAGCAACTTGAAAGTTACATTCAACGACTATGTTTCTGCAGTCGGTTTGGTAAAAGTTAATGGAGTTGTTGTAGACTCTGCAGACTTATCTGCTCTTTCACCATACTCTAAAGAATTGGTTATCACAGGTGGAGCGACAGGGCTTGCTAACGGAACTTACTCAGTTCAGATTGCAAACGTTAAAGATATTGCTAACGTTAACTCTGGCGGTGTAGCTTCTCCAAACCTTACAACATTCACATCTGGGAATTTCACAATTTCTAACGTGACTGTAGCTCCAACTGTAAGCAAAGTTGAAAAAGTTGACGAAAACACATTCAAAATCACTTTCAACAAAGCAGTTACAGCTCCAACAGTAACTACTAAGAAAAATGGTCTTAGCCTTGATACGACAGTGAACGCAACTGGCGATGCTAAAGTTTGGAACGTAGATGTTGCTGACAACGGTGGAGTATTGCTTTATAACACTGGCGAAACTTCTGTTAACCTTGCTTTGAACATCTCTGGATTCAAAGCTGTTTCTGATAATGTTGTCGGTGATGCAGTTAACCAATCGGTGACATTGTCTAAAGATACAGCAGGTCCTGTGGTTGAAACTCGTTTCAACGAAATCGTTGATGTAGATGCAACCGGAACTGTTGATGAAGTCTTTAACATCAAATTTAACGAAGTGATCCAAAACCCTGTTCAAGGTAACATTATCTTGACTGATAAAGACGGTATCCGTCGTACAGTTACAAGTGCAACAATTGTTGCTGATGCTAACGGAGCTAACACTATTCTCCAAGTTAAATCGACTGCAATTCAAACAGCAGGCGCTATTAACGCTGGAACTTACACGCTTTCATTAGGTGCGGGTACTGTTGAAGACTTGGCGGGTAACGATCTTTCTTCTACTGTTGTATCGTTCACAAAATCTACAGGTACAACAACTGACTTTGCTGTAACAGCAACTGCTGCAGCAAATGTTATCACGCTTCCTTTCGGAACACCGATGACAAACTCTGCTATCGATCTTTCTAACTACAAGTTAGATAACAAAGCTCTTCCTGCTGGAACAATCGCATACTTCGATGGTTCGAAACAACAAGTGAAGATTGAACTTCCTGCTGGAACAATCGCACGTTCGCAAGATGCAGTTCTTACAGTATCATCGAGCGTTGTATCTGAAGCTGGTGCGAAACTTGATACAGCTTCACGTAACCAAGTAATCAGCGGATTGATTGACAATGTTAAACCGACATTGGTTTCTGCTAAGAAACTTACTTCAACAACAGTCGAAGTAACGTTCAGCGAAAACTTAGCTGCAGTTGTCGATGCAGCTAATACACAAGATGACTTCGTTGTTAAAGTCAACGGTGTTAACTTCGCAGTAACTGCTGTTGCTGATGGAACTGCTAACGACAACAAAGTTGTCTTAACAGTTGCTGATTACAATGTTGACCAAACATTGACTGTTGCAATGGCTGATGCTACTATCAACATTGCTGACATCGCTACAAACACAGTTGAAGCTAAAACTGTGGTAACAGCTACAAAATAATAATTTACTGATTAGCGTCCCATCATTTGATGGGGCGTTTTTTTATTTTCAAATATAATATTATTCATTTGATACACCCTGACCATCGCGGCTCAGGGTGCTTATTTATATCCAAAGGAGGAGAAACGCTGAAACCGAATCAACAAACAAAGCATGTCGACATCGTCAGCATCAAACTCGTCAAAGAAGGGAGTGTCCGCTATAAGGGACGGACCATCCACAGACCGGATGGCGGCTACACGCTCGTGAAAAAATGGAACGACTCGATCGGAAAGTATTTCCTCGTCGTCAGCCCGGGACGACAAAAAATTTGAATTTAATATGCTGTAGCTCGAAATCACTTTCCATTCTGGATACGCAATATTGGAAACGTGACGAATCTTGTCGAACGATAATAAAACAAATTTAAAAAACGGTTTTCCATATCGTTTAAAACGATGCGCACTGAGATATGAGGACTGGCTACAATAAGGCGTAATCAATTTTAGAATGGGATGGATGGACTCATGACATCTATGATATTCAAAGGAGAAAAAGAGATGATCTCATATTTGAAACGCTGGTTGACGATTGTGGCAGGGGTTTTCTTACTAGTGGCATTAGGACCTCAGATGGTTACGGCAGAAGAACGTACTTTACCGTTAAATGGTGTGGTACATGGAGAACTGACAGCCGAACAGAATAGACAAACTTACACGTTGCAGGTAACAGAAACGGGCAACGTGACAATTGATTTTACAACAATGGTAGACGATACAGTGAACATCGTATTCCAAGATGGGATGAACAACCCCATCTATAATACATGGATTAGTGGAAGTGCTTCTTCACCAGGAAGGAAAGTAATGTCTTGGGATCTTGAGGCAGGTGAGTATCAATTTATCGTATACGATGATTCTTATCGGACAAATCAAGGGAAATTCACCATCAAGACTTCGTTCACATCAGTCAAAACAGATGACATCGAACCGAACAATGGAACCGCTGAAGCACAACCGTTGAAATTCGGACAGACGACGAAAGGATTCCTTTCCGTACAAGACGAGGTGGACGTCTATGAAGTCAAACTGACGAAAGCAGGACGATTACATCTCAATTTATCGACATATGTAGATGATACGTTACGAGTGTCCCTCACGGATGACATGAATCAGCAAGCATTCTACGAATCGATTTCGGGATCGAAGAAAAATCCAGGCAAGTTTGTTCGTTATATTGATTTAGAGGCGGGTACTTATCATATCTCCATTCAAGATGGTGGACCCTACAGTACGGATACAGGGATGTACCAACTCAAATCAACGTTCGTTCCTGCATTGAATCAAGAGGCCGAACCAAATAACGGATCGGTTGAAGCAAAATTATTCCCGTTTTATCAATCGCGTACTGGATTTTTGTCATGGAACGACTCCGTCGATGTGTATAAAATTGTGATTCCCAAGACCAGCAAAGTCGGAATTGATTTCACATCTTATGTAGATGAAAAAGCGATTCTTACGCTTTACGATGTAGATAATATTAAAGTGATTGAGGACTATGTCTATGGTTCTACAAAGGCACCGGGACGAGCTAAAAAATCCGTGACGCTCACACGTGGTACGTACTATCTCTCTATTAGTGATGGTCCGTGGCAGAGTGAAACGGGGAAGTACTTGCTAAAAGTCACATCAAGTCATCTTCTTCCGGTTGTGACAGTAAACTCTGTAACAGCCCGTTCCACAAAAGTAAGTGGCAAGACTGAGAAGGGTGCCACCGTCACGATGACGATTGGTAAGAAGTCCTATAAGCGTACAGCCGATGCGAAAGGAAACTATTCATTCTCCATCAGCAAGCAAAAGGCTGGGACGAGCATCAAGATTTCGAGCAAAAATAAGTATGGGACATCTGTGAAGTCGGTGAAGGTATCGAAATGAGTACATGTGTGTCGAATTACTTGATGCATCAATAGGTAAAGTGAATTGTGAACGAGTGTAGATGAAGAGAGGGTTCGGCATCATGTCGGATCCTCTTTTTTGAAAGAAGAATGATTTGTTCTCAAATTCATGAGCTGGGTAATTGAAAGATGGTAAAAACGTAAACCAAAAGAATGGATGTGGGGAATATGAAACGGTGGTTACGCATGTTCCGTCTGTTTGAAAAAGTACCGAAATAAGGTGTAAAGGTAACGAAACGTATTTTAAAAAATGGTTCGAGTCATCTTTCTTTTTAAGAAGGATGACTTTTTTTGATGATTGTCAGTTCATGTCGAACGATTCCTTTTCAATTTTAAATTTCTAATTGACTTGAATAACATATGTTTACTACAACAAAAGAACTAAGTTGATACTATCAAGATGATAGACAAGATTCATACGAAATGACTAAAGATGAAAGTGAGGTCGAGAGATTTGAAACGGTTCGTGACACAGTTTTCTCTTTTTGCCATTCTATTCATGTTATTGAGCACGTGCTTACCTACCACGGCAGCCGCGGCAAGTTTAACGGTTTCTCCGAAGAGTGTGGCGTTACAGGTCGGTCAATCGAAAACGGTACAGGCGAAAGCGAGTGGCGTGAAAAAACCGGTGTATGTATGGAAATCTTCGAACACGAAAGTAGCAACTGTGAAAAATGGGAAAATTACAGCGAAGGGCGTTGGGAAAGTGACAATCACGGTCACTGTCCAAAAGACGAAGTTGAAGTCGACCGTTAGTGTGACGGTGAAACCGAAAAAACTAAACGCACAAGAAGCGTTTAAGTTAGTCAATCCATCGGTTGCGACAATTGAGATGTACGATGCTTCCGATCGACTTACCTCGACAGGGAGTGGATTCGTGACGAAGAAAGGGGAGGTCATCACGAATTTCCACGTCGTCTCAGGTGAAGCGAATCGATACGCTCGTATTCGATTCGCAAACGGCACCGAGGTTGAGACGTTCAAGTTAAAACGCTTTGATGACGCACTAGATTTGGCAGTCTTAGACGTTCCTTCCCTTCAATCTATTCCGATATTGTCGACGGCAAAAGCGGGAAGTACAGGCTCAACTGTCTACGCACTGGGAAGTCCGAAAGGTGTCGATAATACGATTACACAAGGAATTCTAAGTAATCGTGAGGTCTTCTTTGGTGGTCAACCATATCTTCAATTTAATGCCAGTGTGACACATGGGAATTCAGGCGGTCCTCTCATTAATGAGTACGGGCAAGTCATCGGAGTCGTTACGTGGGGGCTTCCTGACTCACAAAACATGAACTATGCGGTACCAATTCAAGAGCTTGGCAATTTGAAATATGGACGCGATACGATTGCAAATGTACAACTGCCGACCGAACCCGGATATGAGTTACCCGTCGTATCAGGCAAAGGTGACACACGAGAACAGGAATTGAATGATGCGTTTGCGGATGCAGATGTGATCTCTTATGCCTCGGGTGATTTAATTGGTTCTGTTTATGATTTAGAAGATGTCGATACATTCGTCTTCCGGACCGATAAACGAATGACGCTATCCGTGTTTGGAGGATGGATGAACAACCGGCAAGGTGAATACTGGGCGTTCGGTCTATTTGACGCGAACGGTGATGCGATTCGTTATAGTGAAGAGTTCTCGAATGAAGGACGCTATTATGGAACGTTAGACCTCGTCATTCCTGCCGGCGAGTACTACTTGGCCTCGTTCCCATTGTCCGGTTTGGCCGATTCGGAATATTACAATCAGTCCTATCGAATAAGTTATGAATTGAAATAACATATCTTTATAGTGGGATGAGTATCGGGAGTATTTCGAAACATCAATATACAAATAGTCGCAAGAGCTATGTGTATTTGTTTTAGGACGAATGCACATGGCTTTTTGGTGTTGTCTGGAGTCATAAAAAGTATACAGAAATGGACTAATAAATGGTCACTTATCATTCTGTTTTATTATCTATCAATTAGCATAAAAAAAATCATACTTGTAGCCATCTCAGTAAAAGGTAATTAAGAAGTTAGATTTGTCTTGATTCATTTCCATAAAAAAGAAAAAATATCATCTTTGATTGTTAGATTATGTATTAAAATGAAACGAGTAATGAAAGATGAGGAGTGAGAGAATGGCGCGTAAAACAAGAAGTGATTGCACGGTAGGTACTTTTGAGAAGAAGCACGGTCTTCCTCCTGGGACAATCCGGAATCCAGATGGAAGAGACACGCGAAGCGATAAGAAAATCGGAACGATTCGTAAAGAGTCTGAACGAAAATAAATTCTACATCGAGCAAGGAAGCACGTACATGATGAGCGGGTCTCTCAGTGGTTTTGAGGACGCGCTTTTTGAAGTTATGCATGGAATCGAATCAGTGTTTGGATAGAGCGACACTATTCGAGATTCAATATAAGGAGACGATGAGATGGACCACCTGATTGATTTTAAACAAGAATTCACGATGCAGACGATGCTGCATGAACTGCACGAGTTGATCGCGAAAGCGAATCGACTCAACCTCGACACGACGACGATTGAAGGCGTGTATAAGGATTTAAACGTCTTAAACCTATTCTCTAACCGTCATATCGTCAGTGTCGCTGGTTTGCAGAGTGCTGGCAAAACGCTCGTTGTGAAGCGGACGCTCGATTTACCGGATGACCTCTTGTTATCAGAAGTCGGAGTCGGAGAAAAACGTCCTGTCCTTCTTTCGTCTGACGCGACTGCGACAACGATTGCTTATCGAGTGACCCGCACTGTCAAGACAGCTTCGGGAAGCTTTGAATTGCAGGATGAACCCATCACGAAAGAAGAACTCAATACCGGTATTCAAAATCCAAGCGGCGATATGCTTTGGTTCGAAATCATTTTACCGAACAATCGTGTGCTCGGTCATTTGACGCTCGCTTTATTACCGGGGTTCGAACGGAGCACTCGCTCGGATTCACAAAAGTTCCTCGACCTTTTCCTCAAATGCTCGACGGGAATGATTCTTGTCTTGAACCATGCACGACTCGCTCAGATGGATCAAGAGATGCTACTACAGAAAGTCGCTTCGACGTATAAAGACAAGGCACCTGGCTTCGTCCTCACGCATGCGAGTGAATTGACAGAAGAGAAAAGAACGATGATTTCACAAACCCTGTTCCAAAAGTTCAGTATGGCAGACGAGTCACAAATCATTTTAGCCGATACAGACATCGATAACGTCCCTCAAGAAATGGAACGATTGCTCAAATCGAACAGCCAATTCACTCAAGACTCACTCCAACTCCATCACGAGAAACTCATGATGATTGGTGAGACGTTAACACGTGAACTCATGAAACTTGAGCATGTGCTCATCGCACAATCGGACCGAAAGAACGATCAGCGCGAGTTGCGGACGATGCAACGTTTATTTGATGCGGCTCGTGATAAATACATTCAAGAGTTAGACGAAACGTTAAAAGTACGTTTAGAGGTACATGTAAAACGCTGTATCGATGAAGTGACGGAAACTATTAGACAAGAAAATCATACGTTATGGGACAGAGCACGAGCTTCTTTCAAAAAAGATATGACGTTCAATGAGCGGCACGAGTTGCTAGAATCCATTCAACATGTCTATACGACTGAAAATCCGCGTGTATTGGACATTTTGATGATGGAGTCGATTGAGACAATGACAAGGAAACGTCTTAGCCTCCATAAGCCGCATGTGTCTCAGAAGAAGCAAATTGAGCAGGCGGTGCCAAAACCGGCTCTCAGCTTTATGGAGCCGAAACCAAATGAACTCGTGCCGAACCAGCCTGAACTCGAAATCGCAGCCACGGACACGATGCAGGAAGCGTTTAGTGAGACATTGACGGAAGTGGATCGTTATTTAGATCCGACTGTTCTTGATGTCTCACTTGGGGGACAACATACCCAACAACTCCCAGTGATTGCTGGAGCGATTGTACAGCATCTGATCTTGACGAAAGGGAAAGAGGGGGATGCGGACCTTGTTGTTGGTGGGATCGAAGAATATGAGACACTCAAAGCTAAAATCGGAAACATGGAAGGATTTCATCAAGAGTATTCAGGACTCGTACTTGATGCCAACCGCATGGTGACCGGGACAGCCATTTTCTTTGGTGTCGATGCACTCGATGGGAACTTTAACAGTTTTGGAGCTATTGTAGGGGCTCTTGAGGCGTTAGGTGTGGCAGCCGGAGTGGCAACAGGCGTTGCGGCAGCTGGTGTCAGTGGCGTGGTCGGTCTACTTGCCATTAAACGAGGTTCGGAAAAGATTGAAAAATTCAAGTTCGAGCGTCATGACTATGCGACACAAGTGCTAAAGGCGACAGCTGATTATCAACGCGAGTCGACGATTGCGCTCGTCAATAACGTTATGGATGAGATGCGTGACAAATTAGTGCATGCCTACTATGCCCGTCGGCAGGACGATGTGAATTCTGGCCTGTATGAAGAAGTTGAGGTTCGCGTGAATCGCTTGAAGAACGAGTGTGGCAAACTCCGGGAAGAGGCGTTCCGCAATGCGGGAGCTATTTATTGAATTTGAAAAGAATCGGTATGAGTGGGCATTTGACGCCAAGCACGATTTTATGAGCCGATTTCAACTATATGATGCTGAAGGTGTGACGCCGGACCAAGAGAAAGTCGTCCTATCGGTATATGGACCGACACAGGTCGGTAAAACGACACTCATCTTGAACTTACTTAGGGTGAAAGAAGAGGCGATTGACGAAATCTCGTCATTTTTACGAGGAAAACGGGAGATTGGTCAATCTGCGACGGTAACTGTGACGAGTTACAGTGTATCTGCCACAGAAGACTATGTGCTTACCTTGCCGAATCAAGAACCCGAAGTGATTCAGTCGACAGACATCTTAGAAGATCGATTATCCACACTTCGAGTCGATGTCGAGGCGGGACGAATTGATTCACTCGCTCCTGTGCGCATCGCCTTGCCGAAGTCTTACTTTGAACAAGCAGACGTTGCCATCGAATTGCTTGACCTGCCTGGGATTGAGTCAGCGGAGGAACGCGAAATTCGTCACGTCGAACGTTGTGTCAATCATTGGATTCCTCGGTCGCATATCTGTCTCATCGTCAATGGTGCAGGTGACCTGACGTTCCTGCGAGATATCGGCATGACGCATTTGCAGCATTGGTATGACTATCCGGATAATTTTTATGTCGTCTTGACTCGTGCGTACTCTCCGGAATCGGTCAAACGACGATTGCGGGACAAGTCCATTTCAAACGAGACAGATCTCCGTGCCTACTATCATCGTGAAATTGGCGACATCCTCGGTCGAACGCCCGGGACAGTGTATCCGGTTGAGATTGGGGCGAGCATGCATCGGCTTGAGCCGGACACGCGTGAGATGGCCCAGTCGATTTTGAATGAGTTACGAGAGCGAATTGAACAGACTGATTATCGGCATGTGTCCTTTAGTTTTTTGATAGGTTACTATGCAGAAGTGGTGCGTCAGAGCGATGAAGAGATTCGCCATATCACAGAAGATTTAGATCTGGCAGAACGGGAACTCGTTCGATTGAAGGAACGAATGCAGAAGTTAGAGGAAGAGGGAAAAAAACGGATTGAGGATTTTGGAAGCCAAGAAATACAGTTGGCTGAAAAGATTGATGTCTTCAAAAAGGCGTTCGAACGGATTCATCATCGTGAAATCCAAGAAGCCATGATTGAAACGGAGTTAATACATGCAAAGTATGCCAAATCAAAAATGGCGTTGAATACTGCGTTCTCTCGAGCAATCACAGTACTAGATCAGTCATTGACTAAAGGCGTACAAACCATGAATCGATTACTAGATACAATTTATTTCGAACTCGATCAAGTTGACTCATCTCGATTGCACGTGTCACATCCGGGGGAGATTCAATTTTTTTCATGGGATAGCTCGAAAGTAGACCGTTATTTGTCCCAAAAGAACTATGAGACGCAGATGAATACGATGAAAAAACATCTCCTCGAAGAGTCAACGCGACTGAGTGAGTTAGTGTATCACGAAGTGAAACATATCTACGATCAATTGCAGGATATATCCGAAACGTTTTCGAATGATCAAGTGCGCCTGGTTATTCGTTTCACGCATGAGATGGATTTGCTTAAGGCTGAACTAAATGAATCCGAGCTCAGCGTAATCCAACTTCATGAACGATTGACGAAGACGAAAGAACGTTGGCAAGAAGACATAAATCACGCACAACAATACCGAAGTTTCTTCATTGAGCACTTCGTGAAACGTCAGCAAGCGTTATTGCAACAAGCAACGTCCGACAATACCGAAGAACGTTATAGCGCTGGACTTTATTTATACACGCTCGGACAAGATGCCGAGGAAATTATACAAGCACTGGGGTGTCCGAATGGAAACGAAACAAGCCACGACAGTGGAAGACGCGCTTTATGAGCAAGCATTGTCATCCCTACGACAATTGAATCAAGAGGTATTCTTAAACGATCTCGATACGAAGTTAAAACAAACCATCCTGATGATCCACCAAGAAGTAGATGATTTAAAAGCAAAACTTGAAGAGGATCAACTCTATCTTTCTTCGACTATCCAAAATTTGAAGCAGGTCGTTCATTCAGATAGTACAAATTCGGTTGAACGGGTCGAGGAGCTAGACGAGCAGGTGCGGTCGTATTTTCGTGACTTCTATGGTCATTTCACGACAGAGATCGAGCAGTTGAAAAGTGCGTCGGCATCTTCGGTTTCCTTAACCGAACAGCTAGTTGCAAAGCATATGAGCAATGCTGAGAGTCGGATGCATGATTTACAAGTACAGCAAAAGGCGACAATGGAATATGTCGATGTACGTTTCGAAAAGCTAGAACAGGTATATGATAGCTGGCTTCTCGCACTAAATGAAATGAAAGACGATTTTGCCAAACAGGCGAAGACGTTCCATGCGGCGAACGAGGCGCAACAACTTCATTTTCAAACTGGACAGGAAGAACTATCCCAGCGAGCCAGTGAACTGGACGCAACGATGCATCGATTAGAACAGCGACAGAATGAGTTACGTGAAACGACGAAACAAGAGTTCCTCCAAGCCGTTGCCGATAGTAATGCGTCACGCCTTACTTGGGAGGAGGCAATCGCAGAAGAGATGACCGCACGAGGAGCTAGTGAAGCGGCGATGCGGAAACAGTTGCTCGATGACGTGAACGCAACTGCTGAAGCTGCGATCATCCAGCTGAGAGAAGAGAATGAGGCGCTTGCCAAGCAGAATGAAGCCCGATTCAAGCAGAATCGATGGATTTTGATTGGGTTGGGTGTGTTGGGTGCAGCTCAAATTGTATTACAGGTGATATAAAAAACTCGATATCGAATTGAATGTGGGACATTTCACAGTACGAGATTGGGGTGTCCTCTTTCGGTGTATCGAAAATTCAGAAAGAGGTAGATTAAGATTAAGTTTTTTCAAAGTGAATTAAATAGATTCATTGTTCTGGCGGTAATCGGGGGTTTCTTATTTTGGATTTCAGCGTTTCCTATAAAACTTGGAATTATCGTTTCTTACAGTATGTTGTTTCTAGTAATCTATTTAGTGTTGGAGTTGTTTGTTTTTTATAGAAAATTAAATATCATAACAATTGTTGGAATGATAGTTTTGATTGTGTCATTTGGTACCTTCTTAATGGGGTGGTGGGGTCTACCATCAAACAACGTGAACTCTGACAACGGTGTAATTGATTCTAAAATTATTTTTATTGTCTCCATATTGTCCATCATGATTGTGATTGGAGATTTACTGGCGACCTACTTATCCCATAAAAAATGGATCAGTCGTTTCATCACTACTTTTTGGTCTCTTGTTGGGATACTTTTGTTTATGCTCCTCATCGTGGATTCATCTTTGATAGAAGAACGTTTTAGTCAGGTGAACACTGACTTTCTATCCATTGTTGCGCTTGGTATCTCACTACTTACCATTGGAGTTAAAAGTCAGTTGCTTGAAGAATGATGTGAACGATTGTAGGGGTAAGTCGATAAAAATAAAATAATAGAAAAATGCTAAAAAGGTGAGTCCTACATTGAAATAGGGCTCACCTTTTTTTAAAAGATTATTTAAGTTAGAGGTTGCAGTACTTCTTGACATGTTCAAATAGCAAAGAACTTCTCGTATCTAAAAACTTTTCGTAATCATTATTTTCATAAATAGATATATCAGTTGGAAGAAGGTTGCTCTCTAATATTTCTAGATAGTCATTAGAAGGAATGACATGTTTGAAGTATTGACTAGGTTTTTGATTTGAAATCGTTTTATTGGAGTTTGATGGTAGGAAGCAGAAATTACCTATCACGTTGATAACTGCATCTTCAAAATTTAACTCGCTTTTGAGAAAAGATTTTGGGAAGACATGGTGAAACTCTTTTCGGTTATAAACAGACAATGCAGAACCGGTATCAATTTTAATTCCATTTGTTAAATCTAATGGTGATTCTTTGCTCAGCATGAGTAATGTAGCTTTGACAAATGAATTTGACTTTGATAGTTTTTGTGTTTTAAAGAAGTTGCTATCGATAGAAACGTGATATTTATCAAGGTCTTTAAAGTCATTTGCAAGAATTTTTTTAAAGAATTCAATATCCATATCCATTTTCTTATCAGTACCCGCAGAATAACGATTAGAAAATGCCACTCTCCAAAACCATTGTTTCATAATCTTATTTTGCGTAGCTGAAGGGCTATGTTTTCTTGAGAAGAAATAGCTTAAAGGTACAATAATTTGAGGTCTCGGTAAAAAATCTGCTGAGACAACATTAAATTCTTGTTGTAGATAATCCAATGTCTTTTCAATGCTCTGCAATAAGAGTACAGAGTTATCTTTAATTTTTTGAGGATCTAATTCCAAAATACTTTTTGTAACTGTAGTTTCGTCTATAATGGCTCCAAAACACTGTAAAATGACTTTTTTCTTGATGTCTTCAAAGTTCTTTGATTCAAGAATAGTTGTCACTTCTTCGAACACTTCAGCTAGGTTATATTCCTCTGACCAAGTCCAGGCAATCATTAATTCTAATGTAGATAATGGTGTTCCAGTACTATTAATTCTCTCGAATATCGTGCCGACTTCACCCTTACTTCTTTTTTTGATAGTCACGGTTGGGATTTCGTAGTTTTGGAAGATTGACTGAACTTCTCTCGCCTTTTCTCTTAATTCGGGTGGTAATTTAAGAACCTCATCGAAAAATCCATTAACGTCAAAGAGCACGTTACTTTTTAAATAATGAAAATCAGGATTTATCTCATCTTGATGAACGAAGCGCTCACTCTCTAATTCAAAATAAACTTTGAAGTTCTCGACTTGTTTTGGATTATCGGCTTCTAGGTTGTGAGGAGCAAAAGTTCGGAAGATTGATGTGATTCGTTGTTGCCCGTCCAAAATATAGTTAATTGGAAACTCATCATTTTTTTGTGGGAGATTATATCCACCAATGTTTCTAAGGGAGGGGAGTTTTTCATTTACTTCCCAAAGTAATACGCTTCCTACAGGATAGTCATTATAGATTGAATCTAAGAGTTCTGTAATCTGATCTTTCTTCCAAACAAAAGCTCGTTGAAAAGGAGGGATTTTAATTTCCCCTTCAATGATCTTTGATCTTAATCTGTCGATGCTAAGTGAACTTGTTTCGAGTTCGCCTGTAGGCATGCTTATACCTCCTAATAAAATTTTTTATACCGAAAAAATATTAACAAGTGTAATTCACAAATGCAAATTCAATGAAAGTCACCTGGTAAAGTTCGTCGATTCTATTAAATCGGCACACTGATCTGTCTCGTCTCTTTGTTCGAGAGCGTATAAGTCACGATGTAGCTCGAACCGGACACTTTCACACTGGCCGACCGAATCGTCGTCTTCGACTGGTCGAGTCGGATGAGCGTGAGGTAGCGCACGTCTTTCCCGGTATTATACGAGATAACTTGTGGACGCGGCTTCCATTCGTAATCCTCTACGGCGACGAAACTCGTGCTGTTGCGCATCGATGAATTTTTAAGGTTCAGCTGCATGAGCTGGATCGTTCGCCCGTTCGTATCACCGTAGACGACGTTCTGGGTCGCCATCGAACTCTGAAGGAGTTTCAGACCTTCGGCGAGATGGAACCGCTGCACGAACTTCGTGGTTGCGGGTGAACTGATCCGGTCGTAGACGATGAGTGTTTGTTCTCTGTCGTAGACGAGCGTCCGTCGATGCGTCGCCCCGTTCCCGATGAGCTGGCTCTCCCCAATCGTAAGAAGGGTCGAACCGAGATTTTGTACGGTCTTGATGTTGCTCTTCCCACGCATCGTGGAGCGGAGGTCGAGATTCGCCCCGTCACGGTGGACGGTATTATGGGCATCGACACCGAAGACGCGCTGACGTTCGGGGCGATTCGTATAGCCGTAGCGACCCGTCTCGATGATGAAGTCGCGGCCGAGGCCGTACAGGTCGATGCTCAAGTCATCGGCATGCTTGTGGGCACTGCTGTGATAACCGGCTGTCATCATCACCTGGGTCGCCTGATTGAACGCGCGAGGTGGAGATGCCCAGTATTCGCGCATGAAACTGTATTGGTTACTGATCCGTTTCGCCGTGACCGGTGGACGTGTCCCTTCCTTCCCTTGGGTGAGGGCGAAGACGAGCTCGGGGAAATCCTCGATATGCGGAATGATCGAGGTGTTCCGTCTGACACCGGACGTGTCCCCAAAGATCGGGAGTGTCCCGTTCGGTTTGATCATATACGTCAGTTGCTTCGGCATCTGTTCGACCCGTGCCATGCTCGAAGGGAGTGAGAAACGGTTCGCTTCTGCCCAGATGAGGAAGCGGTCGAGCACGTGATACATATAGGACTGATAGCCGGGTGAATGCTCGAGGTGGACGGCGTCCGACGTGATGCTGTGGCGGATCTGTTTATCGAGGCGGCTGTCAGCAGTGTTTTTCCAATTCGCACTCTGGTCGAACTGTGGGAACGTCTGCGCGATGGCGGTGAGCGCCATGTCTTGGAAGATCCCATGATTGTGATCATTTTTATAGAAGCTAGACGTTGCGAGTAACGTGCCATGGTCGTGGAGCGTCCGCAACATCAGTCCCGTGAAGGCCGTATCTTTATAGAGTGAAGAAGATTTATAGGCATCCCAAAAATTCAAGAGATGGAACGTCCGGATCGACGTGCCGTGGTCGTTATATGGCCAACGGTACTGTTTGTAGTTCGCAATCGGATGGGCTTTCGTCCAACTTTTAACGACCCGTACCCCGTACTTCAAATAAGCGGTATTGCCGGTCTCGTTATACGCCTGGGTCAATTGATTGAGCACCGTCAAATAATGAATTTGGAACGGATAGGAATTGCTCGACGAGCTCGGGATGTCCCGGTGCCAGTTAAACGTATCGACGTTCGGGACGGACAATTGATATGGTTTGGACGGGATCGACCAATCCCCACGAATCGCACGGTTGGCGTAGTCGACGGCGCGCGCAGGTGTCAATTTTTCATATTCATATGGCGCGTGAAGTGGCATCTGTTTCATATACTCATGTGCGAGTCGTGCCGTTCCGCTCGACTTCAAATTCGAAGCGGTGAGTGGGTCACCGAGTAAGAGCTTGGCCTGACTTTTCTTTATGTAGATCTTTTTCGTATGACTTAGTGCGATGTAGTACCAGCCGGACGTACTGACGGCTGTATAGCGTTTTGTTGTCGAATACGCTGCCACTTTCGTCAATCGACCGTTCTTCATTTCATAGACGGTCGCATTCGGGATGGAGCGGATATCGAAAGGGTTCGTCGCAGCTTGGACGGAGTCTGTTGGGGTCATGCCCCAAGCTCCTACTAAGACGAGGACGAGTAATATTCGTTTCATGCATACACCTCAATAAATTTGGATTTACTTCTTTTTCAAAGTATACCATGAGGTGTGTTTATTCCCTTAATTTTCTATATCATCTTTATTTTAAATGGAGGTAGGTTCAATTTGACTTTCTCCCGACGATTGATGAAGGATTGCGACGGATGCATGTTGAGACCTCATTTGGAAAAATATGATAAAGTGAGGTGGATCGAATGACTTGTATGTCATATGCCAAAGGGGCAGATATGAATGAAGCACGTTAGTTTGTTTTTATTACTTTTTTTTGTGACGGCACTCGTCATCTACGGGATTTCTCTTACCGCGCCAGGGTTATTAGTGCCGATTGTGTATTTGGCTATCGCGGCATTGATCGGAATCACCGTGTACTTACTGAAAGTGTATATCGTAAACAGATAAGAACGATTCCACGTCGATCGGAGATGGTCTGGTCCCGTTCAAGCAGAAACCGATTTTCCATACGAAGAAGACCGACCTAATTCACAGGTCGGTCTTCTTTGTATGATCTTTAATCCAACGTCAACCGTTCCACCGCATCGCGAAGATGATTCTCGCGGACGCGGATGTACCGACGTGTCGTTTTCGGCTCGGAGTGGCCAAGTAATTCAGATAACGTCGTCTCCATGACCCCTTTGTCATAAAGGTGCGTCGTAAACGCATGGCGGAGCGTATGAGACGTGACAGGATAGCCGAGCACCTCTGTGGCAGCCGTCGTCAGGTGACGATTGATGGTCGTCTTACAAATCAAGGCGCCTCGTGCAGACGGGAACACATAGGGTGAGTCGACGGGACGTCGCTCCTCATCGAGATAGGTGGAGAGGACGGAGTGAATCTTGTCATTCAACGGGATTCTCCGGGGCTTTCCGTTCTTTGATTCTCGGACATAGAGTAACCGCTCCTGCAAATCGATCGCATCGAGTTTTAACAGCCGGACCTCGTTGATCCGCATACCCGTATGGAGCTGAACGGTTAAAAACGTACGATACAACGGGACGTCGATGGCATCGATGACGGCGGACAATTGTCTAGGGGAGGGGATCTCCGCTGAATGGCGCTCGGTCACTTTCACCCGTAACTGATGAAAGGGGTTATGGGTGACGAGATGCTCGGCGATGGCCCAATCGTATAAGCCACGAAGAGCGCTCAAGTAGTTGTTGATGGTCACCGGTTGACATCCTTCCGAACGGAGCGTGTCGATATACGGCATGACGTCCTGCCTCGTTTTTAATTCGTCGAGCGTCCTGCCTTCTCCCATGATGGCTTCGAATCGGGCAAACTTATAGGTCGCCTGGCTGACCGTGTTGTCCGATTTTCCGGTCATGCGTAAATAGTGGATGTGCTGGGCGACGGCGTCTTTCATGTGTAAGGTCATCTTCCTGTCTCCTCTTACTCGTTGTCCTCACGGAGCATCCGTTGCAGTTCGGCCTTATAGGCGCGTAGTCGACTCGGCGAGTACCCGAGCGATGCCTCGGTCCCGTGAAGCATATGGCAGAGTAAGGTGAAATGGCGATTTGGTAAAGTGGATCGTTTGTCGTCTAGCCAAAGTGAGAGGGGCACTTCGCGCTGGTCGACTTGTTCTGGGAGTCGTTCGCTCGCGACCTCGTGTTGGAGCGTCTTCGCCTGTTTGGCCCGTTCGTTCAGGATGGCCCCACGGATACGGATGAAACAGTACGTTTTCCCTAACGTCTTGCCGTCTTGAAGAGCACGCCATAGGGCGATTCGTGCCGTTTGGGCGGCATCGTCGACTTCGTTCGGATGGAGATGGAGCTGTCGGATGACGTAAAAGATCATCGGCTCCCACTCTTTGATCTGTTCGTTAGCATCTGGCATGGTGGGCTGCTTTCCCGCGCGCGTCTCAAGTTTCCTAGGTGGATACAGCATAATGGTTGTTATGCAGATTTCGCACCTCACGAACATTGAAGTTTCGTCAGCCCAAATCAGACACAGCACAGAAATGCTGTATGGCACAACCTGTATCCCTTATCCATCGGAAGCATCGATTCTCTATAACAACCATTATAGGAGGATGTCAGGTGGTGATTTGATCAAGAGGTAAATGATATCCAAGTTTTAGTTGTTTAGCATTCGGTTAATGGATATAATTTACAGGGTGAAATCAAACCGGAAATGTGAGGAAAATCATGAAACCTTTGTATAGACGATTATCCATCGGGATGTTGAGCGGGATGCTCCTGTTCGCACCGATGACGACGGCTTCGGCCAACTCGGACTTCAACGTGCGCGTCGCTCCGTCGACCACGCTGCACCAAATGAAGGGGAAGAAATTGGTCCCGCTACAGAAGACGAACACGACGAAAGAATACCGCATCGTGCGCCCGTCCGGTTGGTATTACCTTGCCATGGCCGGCGGCAAACGGATCTATATCAAGAAAAGCCAGGCGGAGGTCGTTCCGGCCCGTTCGTTGACGAAAGCACGTATCCAATCGAAAACGAACCGTCCGCTCGTCCATACATACATGGGGCAGACCGAGTCCCATATCCCGTATGAGTATGACCGGCTATCGACAGAACAGGCGAAACAGTTCGCCGATCGGGCGCTCGCCGGCAACTGGTATATCCCGACGAAACCGAACAATCTGTCGGTCCCAAACATCGACACGTTCAACTGGCATAAGGACGTCCCGGCCGTGGACAGCAACTCGTTCCCGTTCCAGCTCCACTACTTGACGGTCCTCAATCAGTTGACGCAAGCGTACAATGACACGGGTGACCTCGCCTATCTGAAATATGGCGAACGACTAATCAAAAGTTGGACGAAGGCACACCCAGCCTATAACTACAAACGACTCAAGTGGGGATACAATGACCAAGGAACGGCGATTCGTGTGTTCCATTTGTTGAATTTCTGGGATGTGTATAAAGAGACGTCACTCTATCGGGACCCTGCCTTCACTGAGCTCATGTTGAAAACATTGTATGAGCATGGGGAGATCTTGGCATCGTCCGACTTCTACAAACCGAAACATAACCACGGCATCTTCCAAGACATGGCGCTCACCGCCATCGCCCAGACGTTCCCTGAGTTTGACCGGAGTAAGGCGTGGCAATCGACCGCCAGCACGCGGCTCCAGGCGCAGATCGCCCACAGCATCTCGCCGGAAGGGGTCCACCTTGAACACTCACCTCGATATCACGTGTATGTGTATCATACGTTGTCGCGCTTTATCGAATGGGCCGAGGCTAACCAGTTCGTTCTGCCTTCACGCTCGGGCTATATCGAGAAGATGCCGGATCAGCTCACCTACATGTTGAAGCCGAATCGGACGCTTCCGATCTTCGGTGACACGACGGGGCACCTTCAAGGGATGAACATCATTCCAAAGACGAACGAATATCCGGAGCTCAGTTTCGCGGTGAGCGGAGGGGCAGAGGGCGTGGCACCGACCCTATTGACGAAGCAAATCGGGGATCAATACAGCTTCATGCGCGAATATTGGTCGCGTCCACCTGAGGCGTTCTCGGGTGCGACACAAGTGATGATGACAGCCGGTTATCATAGCAGTGCCCACAAGCATGCCGATGACTTGAGCATCGACTTCTACGGACTGGCACGTGACTTCATCATCGAGACGGGTCGCTTCGGTTATTCGTCGCGACCGGAACGGAAGGAAGTCTTTAAAGTCGAGGCCCATAACACCGTCCACCGATACGGGGAAAACTTGGACTTAAGCAAAGGCATGATCGGTCGGAGCCGTATCGTGAAGACCGAAGACCGTGGAGAGACGAGCCTTGCCATCGGAGAGAGCGCGTTGATCGGGAAAGGGGCGACGCATCGCCGCACCCTCGTCTATGACAAGGCGAAAACGCTCGTCGTCTACGACCGCATCACCTCGCCGAAGCCGGAC
Organism: Exiguobacterium sp. SRB7LM; assembly: GCF_015712685.1. Taxonomy (GTDB): domain Bacteria; phylum Bacillota; class Bacilli; order Exiguobacteriales; family Exiguobacteriaceae; genus Exiguobacterium; species Exiguobacterium profundum. The sequence goes on along the minus strand of NZ_VWVR01000006.1, from coordinate 1,570,657 downwards.
ATGTTCGTCCAGCGCTTCCACCTCGGAGAGGGTCTGCAGCTATACAAAGGGACGACCGAGGCACAGAACGTGACGTTCCGAGACAGCCGTCGTCGATCGATTCAACTGATGCAGCTCGAGACGGACGAAGAGTCATATATGTCCGTTCAACCAAGTCATCTCTCGGTCCGTGATGCGGAGTGGACGCTTCGCGACCAAGTCGTCTCCATTGAATACGGTACGGACGTGCGTTACATCACACTCATGCGGATCGACCGGACGAACACCTCGATTGTCGACACGACGGTCAAGGAACAAGCTAATCAGTATGAACTCACCTATACACTTTCCAACGGCGAGACCCATACTCTCGACGTTCCAAAATGATTGAAGCCTGGCGACTGCCAGGCTTTTTTACGTGGACGATAAGAGTAGTTGTTGAATCCCACCATTTGCTAAGGTAGAATTTTCAAGTAGAACAACTGACAAGTGAGGGAACGAATGGAACATTCACATGCAAAACAGATCGTGGCTCAACTTCGGGGTTCGCTCTCGGGGAAAGCGAGCGATGGTTGGGACGTCGTCATCTCGGCAGGGACGATGTGTTATCAATGGAAGGGAAGACGAATGGTGCCAGACAGTCGGCTCGAGACGACCGAGACGGTACGGCTCATCCGTCCATACGGTCGATATTATATTGTCCATAGAGAAGGAAGGGAAGCACTCGTCCGCGCGACGGATGTGATGCTCCTTATGACCGAACCCCTTTCGAAAATCAAATTGACGGACAAGATGGAGCGACTGCTCGTCTGTGACTATATGAAACAAAAGCGCACATTCGCTTCGTACCATTATGAACAAATCCGTGATGAACAGGCGGTTCATTTTGCGGAAGAGACGTTGAACGGAAGATGGTATATCCCATCGCTTCCGCATACATTGGCCGTCCGTGATGTTCGGACGTTCGATTGGAACAAAATGTTACCACCTGTGAACAACAACTCTTTCCTTTTCCAACTCCACTATTTGACGACGGTCAATCAACTGACCCATGCCTATGAGGTGACGCAAGACGAAAGATACTTGCACTATGCACACCAAATCATCGATAGCTGGGAGAGCCATCACCCGCTACATGGCGGTCCGCGGGGGCGTGTAGCATACCATGCGCACGGGACGGCGATTCGAGTATTCCATATACTCCGTTTCTTTGAAGCGTATCGCCAGGCATCAATCCATCATGATGCCCATGTGACGTGCCGTTTGTTACATCTGTTATATGAACATGCGACATTACTGGCGACCCCTACCTTTTATCGTCCGCTCCATAACCATGGGCTCTTTCAAGATATGGCACTGTTTGCGATTGCTTCCTGTTTTCCGGAGTTTGATCGCAGTGCGGATTGGAGAAGGATTGCGCGTGCGCGGTTGAATAAGCAACTCGACATTTGCCTTTCGGAGGACGGGACCCACTTGGAGCACTCGCCTGGCTATCACGTTTACGTGTACCATACGCTAAGTCGATTTAGAGACTGGGCCGATTTAAATGGATTCACGTTGCCGGAAGGGATTGGACGCATCGACCGGATGCCAGGGCGCCTCTTGCATTTCATTAAACCAAACCAAACTTTGCCGATCGTGGGGGATACAGGAGGACAGCTTCGGGGAAGCCGTTTAATTCCTCGGATTGAAACGTTTCCCGAACTAGCCTTTGCCGTGAGCGGAGGGACACAAGGACAATGCCCAGAAGAACTGCTGGCGAATCTAGGCTCTCAATATGCGGTCATGCGTGAATATTGGCACCATGCAAAGCGGCCGTTTCGTGACGCCACCTATATTCTGATGACAGCGGGATACCATGGGAGTGCACATAAACATGCCGACGACTTGAGTCTCGAACTATATGGATTGGGGAGGGATTTCATCGTCGAAACTGGTCGGTATGGCTACGTGGACGGACCTGAGCGTGCGCAAGCACTACGTGTCGCGGCGCACAATACGGTACATCGACTCGGAGAAGAGCTCGACTTGTCGATCGAGCGAATCGGAGAGAGCGGAATCCTAGAGGTGAAAGAGACGCGGAAACAGATGATGGCGACCGGAGTGAGCCGCTTGATTGGAAAAGGGGCCGTTCATACTCGGCGTGTCGTGTACGATCAGGCGCGAACGCTTGTCGTGTTTGATCGGATTGTTGCGCCGGAAGCGGACCTCTTTGTCCAGCGCTTCCATCTGGCACCCGGTTTGGACCTGGTAGCGGGTACACCAGAAGAACACAACGTTCGATTTAAAGATGCCTCGAATCGAGCCATTCAATTCATTCAGCTTTTAAAAAGCGAAGAGGCTTATATGGCACTTGAACCGAGCCATGTGTCCATGCGTGATTTGGAGTGGACTCCCCGCCAGCAAGTCGTTTCGATTGAACATGGTAGCGAAGTTCGCTTTTTGACTCTGATTCGACTAGACCGGACCGGGAAGCGTGTCGTCGATACGAAGGTCGAAGAGCGGGATGGGATGTACATCGTCTCGTATTGGATTGAAAACGGGGGAAAGCATGTCATTCATGTGCCGTGTGAGGAAAGTCGTGACGTATAAAGGACAAAACGTCACGACGCTCTCACGAAGTGATGTCGTCCTTTACATAATGAGGGAATCGTTTTTTGTGGAAATTGTAAAAACCTTAAAAATCTTCAATTTGTGATTGTTTATTGGACGCGTTTCCGTTACGTTAGAACTAGAGCGATTTGTACATATAAGGGAAAAACGGACGACTTTGGGGTAATCGTGGTAAGTAAAAAGTCGAATGATGTAAGCGCTTTCTCTTGTGTGTCCTCTTCGCAAATCTGAAAGGGGAATTGGACATGACAAAGAAATCATCTCGTAAGTTGTACACAGCACTCGCTGTAGCGGCCGTATCGACTGCATCGCTCGCACCGGCTGTTGTCACGGAAGCTGCGTCGAAAGCACCAGTCGTCAAAGCGAAATCAGCGTATGTGTACGCAGGGGACTTGGATGCTGCACTCGATGCTACATATGAGGGCGCGCCGATCCATTGGTATAAATCGAGCGTCAACTTGGAGAAATTAGGTACATTCCAAACAGCTAAGGGAATCGTCAAAGGCAAAGGGAAGTACATTGAGAAACGCGTACGCGTCCTCGATCACCCGATTGCGATTTTACCACCGAGCGAGCCACTCGTGTTCAAACAAGGGAAACCGGCACTTGGTATCGTGAAGCAACAAGTGAAATTTGCAAGTGGGACGTATGAAAAAGCAGTACGTTGGAGCAAAATCGACACGAGTGAAGTCGGCGAATTCGTCGCGACGGCTACATATACAAACCGTGGTAAAACGATCACACTTGAAGTTCCTTATACAGTAGAAGGATACAAGCTCTCGATCATGCACACGAACGACACGCACGCCGCGCTCGATCTCGCACCGAAACGTGCGACAGCCATCAAGCAAATCCGTGCAGAGAAGCCAGACAGCCTCTTGATCGACGCAGGGGACGTCTTCTCAGGATCGCTTTACTTCAACGAGTTCAAAGGTCAAGCTGACCTCAAACTCATGAACTACATGAAATATGATTTGATGGTGCCGGGTAACCACGAATTCGATCTCGGTACAGAGCAAGGGCATAAAGAACTTGCTGATTTCGTCCGCTATGCGAACTTCCCGTTCGTCAGCTCGAACGTCAACTATGCAAATGACCAATACATGAAGAGCCTCTACCGTGACGAAGTTTCGCAAAAAGCGTACAACGGTCGTCTTTATGAAGGTGTCGTCAAAGTAGTGGATGGCGAGAAGGTCGGATTCTTCGGTTTGACAACAGAAGAGACGGCATCCATCGCTAGCCCAGGTCCGATTGAATTCCAAAACTACATCGCAGAAGCACAAAAAGCAGTCGACGCGTTCAAAGAGATGGGCGTCGATCAAATCGTAGCTGTCTCACACCTTGGGTATAACGACAATCCAGCGTTCGACAACGATTTGTTGCTTGCTGAAAACGTAGATGGGATCGACATCATCGTCGGTGGCCACACGCATACTCGTTTGAGCGCTCCGGTCCTCATCACAGAAGGAAAAACAGAGCCAACGGTCATCGTTCAAGCGGACCAATACAGCAATTTCCTCGGAACGGTTGATGTCGAGTTCGACAAGGATGGAAAAGTCATCAAACATGCAGGTAGCTTGATTGACGTGAAAGCACTTCAACCAGATCCATACGCGGTCGAGTTGCTCGCACCATTCAAAGATGTCGTGGATACAATCAGCCAAGACCCAATCGGTGTCTCGCTCACAGCTCCACTCGATAACCCACGTGACAAAGGTGACGAAACAGCACCGAGTGTCCGTAAAAATGAAACTGCCCTCGGTAACTTGATTACAGACGGTATGCTCACGAAAGCAAAAGAATATGATTCTGCTGTCATCGGTGCCGTTCAAAACGGTGGTGGAATCCGTGCATCAATCGATGCAGGTCCTGTCACGACAGGTGAAGTGTTGACGACACTTCCATTCGGAAACACGCTTGCCATCATGGACTTGAAAGGTAGCGAATTGAAAGCGGCCTTCGAGCGTAGCGTTGGCATTTACCCAATCGAGAACGGTGGATTCCTCCACGTATCTGGATTCAAAGTATTGTTCGACAGCTCGAAACCGGCTGGCGAGCGCATCGTTAGCTTGCAGTATAACAACGGCACAGAGTTTGTCGATGTCGAAGACGCGACGAGCTACAAAGTCGCAACGAACTTCTTCACAGCGCAAGGTGGAGACAACTATGTTGAGTTTGAAACGGCATTCAAAGATGGTCGCGTCAATGACCTCGGTCTCATCGACTGGGAAAACTTCCGCGATCACTTGATCAGCCTCGGCGAAGAAGTCACACCTGCTGTTGAAGGACGTATCGTCGACGTCAACGCAGCTGAATAAGACAATCATTGATTACTTTCGGACGGATCCAGGAATGGGTCCGTCTTTTTTATAGGAAACTCAGGCGTGTACATTTGTCATCAAATTGCGACCGACATATAACTCTGTTAAGATACGATAAGATGAAGAAATACTGATTACTTAAAAAAGGTGGAGCGGACGTATGGATGTAAAAGCGACGCTACGCGATGTGCAAGCGCACATTGCGTGGTTGAAAGAAGAAAAAGAACGGGTCGACCGGAGAGAAGCATTGAACGGAGATGACTTGATCACCCTTGAGGACCTTCCTTCATTGTCGAGACAGGCACAACGCCCGCGTCTTGACGATAAATTGTTTGAAGAACAGCAAGCTACCTTAAAAACGGAACTCGAATCAGCTCGAGCGCGACTCCCGAAACAAGATGTGACTCGTATCGCATCGAATGGGAGCAATTTTTATGAGAAGGCGGACGTGCAAGTGGCATTCGTCGGTCCTGTCAAACGAGCGAAAGAGTTAGAGCGGCTTTGTCATGTCCATTTATTTGAGAATGTGACGGGTTTCTTAGAGCTGGCTGAAATCGAAAAGATTGACTTCCTTCTCATCTCGGCCGCGCTAGTGGAAGATGAGACGACCGCATTCCACCACATGGGTTCGCCGCGTTCGCACTCACGTCACTGGTTGGAGAATTTGATTCGTAAAGCCAAACAAATTGATGTTCGTGTCGTGTTTGAAACTACTCTCGATACGAATCACTACGATCGTTTCTCCTCACTCGCCGCACAGTGTGACTATATCTTTACGGCAAGCGAGGAGCGCGTGACGGATTATATCGAAGAAGCCGGACATGAGCGCGTTTTTGTCATCCGTCCGGGAATCGACCCACTTCGCTTCAATCCAATCGGGATGACGCGTGTTCAGTCGGATTCGGTCGTCGTCACGAACCGTTTCCCGGTACAACGTTTCGCAAAAGACTTGGAGACACTCGCACAAGGTGTTCGTGATGCGAATAAGTCTCTTTATGTGATTCGCGAAGCGGATGAATCGAAGGTGTCGTTCGCACCGAAATCACTTCAAGATGTCCTCGTCCATGGGGACCAACAGGAGATCGAGGCGTTGAAAGAAACCTCGAACTGGATTCTTCACGTCAATGAAGTGAAAAACAGTCCGACGATGAGTGCGCAAGCCATCTATGAGGCACAGGCACGGGGACAACTCGTCTTGACGAACTACAACGTGGCCGTCAACAACGATTTCCCGAACGTATTCATCGCGACGAGCGCATTGGATGCGCAAGGGATTTTAGAAATGTTCGATACAGACGAAGAGCGTCTCGAGCATCAACTATCTGGTGTCCGTACCATCTTCTCGAACCATACAATTTATGATCGTTTCAACGAAATGTTATTCGTTCTCGGCATTCACCACGAAGTCCGTCGTGACGTTCTCGTCATCGGTCGTGGCGACGTGACGGCGACGCGTGAACAGTTCGAGCGCCAATCCTATCCGCATAAACGTTTTGTCGCAGAAGCGGATTTACAAGAAGTCGATTTACGCACAGCCGACTTTGTGACGGTATTTGACGACCGTTATCACTACCTCGACTATTATGTAGAGGATATGGTCAACGCCTTCAAATACACGGACGTCGCTTTCGTGACGAAAGGGCAGGACGTTGTACATGAATTCGTAGAGGGATACGATGACGTCGCGTTAACGATGTTTGCAGCAACCCACCTGTCGCTTGAGACGCTTCGGGACGACCAGCGTATCGAGGGACAAGGCTATGCCATCGATCATTTCGAACTGCTCGCGGCAGATGACGTGCTCGTCCCGAACGAACCGGGTGACTATGCGCTTTCAATGATCGTACCGATTTATAACAACGGTCGTTATCTCTACAACAAATGTTTCTCTAGTCTTCGCCGTAGCTCGATGTTTGAAGACATGGAGATTTGGCTCGTCGACGACGGTTCGACGGACCAAGAGACGATCGGCTATATCGAACGCCTCGTGCGGAAGTATCCGAACGTCTACACGTACTCATTCAACGACGGGGGCAGCGGCAGTGCGTCGCGTCCGCGAAACAAAGGCGTCGAATTGGCAACGACACCGTATATCGCTTTCCTTGACCCGGACAATGAAGCGGTCAACGACGGCTATGCGGAACTGTTCCGTATCATGAAAGAGAATGACGCGCTTGACCTCGCAGTCGGAAGTATGTTGAAGCTTGCGAACCGTGAGGCCATGATTGAGCTAGACGGCCTTGAAAAAGATGGTGTTCGCGTCATCGAAGACCCGAGAGCGTACTTGCTCGAGCACAACTTCAAGGTACAGAGTATCCAGACGATGGTCATCAAAAAAGACTTCATCCAGAAGCACAATTTGAAACAGGTCATCGGTGCGGTCGGGCAAGACTCGCTCTTCTTCCAGGAAATGTTCCTGAGCGCAGGACGAGTCGCTCTTCTCGACTTGACGATTCATGATTATTACGCGGCCGTCGCCGGTTCGACAGTCAATACGATCACGAAGAAGTACTTTACGAAGTGTGTCATTCGGGAGACGGCACGGGCAAAAGCGTTCGCCCGAGAAGGCGTACTCGATCAATACCGTTCCACACGATTCGAACGCTTCTTCTCGATGTGGTACTTGGTCTTCTTACGCCGAAGCAAACCGGAAGAGTTTGTCGACAATGCCGGTATGCTTTATGAAATCATCGAACAGTATCGTCCGATGGAATTAGAGACGCCGATTGTAAAACAATTCGTCGACTTATATGAATCAGGACAAACAGAAGAATTGAAGCGTCTCTACTTTGACGCATACTTGTGAGGTGAGAGCATGAGCAACGAATTTGAAAAAGAAATCGGATTGTTGAAACAACGAATCAAACTGCAGGAAGAAGAGATTCGTCATTTGAAACATGATGAACGTCTATTACGTCAAAAGCATCGACGACTCGTTCAAAAGTATGGAGATCTTCTGTACACGTTTGAATGGACCGTGAAGACGTTCGAGAAGAAAGAGCAAGCGCTCAGTGACTTGAAACGTAAATATGATGTGTTGAATCAGAAGTATCGTCGTCTTGTGCAATCGAAAGCCGGAAAAGCGATTTTGAAGGCACAAGCTGTTGCACGACGCATTCGCAAATAAAGAATCGAGCTCGAAAGACTCGATGATTTGGAGGATATGAGGATGGATTGGCAGAAAAAAGCACGTCGCGCCGCTTACCTTGGGGTACAACGGTCGAAGCGACTCGGTCGTAAAGTGTTGAACAAACGCCCGAACAAATCGCATCAACTACGTGAACTCGTACCGAACTGGTATACACGCTCACCTTACGTACACGTTGAAGGGACGGACCTTGTCTTCTCTGGGGACGAGCCGGTCACCGTCACGTACCGACCGAACGCGAGTTCAGATATCATCTCGGTGAACGACCTCGTCGAATCAGGTCAAAAGACGTTCACGGCTATGATGCGTGTCAAATCGCGCGAAGGTCTGATGCCAACGTTGATGTTAGAAGTCGTGCGTAAAGGTGGACGTACTCGTTACGTGACGGTACAGGACGGCGATCAGGTCGATGTGACGCTCGGCATGGGTGAACAAATCGTCCGGGCTCATTTTGAAGTCAACGGGGCAGGAGCGTTCAGCCTCGTCGAGCTCATGCTCGGCAAGCAGTCGCTTTGGACAGTCGAAGGGACGGCTGCGAACGTATCACTCGATGCTTTTGATTTCCGTTATCCACTTACGTCGTCGTCACTCCGTTCTCTCAAACCACAGAGTGAGATTGCTCACTTCGACGGAGACACGCTCGTCGTCCGTGCCGAAGGGAACCAATACACGCACTATGGCGTCGATGAGATCGCGCTGCCACACGTCGATACGGAACGTGGCATCGATTTTGAGACGGGTGATATGGACGATGACTTGTATCGTTTCTATTTGAAAGGGGACCGCACGGGTACAGCGGACGCCTCGCTATTCATCGCGACATATACGGTGTCTGGGCAGGATCGTTTGATTGAAGTGCCACTCGGACTGAGTGGTATCGTCCGCATCGCGCCGTCACACCGTTCCATCCGCTATTTCATCCGCGTGAACGGGTCAGGACAGCTTGAGAACTTGAATATCGGAATGATTCGCGAGAAGAGTGTCCGCCGTGAAGACGTCTTGTCCCTCAAACCGGACATGTGGACGATCCCGGCACCCGACCTCATCAAATTGAAGAGTCGAGATGACCAACTCGTCGTCCAGTTGAAAGGCGAGGACGATCAGCGCCGCTACATCTCGTATGCAGAGATGAACAACAGCTTCAAACTGCTCCCGACAGAGTTCCCGTATGAAGTGAAGGCGAATAGTCGTTACCGTGTCACGCTCGACGGTGTGGCCGATGAAGGGGCGAACGTCGTCCTCTACATCATCGCCTACTCGGCGACGGAGCGTCAGATCATGCAACAGGTTCAAATCGGAAGCGAGAAAGTCTTCTACTTTGACCGTGGCATCCGCTTCCTTCGTTTCGCCCTCCGTGTCGACGGTGTCGGAGAGGCTCGGGTCGACCGCATCCGTGTCGCCGAAGAACTCGTCAGCGACGGTACAGAAAACCCGACATGGATGGACGTGCGCGAGGCTCGCTTCTTCGCACCGGTCCCACGTGAACTACACGAACTGAAGGTCGCGGCCATCTTCGATGAGTTCACGATGGCATCCTACAAACCAGAATGTCAGCTCATCACGTTCACGCCGGACAACTGGAAGACGGTGCTCCTCGATGAGCAACCGGACGTCCTCGTCGTCGAATCGGCGTGGAAAGGGAACGCCGGCGCATGGGAGAAGAAAATCGTCAAATATGGCACGAACACATGGGAAGAGCTCGACGCGCTTCTTGCTTGGTGCCGTTATCACAACATCCCGACCGTCTTTTGGAACAAAGAAGACCCAATTCACTACGACCGTTTCATTGAGACGGCGAAGCGATTCGACTATGTGTATACGACCGACATGAACCGCGTTCCGAACTATAAAGAAGATTGTGGGCATGACCGTGTCGATGCGT